>CAYOQB010000040.1:0-18318 GCA_964406035.1 uncultured Solibacteraceae bacterium | reverse complement strand
GCGCGGTACTCTCCCTGATAGATTCCCGTCCCCACAATTTGCCCGGAGCCGTTGATGCCGTAGGCGGCGGTCAGCAGCCATCCCGCGGGCGAAAGCAATAGAGAATTGAGGTCCAGCATGGTGCCGTTCTGGTAGAGGAAGGCGCGCGTGTAGCTGTTGGAGTGATCGAAAGACGATCCGACCACCGAGCCTGAGGCATTGATGCCGGAGGCGAAGCTCGCCACTCCGCCCAGCGTGCCGAGATCGCGGGCGGCGCCGTCCTGCCACATCGTCGCCCGGCTATAACCCGCCTGGTTGGTCGAGGATCCCGCGACAACCCCGTCGTCGTTGACCGCCATCGCGTAACTGGACCTTCCGCCCACCGGGGGCAGCAGCGTGATGTTACTTCCGTCCCACAGGAATGCGGTAAACCGGCCGAAAGTAATCTCCGCGTAGCCGGCGATCGCACCGGACGCGTTGATTGCATAGCCCGCGCTCCAGTAGCCGAGATTCAGAATTTCCAGCGCGACGCCATTCCACCGAAATGCGCTGCCTTGCGCCGATCCTGTAGCCCAGCCGCTGTTATTGACGCCCATCGCGTACGATCCTGGCCCGGCGATCGCGCTTGCCTGCCCGTTGGACCACAGCACCGCCTGCGCGCCGGAGGGTCCGAACACGGTTCCGGCGATCATGCCGCTGTCGTTGATCGCGGCGGCGGTGGAACGCGTCGCCGCCAGGGGATACAGCAGCGCATCGTTGCGGAACGCGACATCGATGCCGGAGGCGGTGCGCGAAGCGCCTACCGCCGCGCCCGAAGCGTTGATGCCGAACGCCGCCGAGCTGCCGCCCCCCAGCGATCCCAGGTCGGCGATCTGATACAGCGGTCCGGCGGTCAGGAGGGTGCTCACCAGGGGCAGCAGAATCGTCGGCTTCATCACGACCACAGTGTGCGCCGCGAAGCTGCGAAGCAGTACCCAACGGTGGATCTAATTTCCCGCCGGTACGCCGTGGCTACCCCTTACGGGCGGAGTTCGGGATATGCTGACTGATTCCACTCATGGCTGATGTATCCACTTCCGACCGCCTTCGTGTGTTCCGAGGCTTGGCGCTGCTGGTGCTGGTCTACCTCTTCGTCGTCTACGTGATTCCCCGCCCGGAAACCGTGAAACCGGAAGGCTGGCGCCTGACCGGCATCTTCGCGGCGACCATCGCAGGCTCCATCACGCAGCCGATCCCCGGCGGCGCGCTGGTGCTGCTGGCCGTAACGCTGTCCTCGATCATCGGCGGCTTGAAGGTCAGCGAGGCTCTTGCGGGGTATGCGGATTCCTCCGTCTGGCTGGTGATGGCCGCCTTCTTCATTTCCCGCGCGCTGATCAACACCGGGCTGGCGCGCCGCATCGCGCTGGTATTCGTGCGCTGGTTCGGCGGGAGTTCGCTGGGTGTGTCGTACTCGCTGGCGATGTCGGACATGGTGCTCGCCAGCATGATCCCGTCCAACGGCGCGCGCTCCGGCGGCATCGTGCTGCCGGTGGCCAGGTCGATCTGCGAACTCTACGGGTCTTCGCCGGGACCGACAGCCAAGCTGCTGGGATCGTTCCTGATCGTCGCGGTCTACCAAAGCATCTGCGTCACCGCGGCCATGTTTTATACCGGGCAGGCGTCGAACCCGCTGGCGGCGCAGATCGCCGGCCAGTTCGGACAAACGGTTACGTGGACGAGTTGGTTCGTAGCGGGCATCGTTCCCGGACTTTGCTCCCTGGCGGTGGTGCCGTGGGTGGTGATGAAGCTGAACCCGCCGGCGATCACCAGGACACCGGAAGCTGCAGAGTTCGCCGCCTCCCAGCTCCGCGAAATGGGCCCTCTCAAGGAAAGCGAGAAGATACTCACCGCCGTCTTCATCGGAGTCTGCGGAACCTGGGTGACTTCCAATTGGCACGGGATCGACATCACCGTCACCGCGCTCGCCGGCGCATGCGCCCTGCTGGTCACCGGAGTTCTTGACTGGGAGGACGTGAAGAACGAACGCGCTGGTTGGGATCTTTTCGTCTGGTACGGCGGGCTGCTGCGGTTGGGCAAGGCGCTCAACGATACTGGCGTCACGACGGCTTTCGCGAACGGAGTCGGCAGCACCTTCGCCGGGTTCGGATGGATCGGCCTGTTCGCGATCGCCCTGGTGATCTACTACTACGCGCACTACGGTTTCGCGAGTATCACCGCGCACATCCTGTCGATGTACCCGCCGTTTCTGGCGGTGCTGATCGCCAAGGGCGCGCCGCTGGGGCTGATCGTTTACGCCTTCGCCTGCTTCACCAATCTGGCCGCCGGGCTGACCAATTACGGCACGACGCCGTCGCCGATGTACTACGCGGCGGGGTATGTGTCGATGAAGGACTGGTGGCGGACGGGGTTCATCGTTTCCTTCGTGAACATCGCCATCTGGTCCATTGTCGGCTTCAACTGGTGGAAGCTGATCGGTATCTGGTAGGGCGAAATCCCAACCAAGTACCCAGTACTGACGGACTTGTTCTCACCCCACGCGCACGTTACCCTGAACGTATGGCGGCTCCGGCGATGACCGTTCCCCTGGAGATTCCGCGTTGCGAACGCGGTATCGGCAAGTTGATCACCTCCCCGCAATCCGCGGATCTGATTGAGGGCGTTCGCATTTCCCCGAACCCGCTGTGGCCTGACGACCGCGGTTACTTCATGGAAGTGGCGCGCATTGGGCAGGGCGTGGTGGCGGATTTCCACCCTTCCACCACTCAGGTGTCCACCGCGCTCAGCTACCCCGGAACAATCAAGGCGTTCCACCACCACGACAAGCAGACGGACCTGTGGTTGCCGGTGTCGGGGATGCTTCAGGTGGCGCTGGTGGATCTGCGAAAAGGCTCGCGCACTCATGGTCTCAAGAACACGATGTACGTGGGTCACCTGCGGCCCTGGCACATTCTGATTCCGCCGGGCGTGGGTCACGGATACAAAGTCATCGGAACCGACCCGGCGATCCTGGTGTACGTCACCAACCGCCTCTACGATCCGAAGGACGAAGGCCGGATTCCCTACGACGAGCCCGGCATCAATTACGACTGGGAAACACAACACAAATGAAATTCATGGTAACGGGGGGAGCCGGTTTTATCGGCTCGGCATTCGTGCGCCTGCTGCTGTCGGGCAAGGACGCGCAGCGCGTGGTCAACTTCGACAAGCTGACCTACGCGGGCAATCTGGAGAATCTGGCCTCGGTGGCATCGGATCCGCGGTATCGCTTCATCCATGCGGATATCTGCGACGCGGCGGCGGTGAATCGGGCGGTGGAGGAGGAGAAGCCCGATGTGATCGTGCACTTCGCCGCGGAGTCGCACGTGGACCGCTCCATCCTGTCGCCGGCTCCGGTGTTCGAAACCAACCTCCGAGGCACCTTCGTGCTGCTGGAGGCCGCCCGAACGCTGAAGGTTCCGAAGTTCCTCCACGTTTCCACCGATGAGGTGTACGGGTCCATCGAGCCGCCGCACGACGCCGACGAGAACTACCCGCTGCACACCTCGTCGCCCTATTCCGCGGCGAAAGCCGGTTCGGACCTATTGGCGCTGTCCTACTTCACCACGTACAAAATGCCGGTGACGGTCACCCGCGCCTCCAACAACTACGGTCCCTATCAATTTCCCGAGAAGCTGATCCCCCTGATGATCTCCAACGCCCTCGAAGACAAGGCGCTGCCGATCTACGGCGACGGCATGCAGATTCGCGACTGGCTGTACGTGGACGATCACTGCCGCGGCATCCTGTCCGTGATCGCGAAGGGCCGCGCCGGCGAGGTGTACAACATCGGCGGTTCCCGCGCGCTGCCGAATATCGAGGTCGTGAAGAAGATCCTGGCCGCCGTGGGCAAGCCGGAGTCGCTGATGAAGACTGTCGCCGACCGACCCGGTCACGACCGCCGCTACGCCTTGAGCTCGGAGAAGATCGAGCGTGAGACCGGCTGGAAGCCGCAGGTGGACTTCGAAACCGGCCTGCGGGAGACCATCGACTGGTATCGCTCGAACCGAGACTGGACGGCGCGAGTGAAGTCCGGCGAGTATCAGAACTACTACGCCCAAAACTACGCCGGCCGCTGAATTCCTGGTCGTGTCGCGACGTACTCCGGGTGAGCGCCCGGGACACTTGGCCCCTGCCAGCTGTTTGGCGATAGACTATTTTCAGCCATGCGATCCCTTGTTCTTGCTGCTTTCTCCGCTGCTGCCCTCCTTGCCGTCGACAACTGGCCCCAGTTCCGCGGGCCGAATTCGATGGGAGTCGTTGCCGATGATCCTCGCCTTCCTGACAAGTGGGGCGAGACCGAGAACGTCATCTGGAAGACCGAGGTCCCCGGTCGAGGCTGGTCCTCGCCGGTGATCTGGGGCGATAAGGTGTTCCTCACCAGCGCCGTATCCGCGGGTCCCGAGGAAGCCCTGAAGAAGGGTTTGTACTTCGGCGGCGAGCGTCCCGCCCCCAAGGAAGAACACCGCTGGATGGTCTACTGCCTCGATTTCAAGACCGGCAAGATCCTGTGGGAGAAGGAGGTCCATAAGGGCATCCCCGCCGGACCCCGGCACCTGAAGAACAGCTACGCGTCCGAGACGCCAGTCACCGACGGCCAGATGATCTACGCCTATTTCGGCAACGTCGGCGTGTACGCGCTCGACATGAGCGGCAAGCTGGTGTGGGAGAAGAAGTTCCCGCCGGTGCGCACGCGCTTCGGCTGGGGCACCGCCGCCTCACCCGTGCTGCACCAAGGCCGGCTGTACATCGTCAACGACAATGACGACGCCAGTTGGCTGCTGGCGCTCGACAAGAAGACCGGCAAGGAGATCTGGAAGGCGGATCGCCCGGACGAAAAGACCAACTGGGCGCCGCCGTTCATCTGGGAACACGACGGCAAGACCGAAATCGTGACCCCCGGCACGGTCAAGACCCGCTCCTACGACCTGGACGGCAAGCTGATCTGGGAGTTCAAGGGCATGTCCTCCATTTCCATTCCGGTGCCCTTTACTCAGCACGGCTTGCTGTACATCGCCAGCGGCTACGTGGGCGATCAGAACCGTCCGGTGTACGCGATCAAGCCCGGCGCGAAGGGCGACATCACGCTGGAAAAAGGCCAGACCTCGAATCAGTATGTCGCTTGGTACCTGCCGCAGGCGGGCCCGTACAACACTTCGCCGCTGGTCTACAAGGACGTGTACTACACGCTGCTGGACCGCGGGTTCTTCACCGCGCACGACGCCAAGACCGGCAAGGAAATCTATTCCAAGCAGCGCATCGACCCGGCGGCATCGGCCTTCACCGCTTCGCCCTGGGCTTACAACGACAAGATCTTCGTGTTAAGCGAGGACGGCGAAGCGTACGTCATCCAGCACGGGCCGGAATTCAAGGTGATCGGCAAGAACATGCTCGATGAGCTGTGCATGGCCACCCCGGCGATCGCCAAGGGCAGCCTGTTCATTCGCACCGGGACGAAGCTGTACCGGATCGGAAAGAAGTAAGATCGCGGGCCCGTGATCAACGCGGGCCCCGCTTTTAGACCGCGCTCAGCACTTCAGCGGCGTGACCTTTGGGCTTCACCTTGCCGAAGATCCTGGCGATACGCCCGTCCGGGCCGATCACGAACGTGGTCCGCTCCACGCCCATGTATTTCTTGCCGTACATGGACTTCTCCTTCCACACTCCGTACGCTTCCGCCGCCTGGTGATTCTCGTCAGCCAGCAGCGTGAACGGGAGTCCGTACTTGGTCTTGAATTTCGCCTGGGCGCTGACCTTGTCCGGCGAGATCCCCACGATCACCGCGTCTTTCTTCAAGAACGCCGCCGCTTCGTCGCGGAACTCGCAGGCCTCGGTAGTGCAACCCGGCGTGTCCGACTTCGGATAAAAGTACACCACCACGGTCTTGCCACGGTGTGTAGAGAGCCGGAATTCTCCGCCCGTGTCGTCCGGCAGCGCAATCTCCGGCGCCTGGTCGCCTTCCTTCAATTCAGTCATGCCATCTAGGATGCTACGGCGACCCGCCGGCGCGCAGAATCTCATCGAGAGCGGCGCGGGTGTGAGGCGGCAGGGCGTCCCGCCGCAATCGCCGCAGCGACTCCGCCGAGTCCAGGTCGAACCACCGGGGCCCGAACTCCACGCCGAGCCCGCAGGAACGGCACGCGGCGACGGTCCGCTCCAGAGTGTCCGCCGCCGACCAGGGGACATCCAGAAACATCGCCGGCGAGACCCGCCGGGCGGCGATACCCCAATAGCCGCCGTCCTCCGCGGGACCAATCGCCACATCCGCCTCTGCTGCCAGCAAGGCCCGGACATGCCCCAGCGGCAGCGTGGGCGCGTCGCTGCCCAGGATCGCCGCCTGCCGGTAGCCCCGGCTTAGCGCGCCTTCGAGCGTCGCCAGCATCCGCCTCCCCAGATCGCCGGGCGCCTGCAACCGCTGTGTAACGCGTTGCTCGCTCCATGCATCCGTGGTGGTGTCGGTTGCAAGTTCTAAATCGATATCGCTTAGCGGGATGAGGCGGTCCAGGAGGTCGGCCGTGAAGGCCCAGTGCAGCCGGGCTGCCTGGTCGTGCGAAAGGGGCGGGCAAAGGCGGGTTTTCACCCGTCCCGGGACCGGCGCCTTGGCGAAAACTGTCAAGCTGACGCTAGACAAGAAAAGATTGTAGACTGTTTCAGGAGGAAGGGTCCAACCAGATGAAGATTGTTGCATTTGCCGCCCCTGTTCTGGCGGCTTCGATGCTGATGGCGGCCGACAAGCCCGGCGATGCGGGCAAGGGCAAGGAAGTTTTCGCGGCAAACTGCGTCGTATGCCACAACGCGGACAACAACGTCAAGAAAACGGGTCCCGGCCTGAAGGGCTTGTACAAGCGCGACAAACTGAATAGCGGCGCCAAGGTCACTGACGCGGCCGTGATGAAGCTGATCAACGAAGGCGTGGAAACCATGCCCGCCTACTCCGACATCCTGTCCGAGGAAGAGCGCCGGCACGTGCTCGCGTATCTGAAGACTCTGTAGTGTTTGCTATACTCGAAAAAGCAGTCTGAAAGCGTCCCCATCGTCTAGCCTGGCCTAGGACACCGCCCTTTCACGGCGATAACAGGGGTTCGAATCCCCTTGGGGACGCCAGTTCGCACTGCTTGATTCCGCGGTCTCAATCATTTTCATTCCCACCCAAGCTCCCGGCGCGCTAGAATAGCGTGCAAAGATTCTCATTTTTGCCGGTGTGCTTCCTGCACGGCGGCGAACCAATCCGGAACGATACGCGACAGAGGAGCACTTTCGCATGAGCCTTCGCATCAACGACCTGGCACCTGATTTTGAAGCCGATACCACACACGGCCGCATCCGCTTCCACGAGTTCATTGGAGACGGCTGGGTTGTCCTGTTTTCCCATCCCAAGGACTTCACCCCGGTCTGCACCACCGAACTCGGCTACCTGGCCGGCGTGGAGAACCAGTTCTCCGAGCGGAACTGCAAGATCATCGGCCTCAGCGTGGACCCCGTGGCCAATCACGGCAAGTGGGCCGCGGACATCGAGGAAACGCAGGGACACAAGGTGAACTATCCCATCATCGGGGACACTGACCTGCATGTAGCCAAGCTGTACGACATGCTGCCGGGAGACTCGGGAGACTCCTGCGAAGGCCGGACCCCCGCGGATAACGCCACGGTCCGCACCGTGTTTCTCATCGGCCCGGACAAGAGGGTGAAGCTGATGATGGCGTACCCGATGAGCACCGGCCGCAACTTCGCCGAGATCCTGCGCGCGCTGGATTCGATTCAGCTCACCGCGAAGCATACGGTAGCGACACCGGCCAACTGGCAGCCCGGCGGCGATGTCATCATTCCGACTTCGGTATCGGACGAGCAGGCTCGCGCCAAGTATCCGGAGGGTTTCCGGACGCTGAAGCCGTATCTGCGGGTGGTCGCGCAGCCCAAGTAGAACGGAATTTCTCACTTCAGACCTGGCCCGGCCGCGCGGAAACGCCGGCCGGGATTCTGTTTATGCCCAAGCCTTATCGCTGGCTCGCTGAACACTACGACAGCTTCTTCGCCGATGGTCGCGACCGTTTTGTGGAGGCTCGCCGTCACATTCTGGGCCGCATTCTCCCGTCAGTGTCGTCCGCGTGCGATCTGGCTTGCGGCACCGGCACTACGGCAATCGAGTTGGCGCGCCGCGGCATCCCGGCTTATGCCGTGGACCTGTCGCCGGCCATGTGCCGGCTCGCCCGGGAAAAGGCCAGCCGCGCCCGGCTGGCCGTCACCGTCATCCGCGGCGACATGCGCGATTTCCGGCTGCCGAAGCCCGTAGGCCTGATCACGTGCGAGTACGATGCTGTGAATCACGTACCCGCGAAGTCCGACTTGAAGCTGGTTGCGGCGGCGGCCTACCGCGCGCTTTCGCCGGGCGGTTATTGGTTGTTCGATGTCAATACCCAAGCCGCGTTCCGGCGCTTCTGGGCGGGCACTGTGTGGCTGGAAAAAGACGGGGTCGTCGCCGTGATGCGCAACGGCAACAACGCGGCGGAGCACCGCGCCTGGAGCGACATCGATTGGTTTCTTCGCGACGGCAGATCCTGGCAGCGGTACAGCGAGCGGGTGGAGGAGGTTTGCTGGACGCCGGCCGAGATCCGGACGGCCCTCCGCGGCGCCGGCTTCTCCGCGGTCCGCGCCTGGGACGCCAAGCCGTTTTTCGCATCAAATCCGGCCATGCGCCCCGGCTTCCGGACGTTTTATCTGGCTAGACGCGGTTAACCGGCGCGCCTGCTCACCGCTTTGCGACAATGAAGCGATGGTCAAGTACGGCTACTACTATGGCGGAGGGTTCCTGGCCGGCGGGCTCGTGCTCGGCTGGCTGGCCGGAAACGCCTGGTGGGGCCTGCCGTTGTACCTGGGAGCGCTGTTCTGTTTCAACTTCTTCCGGGATCCGGATCACGACATCCCGGAAGGCCCTTTTTGCGTCTCTCCGGCCGACGGGAAAGTCGTGGCGGTGCTGCCCACCGGGCCGGCGCAATCCCGCATCAGCATTTTTCTAAACGTCTTTGATGTCCACGTGAACCGCACCCCGATCCCTGGCACGGTCACCAAGGTCGAATACCGCAAGGGCAAGTTCCTGGTGGCCAGCGGCGAGGGCGCCACCACCCACAACGAGCAGAACTTCATCACCGTGGAGAACCACGGCACCACCGTGATGTTCAGCCAGATCGCGGGCCTGATCGCCCGGCGGATCATCTGCTACGTGCGCCCCGGCGACGTGCTGGCCGCGGGGCAGCGAATCGGCCTGATCAAGTTCGGCTCCCGCGTGGATGTGTTCCTGGGTCCCGAATGGGAGATCGCTGTCAGCCCCGGACAACGGGTGAAGGCGGGGTCCAGCATCCTGGCCCGGAGAAGGGGGAACTGACATGGGCTCACGAAGCCTGCGGGAACGCCTGATCGACCCGAATTCGCCGGATCGCAGCCCGCGCCGCGCCGCTTATGCGCTGCCCACGCTGTTCACCGCGGGCAACGTGTTCCTGGGCTTCTACGCGATATTGGAAACTTTCCAGGGCGTGATGACCGCCGTGACCGGCTCGCTCGGCCCGAACGCGCATTTCGAGCGCGCGGCGCTGGCCATCGGCGCCGCTGTTTTCGCCGACGGCCTGGACGGGCGAATCGCCCGCATGACCAACACGACCAGCGAGTTCGGCAAGGAAATCGACTCGCTGGCCGACGTGATCACTTTCGGCATCGCCCCCGCCGTGCTGGCGTACGCGTGGGGCGTGCAGTTTGTGCCGCCGCCGTTCGACGGCCAGTTCCTGGAGCACCTGCGGCGGGTTGGATATTTCATTTCGTTCCTGTACCTGCTGTGCGGCGCGGCCCGGCTGGCGCGATTCAATGTCCAGAAGAACCCGGTGTTGAAGAATCCCGGCCGCCCCGATCGCAAGTATTTCGCCGGCCTGGCGATCCCCGCCGCCGCGGCGATGATCGCGGCCATCATTTACGCCATGGATAGCGTGCCGGTCACCAATTGGGTGATCTCCGTGCTGTGGCTGGGCGTGGTGGGCATGCTGGCGTTCCTGATGGTGAGCACGTGGCGGTATCCCAGCTTCAAGGAACTGCATCTGGGACGGCCCCGTTCCCCGCTCACGCTGATCGCCATCGGCAGCCTGATTTACCTGATTTGGAATTACTCGCAACCCGTGCTGCTCGCGCTGACGATCACCTATGTCGGCAGCGGGATCGCAATCCGGGTGGGCGGCATCGTGCGGCGCCGGATGAAATCCGGATCCGCGCACCCGGAGCATCAAGTTGGCTGACTTATCGAATCGCGCGGTGGTTGCGGTCATCGGCGCGGATACCCTGAAAGCAAAAGACGTTCGGGACACCCTGGCGGCGCGCCCGCGGGCCCCGCTGATCGAGCTGGTCTCCGCCAATGAGCAGAGCACCATCCTGACCGAGGAAGAAGGCGAAGCGGTGATCATGCGCGCGCTGACCGAGGAGAGCCTGAAGCTCTCGTCGGTGGCGATGCTCGCGGGATCGCAGGCCTCCAGCCGCCGCGCGCACAAGATCGCCTCCAAGCCCGGCTCCCCGGTGCTGGTCGATCTCACCGGCGCGCTGGAGGACCTTCCCAACGCGCGCCTGCGGGCGCCGATGGTGGAGCACGAGCCGGAAAAACTGACGCGGGAGCATGTTCACGTGATCGCGCATCCGGCGGCGATCGCGCTGGCCATCTTCTTCGGGCGGTTGGATGCGCTGGGCCAGATCCGCCGCGCGTTGGTTCATGTTTTCGAGCCCGCCAGCGAACGGGGGCAGAGCGGCATGGACGAGCTGCAGCAGCAAACCGTGGCGCTGCTGTCGCTGCAGGAGATGGAACGCGAAGTCTACGACACGCAGGCGGCGTTCAACATGCTGCCGCGCTACGGCGAAGAGGCTCGCGAGCCTCTGGAGGATGTGGAGGCGCGGATCGACCGCAACCTGGCCACCCTGCTGGGACCCTGGCCGCGCATCCCGATGCCCTCCATCCGCCTGGTGCACGCCCCGGTGTTCCACGGCTACTGTTTCTCGGTGTGGGTGGAATTCGAGGACAACCCCGGAGCGGACGCGGCGGCGCGGGCGCTGGCCGGCCCCGATGTCGAGGTCCGCAAGGCGGACGAGGAGCCGCCGTCGAACACCGGCGTGGCGGGCGACAAAGGCATTACCGTGGGCGCGATCACCGCGGATCGCAACAATCCGCGCGCCTGCTGGTTTTGGATGGCCGCCGACAACTACATGCTGCTGGCGGAAAACGCCGCGCAAGTCGCGGAGGAACTGCTGTGAGGGCCGCCCTGGGGCTTCTGGCTTCGCTGCTGGCGGGCTGCGGCTATCACGTGGCGGGAAAAGCGGACACGCTCCCGAAGACGATTCAGTCCATCGCCATTCCGGCGTTCGGCAATTCCACGACACGGTATAAGCTGACCGACCGGCTGGCCTCCGACCTGACCCGCGAGTTCATCGCGCGGACACGCTACCGCGTGGTGCAGGACATGGACGAGTCCGACGCAATTCTCCGCGGCACGCTGGTCAGCTACTTCCCCTTTCCGCAGGTATTCGATGCCGCCACCGGCCGCTCCTCCGGCGTCAGCTTTTTCGCCACGCTCAGCCTGCAACTGGTGGAGCGGTCCAGCGGCAAGGTGCTGTGGTCCAACCCGAATTTTCAGGTGCGCGAGCGGTACGAGATCAGCGTGCAGCCCGAGCGCTATTTTGACGAAAGTGACGCGGCGCTGGAGCGCGTGTCGCGATCCGTGGCCCGTTCCGTGGTCAGCGCTATTCTGGAAGGTTTCTGATGCTTCCCGAGCAGTTTCTCGAACGGCTGGCCAAGGGCGGCCCCGCCCCGGTGTACCTGTTCCTGGGACCGGAGCCGTTCCAGCGGGATCGCTGCCGCCGCGCGCTGGTGGAAGCCGCATTGCCAGCGGAGTTGCGCGAGGACGGGCTGACGCGGATCGACCTGAGCGAGACGCCGCTGAGCGTCGCGCTGGATGACGCGCGATCGTATTCGCTGTTCGCGCCCCGCCGCCTGCTGTGGATTGCCGCCGCCGAAGCCGCCCTGCCGAAGCGCCTCACCGCCGCCGCGGCGGGTGATGACGAGGAGGGCGGCGCCAAGGGCGATTCCGGCAACCTGACCGACTACGTTCGCCGGCCCACCGAGGGCACGGTGGTGGTGTTCGAGTCCAGCCGCTTCGAGTTCGACGGCGATGACAAGGCGAGAATCGAGCGCGTGCAGAAATTCTACGCCGCGATCCCCAACGTGGTGGAGTTTCGCCCGTTCCCCCTGGAGCAATCGCGACTGCTGGCGCAAAAACTGGCGCGCGAAAAGGGCCTGCAGATGGGGCTGGGAGAACTCGGCCTGCTGGTGGAGGCCACCGGCGGCGATGCTGCCCGCATCAGCGTGGAAATCGAGAAGCTGAGCCTGTTTTCCGGCGGCACGCGCCGGATCACGGCGGAAGACATTCTGGCGCTGGTGCCGAACGCGCAGGCGTCGAACGTTTTCGCGCTGGTGAACGCGCTGGGCCGGGGCGATCGGGCCGGATCGCTGCGGATTCTCGACGCGGTGGTTCGCGAAGGCGAGTATCTGCCGCTGGTGCTGACCTTTCTTGCGACGCAGTTCCGCTTCGCCCTGGCGGCTCGCGAGGCGCGGCTTTCCAGCAGCCAGGCGATCCAGACGCACTTCACCAAGCTGGGTGCGCGCATGTGGCGGGATCGCGCCGACCAGGTGCACGCCACCGCAACGGCCTTTACGAAGCCCAGGCTGGAGTCGGCGCTGCAGGCGATCTTTGAAACCGATCGCGGCTTGCGGGACGCTCGCCCGGATGATCGTTTGGTGATGGAGAAGCTGGTGTTCGCGCTGACGTCGGGATAAGAGGATCCTCTTGGGCGAGCCTAAAGGCTCGCCAAGCAATCCTTAACGCGGGCGAACGTTCCGGCTTGCGAAGGCCGGAATCTTACTTCAACTCGATCGTCACGATCTCCCCGGCAGTCCCGAACCGCGCGTCGCGCGCCGCTGTGAAGTACAACGTTGCATTGCGCTTCTGCGGGCCGCACGCGATGGTCAGCTCGCCCGCGCCTTTGATGGTCACCTGCTTCGGATCGCGAAGCAGCAGCGAGCGTACCCGCCGCGACGCGTCGCGGATCACAACGCGCATAACGCCTCCGGTGCAATCCACGCGTTCGATCACCCCGGTGACGCTGCGGTCGCCCTTCGAATCCTCCCACCACTGCTCCACTTTCGCGTTCGGATCGCGCGGCTGATTGCCTCGCAGACGCTGATTGGCGGCCTGTTCCGCCGCCCGCACTTCGGCCATTGCCGCGTCTTTCAGCTTCTGCAGCTCGCGTTCTTCCTCCTCGCGCTGCCGCCGCTTCTCGGCGATCAGGAACTCGGCTTTCTGCTCCTCCATGGCGCGACGCAGCTCCGTCACCTTCTCCCGGGCGGCTACGGAATCAGCCGCTTTCAGAGCCGCGGCCCAGCTCTTGCCCGCTTCGCCGAACTGATTCGCTTTCTCCTGCGCGATCGCCGTTTCCTGCCATAACGCGGAGTTGCGAACGTCGCGCGACGCGGCGGCTTTCAGCGCGGCGGCCTTGCGTCCGGCGTCGGTCTCAATTGCAGCCCATCGCCGCCAGGGCTCCGCCCACCGCGAATTGAGTTGCGTCGCTTTCTCGAACGCGGCGCGAGCCTTGGCCAGGTCTTGCTCCAGGCTTGCGAGCTCCATCCAGGCTCGCGCGCTTTTGGACCCGCCCGCCGTGGACTGCCGGAAGTGCTCCAGCGCTTCACCGGATTTCCCTTCGCGCAGTGCCACCAGCCCCAGGCCTTCATCTGCCTCCGGTCCGCGCAGCTCTTCATACGCCTTGCGAGCCTCGGACAGCCGGCCCGGATCGGCCAGCGCGACATCGGCCAGCAGCAGCCGGATCGCATCCGAGGTCACCGGAAGCTCGACATAATCCTTGTTCGGGTTCACCGGGAGGCCCGACAGCGGCGCGGTTCCGAATTGCCCGGCGGCGACGTAGGCGTCCACGCCGGCTTCCAGCTCCTTCCATTGCTTCTCGAAAGCATTCTTGGCGGCGGTGTTGAGTTCGGCCCCCTGGGCCAGATTGGAGACGAAGATCCGCATCCGCGCCGTGAACTCCGGAGTGGTCGCCAGGCGATGCAGCCGGGCCCAGTCGCGGGTGCGATGTTCCAGCGCGGGCGGCTCGCCCACCGTGATCCGCGTTCCCGCCACCTGCAACGTGGAGAACAGGTGCACCAGGCCGGTTTCGATGCCCTCCGGCAGGCGTTGGATGTTCTGATCCATCAGCAACCGCGCCAGCGCGGCGCTTTGCGCCGGGGAAGCCGCCGCGCCCGCGGGCTCAGCCGCCAGGATTGCAGCCCGGCCTTCCACGAACGGCAATGGCTTCGCGCTGCGCGCGATCACCAAGTGGACCGGCCAGCGCGTTGTCAGGTCCGGTTTGCCGAGCAGTGTTCCCAACGCGTGCCGGAATTGCTCCAGGTACGTCAGCCGTTCCCGCGCGACCTTGTCGCCGGCGTTGCTGAACACAAAAAACGGGCCGGAGCGGTACTCGATCCACTTGTCCTCGGCGAAGGCCAGGGTGCCGCAGAGGAATACCAGAAGCGCGACGCGCATAATCCTATTGTCGCCCCGATTCAGACACGCGGCGGCACGGTGACCACCAATGCCCTGGCGTTGTCCTTGCCGACGCTGCGGTAGGAGTGCGGCTCGGAGGAGTCGAAGTAGCCGCTGTCGCCGGCGCGCAGAATGTGCGTCTCGCCCTGATAGACGATCTCCAGCGACCCCTCCAGGACGTGAATGAACTCGGCGCCGTCGTGGAAGTGCAGTTCCGCCTCCTTGGGGTTCCGCTTCGGGAACTCCGCTTTGTAGGCGTGCAGGCCCTTTTCGTGAGCCGAGTAGGCCAGAACCTCGAAGAAGTAGTTCGGCGTTTCCGTATCCGGACGGTCTGGGAAGCGGATGCATTCGGACTCGCGGACAATCGAGAAAGGCTTTCGTTTCTTGCGGTCAGCGAAGAAGTAGTCAACCCCGACATCGAACACCATGGCGATCCGCGCCAGGGTGGGCAGGGTGGGAATCAGCTTGCCGTTCTCAAGCTGCGAAAGCAGCGATGCCGACAAGCCGGTATGTTTGCCCAGATCGGCCAGCGCGATCTTCTTGCGCAGGCGGATCTGGCGTAATTTGGCGCCCAGGTCGTAGGCGCCGAGGATGCGCTGGATGGTCTGTTCGCTGGATTCCGGGATCGCGGCCATAATCTCGTTTCAGTATGACTGAAAATAAATTCAACAATTGAATCGACACTTAACTCGTTTTCCCGAAAGGCTTTAAGTGCGCAAGGACTCCTGTTACGTTGAGACAGGCGGATAGAAAATCGCCCAGGAGAACATGAGCAAGAACCCCGCATTCGCAGCGTTCCAGGACGACGAACTGGTCCTGAAGGCCCAATCGGGAGATCACGGCGCATTCGCCGAGCTGATCCAGCGGCACCAGAATTCGTGCCTGAAACTGGCCGTTTCCATTCTGCGCGACAAGCAGGATGCCGAGGACGAGGTGCAGAACGCATGCTGGAAGGCGTTCGAGCACATCGGCCAGTTCAACCGGGACGCCAAGTTCTCCACGTGGCTGACGCGCATCGTGGTGAATCAGTGCCTGATGAAGCTTCGCCAGGCGCGCCGCGCCCGTTTCCTGTATCTGGACGATGTCCAGGTGGGCGAGGAAGTGCAGACGCTGGAGCTGCCGGACACGACCGCCACGCCGGAAACCGCTATGGGGCGTTCGGAAGTGGCGCAGGTGCTGCAGAAGGAAATCAACCGCATTCCGCCGCTACTTCGTAACGTATTCCTGCTGCGCGACGTTCAGCAGCTCGACATGCCGGTGGTGGCGCGGAAGCTGGGGATCTCGGTTGCCGCCGCCAAGAGCCGGCTGCTGCGCGCCCGCCTGGAGTTGCGGACGCGCATGGAGAAGCACTACGGCGCACGCACCGGCGCGGCCACCCTGCTGGCCTGATCGCTTTTGTTTCTATTCAGTTACGCGCCTCTACATCCTTTGCTGTAGCGCAAAATTGTCTTGTGCGGGCCGTCCATTCTGCTATGATGAGGGCAGATGTTCGAATCGCTTCCGCGCCCGCGGAATCAAACTGATCAGCCCTGCCGGATTGCGCGACGCTCCCGGACTTACCACCTGAGCTTTGAACTCCCCCGTTCTGGATGAAACTAAGCGTACATATCAGCCGAGGCATCGAATCCCTTTTCGGAACTCGCGATGAAAATATTCGCCTGCTCGAGTCCGGGCTGGCGGTGAAGACGCGGCTTCTGAACGATTCGCTGGAAATCGAAGGCGAGGAACCGAACGTGATCCGCGCCGCCAGCATTTTGGAAGATTACGTCGCGCTGGTGAGCGAAGGTCATCAGTTCCGCAATGGGGATCTGAACAGCTACCTGCGGGTGGTTACCGGCGACGCGACCATCACGCTGCGCGGCCTGGTGGAAAGCGGGCGGCAGAGGACGTTCGGCAAGAAGGTGCTCGCGCCGAAGACGGTGAACCAGCGCCGGTACATCGACGCGATCGAGAAGAACGACCTGGTGTTCGGCATCGGACCCGCGGGCACCGGCAAGACTTACCTGGCAGTGGCGATGGCTGTGGCGGCGCTGTTGAACAAACGTGTGAGCCGCATCATCCTGACGCGTCCCGCGGTGGAAGCCGGAGAACGGCTGGGGTTCCTGCCGGGCACGCTGCAGGAAAAGGTGGATCCGTACCTGCGCCCGCTTTATGACGCGCTGTACGACATGATCGATGTGGAACGGGTCGAAAAGCTGCTGGAGAAGAACGTAATCGAAGTAGCTCCGCTCGCCTTCATGCGCGGCCGCACGCTGAACGACAGCTTCATCATCCTCGACGAGGCGCAGAACACCAGTGCGGAGCAGATGAAGATGGTGCTGACGCGCACCGGATTCAACTCCAAGATGGTGGTGACCGGCGACCTGACGCAGATCGACATTCCCAGCGCGCAGCGCAGCGGACTGCTGGAGGTCACCGAGGTTCTGAAGAACATCGAAGGAATCGCCTTTGTGGCGTTCGATGACAAGGACGTCGTGCGTCACAACCTGGTGCAGAAGATCGTGAGGGCGTACGAGCGCTACAACGATCTGATCGGGGCGAACCGCCAGATGTCTTTGAGGCTCAGCGAGCCCGCACCGGAGACGGCGGCGCCCGTCCCGGTCGCGAATCCCGGACCGGAGAGCGCTCCGGCAGCCTGAGCCAGCTATGGAACCCGGCAGTAGCCTGATCGTAAGGTCGGCCCCCCGCACATTGAAGCGACGCCCGCTGCGCGAGTTCGCACGGCTGTTGCAGTCTCGCGTGACCGGTGGCCGCGCGTTCACCTGCGTGCTGGATCAGGACCAGGAACTGAGACGCTTGAACCGGGAGTTCCTGGGGCAGGATTACGCGACGGATGTACTCTCGTTTCCGGGCGACGGCCGGGAGCTGGGCGAGATCGCGATATCCGTCGACCGTGCACGGGAGCAGGCTCAGGCGTTCGGCCACACCGTGGACGAGGAGTTGCGTATCCTGATGCTGCACGGAGTGCTGCACCTGACGGGAATGGACCACGAACGGGATCGGGGAGAGATGTCACGAGCGGAACGCCGCTGGCGGCGGGAGTTCGGGCTGCCGGCGGGGCTGATCGAGAGGGCGGCATGCTGATTCCGCTTCTGGCCGCGGCCGTGGTGCTGGCCATCGTGATGACTCTGGCGGCATGCGTGCAGACGCTGTATCTGGAGTCGATGCGCCTGCTGGCGCGCGAGACGGCGTCGCTCACCTACTTCAAGGAACACATTCAGGATCGCCTGGGCCGCTCCACGGAGCAGGGCGCGCTGGTGTTTTCGTTCCTGAAGCACACGGCCATGATCCTGCTGACGGTGGCCAGCTTCGCCATTGCGATGCGGAGCGGCGACGTCTGGGAAGCCGCGTTGGCATCGTCGCTGGCGGGGATCTTCACCCTGGTGATGCTCGGCTATCTTTTCCCGCAGATCGTGTACCGCCGCAGTTCGGGCCACTGGCTGATGCCGCTGGTGCCGGTGCTGAAGCTGATGATCGTACTGGTGAAGCCGGTGACCGGGCTGCTGAATTTCCTGCATTCGCTGTTCGACCTGGCGAAGCCGAGCGAGGATATGGACGAGCCCGCTTCGCCTATCGAGCACATCGAGGCGCTGATCTCGGCGGGAGAAGAGGAAGGCCTGCTGGAGGAAACGGACAAGCGCCTGATTCAGTCGGTGGTGGAGTTTGGCGACAAGACGGTTCGGGAGGTGATGAC
>CAYOQB010000039.1:0-34471 GCA_964406035.1 uncultured Solibacteraceae bacterium | reverse complement strand
CCAGAGCTTACATGCGGTCCGTCTCGGAGTTCATCGGCCGGAGGAGCGTTACGGAGCGCTTCGTCCCGCAGTTCCGGGCAACCGAACGCGAGCTTCTTGAAGAGCATGCGGAGTTGGAAGCGACTACCGCGGAGTTGGAAAGGCTGGCCGAGGACTATGTCGAACTGGAGCGGATCGCCGGTATCAGGTCCCTGCGGCCGTACCCGCCCCCCTACGAGGTGAGCGCTCCCAAGGTCGAGCAAGCCGCGGCGTACGTCGCTTCAGCCGAGCGGAATCGGCTGGGCCTGGGGGACGGCCCGATTGGCAATTTGCGGGAGCGTTTGGAAGCCGACATCGGATTGCGGATCTTCTACTATGCGATGCCGTCGCGCATCGCCGGGGTGTTTGCGTATAACGACACGCTGGGAGCGTGCATCGGAATCAACTTGTCTCACCCTCGGGACCGAAGGAACTGGACCCTGGCGCACCAGTTCGGACATTTCCTGATGCACCGTTTCCGAGCCGAGATCACGGTGCTGGACGTCCGACGGCGCGCCTCCCCCGCGGAAAGAGCAGCGGAGGCATTCGCTGAGCATTTGCTGATGCCCGCGACGGGGTTGGAGCGGCGATTCACGGAACTTCTGCTGACCAATGAGCAGGGCGTTACTCTCGCTGACATCATCGGGTTAGCGGAACTTTACGTGGTGTCTGTCCAGGCCATGATTCTGCGCCTGGAGGGTTTGCGACGCCTGCCCGCCGGGACTTGGGACCGGCTGAAAGCCGAGGGCTTCAAGCCAACCGATGCACAACGACTCTCGGATGTCGCTATCGAGCAGACGCTCAGCGACCCGTTACCGCGCAGGTATGTTGCGCTGGCGGTTGAAGCGTTCCGCAAGGGAGACATCAGCGAAGGACAGTTGGCGCGCTTCCTCCGTTCCGACCGCATCAGCGCGCGCGAGCGCGTGGAAAGGGCGCAACGAACGGTGTACTCAGAGCAGGACGAGTTCGCGGAGCTTGCCAACTTGGATCTGACAAAGTCACTCGAGATACGCTAGCGCCTGCCCCGGATGACCGCATCCTCACTCATTCTGGACGCCTCCGTGCTGATCAATGTACTGGCGACCCGACAGGCTGCGGCGATTCTGTGTGCCTTTGCAAGCGTTGGTGTTTGTTCCGCGGTCGAGCAGGAGTCGACTTTTTTGCGGGCCGACCAGCCGGGTGATCCCCCGGAGCGAATCTCTCTCCACCCGCTGATCGCCGACGGTCTTCTCCAGCGTTACGATCTGCGTAGCGAAGAAGAGGACCTGTTCGTGAACCTCGCAGCGGAGCTTGAGGACGGTGAAGCGATGACCATGGCAATCGCACACTCGCGCGGGCTTGCTGCCGCCGTCGATGACCGCAAAGCACGACGGATCGCGGGCGAACGATTTCCGGGGCTCGTGCTGCTGCGCACTTCAGATATCCTGCACGCATGGAATCGCGCCAAGCGTCCTCCAGGCGACCAGTTGCGGGAGGCCATCCGAAGAATCCAAGCGGTGGCCCGCTACCGTCCTGGCAGCGATGACCCGCTTCACGGCTGGTGGACAACGGCAGCCTTGTAGTGAACGCGGCCGCGATCACGTTGCGAGGCTTCCACCGCGAATCTAACTTCATCGACTCAGCGGGCCAATCCGGGGTGCGTTACGTCGCCGGAGCGCCACCGCGCGGTACACCTGGCTGAGTCAGGCGCGAACTCCCGTCCCGTTTCGCCGCCTTCATTCGTCATACCCTCGAAAGGAGCCAATGATGGCAAAGTTTCTCTTCCTCTTCCGCAGCACCCCCGAGGCGCACTACAACATGACCCCGGAGCAGATGCAGCAAAACCACACCCGCTGGGTTCAATGGCTGGGTGACGGGGTTCAGAAAGGCTGGGTCGCCGACGTCGGCGACGGTTTGGGAGGCGACGCCCGCGTCGTCGGGCCCAAGAGACTGGTAACCGACGGCCCGCTGATGGAGGCCAAGGAGGTGGTCGGCGGGTTCACCATCGTGCAAGCCGAAAGCATCGATCAAGCGGCGGAACTGGCTAAGGGCTGTCCCTCGCTCGACCTCGGCGGCAGCGTGGAAGTCCGCCCGCTGTGGGGTTTTTCGCTGAACACGCCATGAACGACGCCGCGCCGCTAGTCGAGAATTTCTTCCGTCATGAAGCCGGGCGCCTGGTTCCGGTCCTGACCCGGATCTTCGGCTGGCGGCACTTCGAATTGGTGGAGGACATGGTGCAGGCCACGCTGCTGGACGCCCTGCAGGCGTGGCGGCACCAGGGTCCTCCGGCGAATCCGGCGGGGTGGGTGCATCGAGTTGCCCGCAACAAGATCCTGGATGCGCTCCGCCGCGAAAAGACGGGGCAGCGGGTGGCCGCGGCGCTCAGCAGCCCCGCCGCGTTGCAGATCGAGGCGCAGTTCCGGGAGTCCGAGATCGAGGACAGCCAGTTGCGCATGATGTTCGCCTGCTGCCATCCCTGCCTGCCGCCGGAGGATCAGGTCGCGTTCGCGCTCAAAGCCTTGTGCGGTTTCGGGACCACCGAGATCGCTCGCGCATTGCTGCTGAAGGAAGACACGGCTCGCAAGCGGATTCAGCGGGCGCGGCGGCGCCTGCAAGACGAGAACGTCGCGCTGCAGCCTCCCGCCGACGCGGAACTGCTGGAGCGCCTGGACGCCGTGCATCAGGTGCTCTACCTGCTCTTCAACGAAGGCTACAGCGCGTCCGTGGGCGCGACCGCGATCCGCGGCGAACTCTGCGAGGACGCCGTGTGGCTGTGTCACCTGCTTTCCTCCCAACCGCGATTCCAGACCCCCGCGACACATGCCCTGCTGGCGCTGATGTTGTTTCACTCCGCCCGCCTGGAAGCCCGCGAGGACGCCCAGGGGAACGCCGTGCTGCTGGAGGAGCAGGATCGCGGCCGGTGGGATCAGCGCCTGATCCAGCGCGCCTGCGAACATCTGGCGATCTCGGCCGCGGGCGGCGCCGTCTCCCGCTTCCATCTGGAAGCCGCCATTGCGCGGGAGCATTGCCTCGCGCCGCGATACGCCGCGACCAATTGGCGCGTCATCGTGCAGCTTTATGACGCGCTGATCGCGCTGCACCCTTCCGCCGTCTTCGTTCTGAACCGGGCCATCGCCCTGGCGGAGTTGCGCGGACCGGAGGCGGGATTGTCGGAGTTGCGCTCCGCCGCCGGCGATCCCGCGCTGCTGCGCTATCACCTCTACGACGCCGCTTTGGGCGAATTGCACTTTCGCGCCGGCCACATCGAGGAAGCGCGGCGCTGCTTTGGCGCCGCCAAAGCCAAGGCGAGCTCGCAAGCCGATCGCGACCTGCTGGACCGCAAGCTCGCGCGCATCGCGGGCTAGCGGTTACGCAACAACACTCGCCCGGCGCGCTCCAGCAGAATCCTGCCGGATGCAAATTCGCCCTGCTGTTCCCTGGGCGTCAGCACCATTACCGGCTGATCGGAGTTCCATAGCGCGAGCGCCTGCTCCCGGCTGAGTTTGCGTTGCGGCGCTCCCGGATAGGTCAAGCCCAAGTCCAAGGTCGGCGCTTTCCCGAGCACTTCCAACGGCAGCGGCTGGTAGAACAGCATGGAATTAGCGCTTTCAAAGCTCCCGAGGACCACCAGCCGCGTATCCGGCGTCGCCTGCCGCGCCACTTCGAGACCAAAGGAACGCGACGAGACCAGATCCTCGCAGATGCCCAGGCTGACATGAGCCGCGAGGCCGAAGATCCCCACCCCGGCGGCCAGGGCGATCGCCGCCCAGGCGGACCGGCGCAACCACCATGCCGCGGTCACCGAGAAAGCGAAACCGGCGATCGCCATCGCGGCGGGCGTCATCAGCCGCTCCAGGGCATCCGGCGGCAGCGCGAGCACCGGCGAAAAGACGAACTGCACGGTTCGTCCACCGGGCTCACCCGCGAACCCCCGGATGATCTCATCCCGGTACAACGCCGCTCCAGCCAGTCCCAGCAGCGCCAGCAGCAGACCCAGAGTCGCCAGCGCGGCGAACCCAAGGCGGACCACGGCACGGTCCCGGTTGCGCTGGATGCCGCACCCGATCAGGATGGCGATCGCGGGCAGCGCGGGAAACAGGTAATGCTCCAGGCGTCCCGAGGAAATCGAAAAGAAGAGCAGCACGAAACCGGCCCAGATTAGCGCCAGGCGGATCAGCGGGCGCTCGGACTCCAGTTTCTTGCCGGCGAATGCCGCAGGGACGAATGCCGTCCACGGGAACAGCCATGCGGGCAGCAGCCCGAGAAATAGTGGCAGCGGCACGCTGGCGAAATCCTGCTGCGGACGGGTGTTCAGAAAACGGCGCACATGCTCGTTGAGGAAATAGTGCTCGGCGAATCCCGGGTTCCGGGTTGCCACCAGCCAGTGCCACGGCACTGCGATCGCAAGCAGCAAAAGGATGCCCGGAAGCAAGTGCAGGTCGCGAAATCGCGGCATCTGGCGCGAGAAGGCGAAGAACAGCACCACAATTGCAACCGGGAACACGATCGCGATCAGACCCTTGGTTAACGTGCCCGCTCCCAGGCAGGCGTAGAAGATCAGGGCCGGCGCCAGCGGCTTGCGCGGATCGCCCTGCCATTTCAAGAAGGCCCACAAAGCCAGAGTGAGGAAGAAGATCAAACCGGGATCGTGCAGCGCCTCGCGCGTGAACAGATAAGTTCCAATGCTGCAGGAAAAGGCCAGCCCGCTGTACAGCCCGGCTTGCGAACCGGCGTGACGCGAGGTCATGCGCGTCACCAGGAACGTGATTCCGAGCAACAGCAGGACGTTGGGCAGCCGGGCGGCGAACTCGTTGACCCCGAACAGCGAATAGCTGGCGGCCATCATCCAGAACAGAAACGGCGGCTTGTCGAAGTGCCGCACGCCGTCGATATACGGCGTCACCCAGTCGCCGGAGGCGAGCATGTTGCGAGCGATTCCGATGAACGTTGCCTCGTCCGTTTCCAGAATGGCGCGCCCACCCGCGGTGGGGATCAGGAACAAGGCGGCGACCAGGACCGGGAGCAGATTCAGAACAATCGGGCGGGAGAGCAAACCTGTTTGTACCGCATTGGTTTTGTCATCGGCAAGCGGTGAGGCTAAGCCTTTCGTGTGCCGCCGCCGATTTTGGACTCTAAGTGGAGTCCCTTAGCTCAGCCGCGCGTCACAGTATGATGGAAGCTGATATGCCCTTTGCACGTTTTGACGGCCGCGACGTCAAGCATTGCGAGGGCAAGGCGTGTTCACCGAACAAGCGGTTCTGGGAGGGGCGATGAGCGAGGCCGGACGGATCGACGTTCCGGCGGGCGCAGCGTCCCAGCAGGAAGCGCAGAACCTGTTCATAACGAACAACTTACGCCGCGTATTCCTGATCATCTACCGGATTGTGCGGAACGTTGACGATGCTCAGGATCTAACCCAGGAAGCCTTCATCAAGGCGCTGCAGCGCTCCGATCAGCTCAAGGATCCGGAGAAAGCCGCGCAGTGGCTGGGACGGATCGCCACCAACACCGCCATCGACTTCATCCGGCGGACCGGGCGGGTGGATTTCTGCGAAATCGATGAGATCGGCGAGCCGCTGCGGGAGCCCGCCGAGAACCCCGAACAGCGGGTGTTGCGCGCCGAGAGGCGCTCGTATCTCGAAGCAGGATTGGAAGTTCTTACCGAACGGGAACGGACGGCGCTGCTGCTGCGGGATGTCGAAGGCTTGGAGGCGGAGGAAGTCGCCGCGCACCTGAACTGCTCCAAAGCCACGGTGCGGTCACATATTTCGAACGCCCGCGTGAAAGTACGCCGCTTTTTCGACCGCCGCAAAGATCGGAGGGTCCCATGAAGCACTTGAAAATCGGGGACTTAGCTCTTTACGCGGGCGGCGATCTGGACTTCCTTCGCAGCCTTCCGGCACGACTGCACCTGCGGCATTGCGAGGCCTGCCGGAGCGAGTTGGAGAGCTTCCGCGCGGCGAAGCGGGAACTGAAAGCCGCCGGGGAGGAGTTGCCGTCGAATCTGAACTGGGACCGCCTGGCTCGCGAGATGACCGGCAACATCCGGGTGGGGCTGGCCGCATCCGAGGCCATTCAGAAGCCCAAGCGCGGCGATACTTCCCTCGGCTGGAAGCCTGCCGTCGCATTCGGAGCCGCGGCATTCCTGATTTCAGGCGCCTGGTGGCTGAATATGTCTCCCGCCATGACGCAATCCCTGTTCCGGGCGGCCGGCAAGGTCGCGCGCTGGGAAACCGGACCTCCGGCCGCAAAGCTGGAGCCGGGGCTGGTAATTGAAGCGACCTCGGCCGGTGTGGAAGTTCGCGAAAACGGCAGCACGATGTCCCTGCGGAACGCCAACTTGCGTCCCGTTTCGGTTTCGGTGCAGACGGAGGGATCGGCGCAGGCGCGGTACATCGACAACGATACCGGCCAGGTCACGATCACGAGTGTGTATGTTCAGGAATAGCGCCGCCTGTGTGCTGGCTTTCTCCGCCGCGCTCCTGGCGCAGGACCGGGGCGGAAGCCTCAAGATCGACTTCCCGAAGGATTCGCCCGTCGGCGTAGTCGCAGCCGACTGGGGAGAATCGAACGCCACACCGCGCGGCGGGGCGATCGTCCTGGACCTCCACTCCTCGCTGACGCTGCGGAATTCGGCTCAGAAGAAGATCCGCGGAGTCACCCTGATGGTGACGGCGCAGGAAGTGACGCCAGGAGGCCGCGCTTCCGTCTCGGTGCCCAGCCTGGACATCGGACCCGGTGAGACGTTCCCAGTGCGGATCGACTTGCGGCTGCTGAAGCCGGCTGCGCAAGGCGCCAGCGTGCTGGTGGAAATTGGCATTGAGGGCGTGCTGTTCGAAGACCTGAGCTTCTACGGGCCGAATAAGCTGAACTCGCGCCGCTCGATGACGGTTTGGGAGCTGGAAGCGCGGCGGGATCGCGTGCATTTCCGGCGCATCCTGGAGCAAGCCGGACGCGACGGCCTGCAGCGCGAAATCCTGGCGAGCCTGCAGCAGGAAACCGACCGGCCGCGAATGGGCATCCAGGTGGTACGCTCGCGCGCCAGTAACGTGGAGCCGGAAAAGGAACTGCAGTTTGCGTTCCTGCGATTCCCGGAATCGCCGGTGGATGCGCTGGACACGGTGGCCAAACTGGCCGGCAACGAAGCGCGCGCCCCGCGCCTGGAGATCCGCAACAAGAGCGATCGCGCGGTGAAGCACGTCGAGGTCGGCTGGATCGTGGAGGATGAGCGCGGCCGCGAATTCCTGGCCGGTTCCGTTCCTGCCGATCTGGCGATTGCTCCGGGCAAATTGTCGCAGGTGGTTCCGGAAGGCGCGTTGAAGTTCCCGCGCGCTTCGGCGATCCAGGGCATGAGAGGCTATCTTTCGAGTGTCGAGTTCGCCGACGGAAGCATGTGGGTGCCCAGCCGGGGCATTCTGAGCGATCCGCGGCTCGCCAAGGTGCTGCCGCCCTCCGCCGAGGAGCAGAGGCTGGTGCAGATCTACCGCAAGAAGGGCCTGAACGCGTTAATCGAGGAGCTGAAGAAGTTTTGACGCTCGAATCGCTGGTGGGCGCCTCGCCGGAGTCCCTGACGCTGCAGCAGCGCTGGGAACTGGTGGGGCATTGGGTCGCGCTAGAAATCTACACTCCACAAAACCTGGCCTTGCGAATTATCGAGGCGATCGGCCGGACGCCGGACGAGTGCATCGCGATGCTGCGGTCGCGGGGTCTGGATCCGGAGGACTTCGAATTGACGCCGCTGGCCAAGCCATACTGAGGCTTAACAGGTTGGTCCCGTTCCAGACTTCTCCTAGGGAACGCGTCAGAATCGGGTCATGAACCGACGACACTTCTTTCCGGCCCTGGCCGGCGCTGGAGCCGCATTGAAAGGGCTGGCAGCCACAGGCGCGGCGAGCCTGACACCCCCGGCCAGCGGCAGCATCCCCGTGGCATTCCTTCTCGGACCCGGTGCGACCATGATTGACTTCGCCGGCCCGTGGGAGGTCTTCCAGGATGTCTCGCGACCCGGCGGCGGGGCGGAGCGCCAGAGGGCCTTCCAGCTTTACACCGTATCGGATCAGACGGAACCGCTTCGCGCCAGCGCCGGCATGCGGATCACTCCGGATTATGATTTCGGCAGCGCGCCGCAACCGAAAGTGATCGTGATTCCCGCTCAAGGCGGACACACCCCGGCTAAGATCGAGTGGCTGAGGCACGCCTCGCAGAAGGCGGATGTCACGATGTCGGTCTGCACCGGGGCGTTTCTGCTGGCCAAGACCGGGCTGTTGGACGGCAAACTGGCCACGACGCACCACGATTTCTTCGACCGGTTCGCTCGAGAGTTCCCGAGGGTGAAACTGCAGCGCGGGCTCCGCTTCGTCGAGAACGGAAACTTGTGCTCGGCGGGGGGGCTGACCAGCGGAATCGACCTGGCGATTCGGGTTGTGGATCGCTACTTCGGACGCGCGGTGGCGCAAGCGACCGTTGACTATATGGAATACCAGAGCAATGCCTGGATTCGGGATTAGGACTTCAACAAGCGGCGCATCTCGCCCGGGGTGACGCCGGTCTCACGGCGGAACACGCGGGTGAAGTGACTCTGGTCGGCGAAGCCGAGGTCCGCGCTGAGGCGCGCGAGATCTACTCTCCGGGACAGCGCATCGCAGGCGCGGCTGATGCGCTGCCGGTGAACCCACTGGGTCATCGACATTCCGTGGACGCGGCGGAAGGTTCGGGCCACGTGGACCGGGTGGACGCCGGCCTCGTTTGCGGCGAGGCGCAATGCCGGCGCGCCCTCCGCGGCGGACAACAGCAGTTGCTCCACCCTGTCCAGCCAAGAGGGACGCTGCCCGTCGGGCAACTTGGGCGAGTTTACCGAGCCCTCCAGTTCCGCCATCAGGACCTCCAACTCGCCCGGGTCGCCGCGGTGGAGCGCGGCGTACAAGCGGGCCGCGGAGCGAACCGCCTCGGGGCTCAACATTCGCGGCTCCTTCTCGCAGCCGGATACACCCGTCTCCACCATGAGGAAATGGGCGCCGCCGGCGCCAATCTCGTCCTGATGCTCCAGCCAGGCCGGGCGGTAGCTCATGGTCAGGGGCCGGAATTCCATCTCGCGAGACGCGAGACGTTCGCGATAGTCTCCGGCGAGCAGCAATGTCAAAAAGGGGCGCTCGTGAGTGTGCCGCGGGAGCCGCCGGGGTTCGCGGTGGCGGACCTCGGTGAGCACCGCGGACTCCGTCCGCCACTGTCGCCGGCTGATCCCGTAGAAAGATCCGACAGCAAGCTGTTCCGAGCCCATACCGGCTTAGACGCGCGCCGGCAATGGATGTTTTCCAGGCGGGGAAACGGAACAGACTGGGACGCGTCTACTCGACAATCATGTACCGGCGAACCGGCGTTTTCCGACTCTGTCTCGCGGCGGCGATCCTGGCGCCAGCAGCCTGGTCCCAGTCGCCCATCTTCCGTTTTCACACCGACGAGTTCTGGCTGAATCTGCATCACTTTCTGTACGTCCTCGGCCGGGCCGAGAACAAGACCACCGATGCCGCGCGGGAAGCCGTCTCCGGCGCGCCCGGCGAGGCGGAGAAGGCCCTGGCGTCGATGCCGGAGAAAGATGCAGCGCAGTGGCGGGCGGCGGTGGAGGCGTACGCAAAGGGCCTGAGCCGCAAGGACGCGATCTTCGATGAAGCCATGTTCTCGGTCACCCTCGCCCTTGCGGCGACGGGCGATGCTGCTTCACCGCAGGAGGCCAAGATCGACCCGGCGGTCGCCAGGGTGCTGGAGAGCGCGGCGCCGGGGTATCGCAAAACCTGGTGGGCGGCGCACCGCGAATCCAACCAGAAGTGGCGTCAGAAAACGCAGGAGCAGGTGGACAAGCACGGGCGTGCGGTGCTGGCGTACATTACGCGGGCGTACGGCATGGAGTGGCCCTCGGGCGGGTTTCCGGTGCACGTTTCGGCTTACTCCAACTGGGCCGGCGCTTATTCGACACAAGGAAACCTGCTGGTTGTGGCGAGCCGCCCGCCCTCCAGTCCCGTAGCGAACCTGGAAAGCGTATTTCACGAGGCGATGCACCAGTGGGATCCCGAGATGCGGATCGTGCTGCGGGAACAGGCGGGGAAGCTGGGCAGGCGGGTTCCTCAGTCCCTCTCACACGCCTTGATTTTCTTCACGGCGGGGGAAGCGGTTCGCAAGCTCTTCCCGGACTACGTCCCTTTCGCCGAGTCGGCGGGCGTCTGGAATCGCGGGATGGCGCACTTGCCTCCCGTCTTGCGGGAGTTCTGGAAGCCGTACCTGGACGGCAAGGGATCGCGGGATGAGGCGCTGTCCGCCGTGATTGCTGCATTTCCCGCCGACCCGCCGCGCTGATATGCGCTAGCGGGGAAACGCGGACTTGTCGATGCCCGGAATCAGCTTTAAAGCTGTTTTGTAGTACAGCTTCTTCAGCGATTCGTCCGGCAGGTTGGCGCCGTACATCTTCCAGAAGGCGTGCCGCTTGCGATAGTAATCGAAGTACTCGTCGTCTGTCTCCAGCACGCGGAAGTAGACGTGATACTCGCTCCAGTCGGTGACCGCGTCCTTGCCGAAGCAGATACGATCGCCGTAGCGCGCCATCCACTCCCGGAACATGCGCGGCTGTCTGCCGATCTCCGCCAGCACCGCGCCGATCTCGGTGTACAGGTTGGGGTGCTTGTCCATCATCCTGCCCAGCGTGCCGAGGTCGCCGCCGAGCCAGGCGAGGTGCGCGGCGATGAAGTTGGTTTTCGGATGCCGCGCGACGCGGGTCCACAGCTCGCCCATCAGCGCGTCCCAGGTGGGATAGCGCTCCGGCGGACGCGCCCGCTGCGGGAACTGCTTCATCTCCAGCCAGCGCTCGTTGTTCTTGTCGATGGGATCGAAGAACGGCTTGGGTTCGGCGGTGTGGATCAGCACCGGGATGCCCAGCTTGCCACAAAGCTCGAAGGCTTCGTCGAAGCGGGGATCGTCCACGCGCACGCGCTGGCCCTTGGTGTCCTTCAGATCCATGCCGAAGTTCTTGAAGATCTTCAGGCCCTGGGCTCCGTTCTTGACGTCCTGTTCCAACTGCCGGGCGAGCTTGGCGCTGTAGCCGGGTTCATCCATGCCGTCGAAGGAGAAGTTGGCAAAGATCACGAAGCGCTTCGGATGCCGCCCTTTCATCAGTTGCACGACCTGCTTCAGGCGATCCCCCGTGCCGCCGCTCAGGTTCACCATCACTTGCATGTTGATCTTGTCCATCTGCGCGATCAGGTCATCCACGTCGGACGGCTTGTTGACGCGGTTGGCGTGCCAGTGGACATCGACAAACGGAAACTTGGCGCGGGTGACGGAACGGCCGGGCACGACCAAAGTGGATTTCGGATCGTACTCTTCGATGGTCATCGCCTGGGGGAACACCCACCCGGCGGTGACCAGAAACAAAGCGAGGGAACGAAGCATATTCTATCGAGAATACCAGCGCGGCCCGATGGCGGCATAGCGTGATAGCTTGGAAGAAATGAGACTACTTGCCGGACTCGCTCTTTCCGCCCTCCTAGCGTTCGGCGCGGATGAGCTTTCCAAAAGACGCGCGCCGGGCTTCTCGCTGCCCGACGTGAAGTTCAACCGCTATGACCTGCAAGACTACCGAGGGAAATGGGTGCTGCTCGACTTCATCCGCACCGACTGTCCACACTGTTCCAAGATGTCGAAGGCGCTGGAGCAGGCCAAGCAGCGCTACGGCGATAAAGTGCGGGTGCTGACGGTGGTGCTGGCGCATATCGACACGCCGGACCGGATCGCCAAGTACCAGCAGGCGAACAGCGTTACCTCGCCGATTCTGATCGATCAGGGGCAGATGGCCGCCTCGTACTTCAAGGCTTCGCCCACCAATCCGGGATTCGATACGCCGCACCTGTTTGTCATCGACCCCGCGGGCATGATCGTTCGCGATTTCGGGCATGGTCCGGAGATGGACAATCTGAACGCCCAACTGGATCCGCTGATCAACCGCAAGTAGGCGGCGCGCGTGCCTGCTTTCCTGCTTCTCGTCGCGATCGCGGCCGCGCCTGCCTGGGGGCAGAACGCGCTGGCGGACTTGTGCAAGGCGGCGCGGGCGGGGGACTTGCGTACTCTCACCTCGTTACTGGAGCAGGATCGCACTTTGGTTCGGGGATTCGGCCCTTCGGGGCTGAATCCCTTGCAGGAGGCTACCTACGCCGGGTCTGTGGAGGCGGTGCATGTGCTCCTCACGGCGGGCGCCGATCTAAGCGCGCAGTCGCCGAGTACGGGCAAGACGGCGGTCGCCATGGCGGCGGAAAGCGGCCGCGCGGAGATTCTCAAGATTCTTCTCGATAAGGGCGCGGATTTTCGAACACCGGATCGCACCGGCGCGACACCCGTGGAGGTTGCCATCCGCGGCAGCCGCCAGGATTGCCTGGAGCTCCTGCTGGCTGCCGGCGCCGATCCGAGCGCGCCGGGTTCGCGCGGCGTTCGCCCCCTGGAACACGCGGCGTCGAGGGGCATGTCGGCCGCCATTCGCCCGCTGATCCTGCGCGGAGCGAACGCGAATTGGGCTGACCCGCTGACCGGGCAGACCGCTCTGCACCGCGCCGCGCTTTCCGGCTGCGAGGATTGCGTGAAGGTCCTGCTGGCCATGGGCGCCGTCCCCGTGAAGGATCGCAACGGCGAGACACCGCTGGACCTCGCATCGCGAGCGCAGCATGGCGCGGTGATCCGCTTGCTCGCTTCCGGGTCTCGCAAGGACCTGGAGGCGATCCGCAACGCGGTAATGCGGGGAGAAACGCAACTCGTGTCGGCACTCTTGAACGAAAGCGAGGAAGCGGTACACGCCCGCTTCGACGGCGCGACCCTGCTCCATGAGGCTGCCTTGAAGGGCAACCTGGCGCTTGCCACCCTGCTCCTGGATCGGGGGTCCGCGGTGGATGCACGGGATAGCAGCGGGATGACGCCGCTCGCCTCGGCCGCGTTGGCGGGCAAGGTTGCCGTCGCCGTGCTGCTGCTGGAGCGCGGCGCGGCGATCGGCTCGCGCGACGCTGCAGGCATGACACCACTGCACCTGGCTGCGTCTTGGGGACGCGCGGAAATGGCTGAGTTCCTGCTGCAAAAAGGCGCAGATCCGCGCGCCACCGACTCCAAGGGTCGCACCCCCGCGGCCGTCGCGCGCGATGAGGGACATTCCGATCTTGCCGCGCGACTGGCTGTTCGTCCCTGACCGCCCCCGCCGGTATATTCTGATCCGATGCCCGCCGCTTCCCGCTGGATTTCCGCGCTGGTCATCGCCGCGCTGCCGCCCGTCAGTTTCGCTCAAGGCGTGAAACCCGCCACCCCGAGCACGCAGGCTGCGCAGGAGCGTGTGTTGCAGTCGCTACCCTTCTCCGACACACAGGACTTCGAGGATGCCAGGCGTGGACTGATCGCGCCATTGCCCGACAACGGCGTGATCCGGGCCGCCGATGGGCGCATCACCTGGAACCTGCCGCGCTTTCAGTTTGCGTCGGGCGAGCAGGCTCCCTCCACCGTGAATCCGAGCTTGTGGCGCATGATGCGCCTGCTCTCCATCACAGGGTTGTTCCAGGTGACGCCGCGGATCTATCAGGTGCGCGGGGCGGACCTCTCGAACATTACCTCCATCGAGGGGGATCGCGGTGTGATCGTCGTAGATCCGTGTATTTCGGCCGAAAGCGCTCGCGCCGGGATGGATCTCTATCGCAAGCACCGCGGTGCAAAGGAGGTGGTGGCGGTGGTGATCACCCACAGCCACGTTGACCATTACGGAGGGATCGAAGGCGTCGTGGATCCGGCAGCCCTGCGTGCGGGGAAGGTCCGCATCCTCGCGCCGGAAGGCTTTCTGGAAGAAGCGGTCAGCGAGAACGTGCTCGCCGGGAATCACATGACGCGGCGGGCGACGTACATGTACGGCAATCTGATCCCGCAGGGCCCGCAGGGGGGCATCGGCACCGGATTGGGGCTGGCGACCTCGTCGGGAACCACCACCCTCCCGCAGCCTACCGAGATCGTGCGGCGCACCGGGCAGACGGCGTCGATCGACGGCCTGACCTTCGAGTTTCTCATGGCGCCGGGAAGCGAGGCGCCCGCGGAAATGCACTTCTTTATTCCCGAACTGAAGGCGCTATGCCCGGCGGAGAACGCCAACCACACCATGCACAACGTGTACACGCTGCGCGGCGCGAAAGTGCGCGATGCGCGGCGCTGGGCAAGCTACCTGCACGAAACGCTGGAGCGTTGGGGCGGCCGGGCGGAAGTGCTGTTCGCTCCCCACCACTGGCCTACGTGGGGCGCCGGGCGGGTAGCAGAGCATTTGCAGAAGCAGCGCGATCTGTACAAATACATCAACGATCAGACCTTACGGCTCGCCAATCACGGCTTCAACATGGTGGAAGCGGCGGCCGCGATCGAGCTGCCGCCGGAGCTGGGGCAGTACTGGGCGAATCGAGGGTACTACGGGAGCGTCAGTCACAATGTTCGCGCCGTTTGGAATTACTACCTCGGGTTCCTGGATGGGAATCCCGCGCGGCTCGATCCGCTTCCACCCTCGCAAGCGGGGCGGCGCATGGTGGAATACATGGGAGGCTCGGCGGCGGTAATGGAGAAGGCGCGGCGCGATTTCGATCGCGGCGAGTACCGGTGGGTGGCGCAGGTGCTGGACCATGTCGTCTCGGCGGAACCCCAGAATCGGGAGGCGCGGGACCTGCTCGCTGATACGCTGGAGCAGTTGGGATATCAGACCGAGAACGCCACCTGGCGCAACTTCTATCTGACCGGAGCGCAGGAGCTGCGGACCGGCGTCCGGCGGCCCCCCGTGTCGGCGAACCGGATGGAGAGCTTACGCAACCTGCCGCTGCCCATGGTATTCGACTATCTGGCCATGAGCCTCAACGGTCCGAAGGCGGCGGGAAAGCGCATCCGAGTGGACCTTCGCTTCCCGGACCTGAAAGTGGAATACTCGCTCGCGTTGCAACACGCGGTTCTCAATTACGGAAAGCCAGGACCGGAGGCGGACGCTGCCGTCACGCTGACGCGCGCGGATTTCCATGAGTTGATCACGGGAGCGTCGAAGCTCGAGCAGAAAGTCGCCTCGGGTTCCGCGGTGGTTCGCGGCAAGGCGGGCGCTTTTTCCGAGTTGCTGGAGCTGTTCGATCGCTTCGACTTGTGGTGGAACGTGGCGACCCCAAATGCTTCCATTCAGTAGGTTTGACTAAAGAGAATGCCTTAGACGCCCGATCAGACACTCAGCTTGCCTAAGACTGAGTTATCTCCGGAACTGGCCGACGCCGCGGATGTACTAAGCGATCAACTGCGCGTTCACCTGCACCGGATGGCTCTGTTGCTGGATCCCCACGCCGCGGGCTTAGAGCGTAAGTTCTTGATTCGACTGCGGGAACTCGGTTTTGAGCCGATGCAGCGGCGAGCCTTGGCGGCGATCACGCTGGGCGCCGCCGCGCGCATTCTGGTTCATGCCGGGGCGGCCCTGAAGTTCATCGAACAGGTGGAGTACAACGGGCGCAGGCTGGCCAAGCTGAACTTGCCGCCCAGCGCGATCCTGGAGGCGCTGCAGGAGTACGATCGCCTGCTGATGCCCAAGCTGGAACAGCTCGACCCCGAGGAGATGTCGAATTTTCAATGGGTTCGAGATCAGATGCACTTTTGCGTCGTGCTCACCCTGAACAATGCCTACTACCAGGTTCGGGAAGCGGAAACGCAGGCCTTTTATGAGCTGTTCCGGGTGGAGTTGGAGTCGCAGAATCTGGATGAGCTGTTGCGGCGCTTTCTCGAATGCCTGGTGCAAGTGTGCCAGGCCGACGCCGGCCGGCTGTATCTGTTGAACGAGGCGGAGACGGTATGGGAGCCGAAAGCGCGCGTTCCGGATCTGACCGCGCCGCCGCTGGTGTCCAACTCGGCGGGCCGGAAGAGGCTGATTTCCAAGCCTTCGTACGTCGAGAACGGATCGGCGAAGGACGTCCTGATGGATCCGGCGTGGGCGCATCGCTACCAATCCTGCTGGTCCATTCCGCTGACCGCCGACGGGAAGACTTCCGGCGTCATGCAGTTTGCGTTTTCAAGAATTTACGAATGGCTCCCGCGGGAGCAGGAACTGCTGGCCGCGGCCGCGGAGCGGTGCCTGATGGCGGCGCAGAAGGCGCGGCTGATGGAGAATCTGGCGGCGCGCGAGGAGCAGGTCCGCAAGCTGGCCGAGCACATGCTGCACGTGGAGGAGATGGAGCGCCGCCGCATCTCTCGCGAGCTGCACGACGAAGCGGGGCAATCCCTGCTGTGCATCCGCTTGCAGATGGAGATGCTGGAGCAGGAGCTGCCGGAGGCGGAATCCTCCTGGCGGCAGAAGCTGGCCGAGGCTCGCGACCTGACGGAACGCACCATTCTGGAGATGCGGCGGCTGATCTCCGCGCTCAGTCCGGCGGTCCTGGAACAGTTGGGATTGTGCGCCGCTCTGCGGCAACTGGTGAGCCGGTTCGTACGGTTGCACCCGGGGTGCCGGATCAAGCTGCAGGCCCCGAAATCGCTGCATGTGTCTCAGCAGACAGAGATTATCGTCTACCGGCTGGTGCAGGAGTGTTTCAATAACATCGGCAAGCATTCTCAGGCTTCCACCGTAAACATTTCTCTCAGCACCGCCGATGGAATCTTGAAGTTAAACGTCGAAGACAACGGCGTGGGCTTCAATGTGGAAGAGGCTTTTGCAAAACGGGAGTCCTTTGGGCTATCCGGGATGCGGGAACGGGTGGCGCTGCTTGGGGGAATCTTCTCCATTCGAAGCTGTCCCGAAGGAAGCAAACGCGAACGGGGGACCAAGATCCAGATCGAACTGCCGGCACGCATGCGGCACTAGATTCTGACTCCTCCACCCGGAAGGGGAGAGGAAAGCGGGCAAACACTTATGGCCAAGATTCGAATGATGCTAGCGGATGACCACACCCTTTTCCGCCAGGGGATCAAAACGTTGATCTCCGCGGAGCAGGACATGGAAGTGGTAGGCGAGGCCGCCAACGGCGGCGATGCCGTGGACAAAGCCAACGAAGTCCGGCCCGATGTCGTGCTAATGGACATCGGCATGCCAGGGCTCAGCAGCTTTGAGGCAACCCGGCAGATCAAGAAGAACCGCCCGGAAACCAAGGTTCTGTTCCTGACCATGTATGACGACGAGGATTACCTGGTGGAAGGGATGGAGGTGGGCGCTTCCGGCTATGTCCTGAAGGACAGCCCCTCCCAGCAGCTTGTCGCCGCCATCCGCGACATCTGCCGCGGCGGCAGCTATCTTTCGCCCCGCATGCTCTCGCAACTGGTGGACGACTTTCGCAGCCGCATCAAATCTGCCAACCGTTTACCGCGCTTTGCCACTCTTACCACCCGCGAACGCGAGGTCCTCAAGATGCTGGCCGAAGGCAACTCCGTCAAGGAGATCGCCTGCGACCTGAACCTGAGCGTCAAGACCGTGGAGGCGCACAAATTCAACCTGATGCGCAAGCTGGATATCCATAACAAGGCGCAACTGGTCCAGTACGCCATTCAGAAGAAAATCATCAAGATTCCCAATCTCGTACCCTGATCCCCCAGAGTTGACTCGCTTCCAGGGCGTCCGGCACTAAACCGGCCGCCCTTTTTTCATTCCGCTGTCTTTTTCCGCACAGAATTTCCTCCCCTACAGCACCAGCGCGACAGGTTCCTCGGGTCCTTGCGTGTTAAATCTCAATTAGTTTACTTGGGGCCGGCGGACCTCCCGCCGGAACGTTGGGCCGCAGCTTCTCAGCTCGGGTAATAAAGGGGTGTATCTTGTACCGCTACTTCGCGTTCCTATTCACTTTTGCAGGCATTCTGCTTTCCCAGGGCACCACCGGCTCGATAACCGGTTTTGTGCGCGATCCGTCCGGCGGCGCGATTCCGAACGCCACCGTAACCGCCCGCAACATCGACACCGGGCTGGAGGTGCAACGCACCTCCGGCGCGGACGGCGCCTTCACCATACCGAACCTGCGGGTGGGCAACTACACGCTGCAGGCGGAAGCGCCGGGTTTCCGGCGGCTGACCACCTCGGCGATCCTGGTCGGCGTTGCCGAAGCGGTGCGCCAGGATCTCACCATGGAGGTCGGCCAGATCACCGAATCCGTGGTGGTGGAATCCCGCGCCACGGGTGTCAACACCGTTGACGCGCAGATCGGATACTCCATCCGCGACATCCCGAATCTGCCGATCCTCTCCGGCGCCAACGGCCGCAACCCGCTCACGCTGGCATTGATCCAGCCTGGCGTGGTGAACCCGACCGGCACCAATCAGATCGGCGCCTTCAACGTGAACGGCCAGCGCAGCCAGGCTAACAACTTCCTGCTGGATGGGACGGACACGAACGATATCGCCATCAACATCTCGAACTCGGTCCAGAGCATTTCGCCGGACGCGATTCAGGAGTTCCGGCTGATCACCGGGGCGATGCGCGCCGAGTACGGCCGCAACACGGGAAGCGTGGTGGAGGTAACCACTCGCAGCGGAACCAACGACTGGCATGGCGGAGTCAACTACATTTTCCGCAACACCGTTCTGAACGCCACGCCGTTCTTCCAGAACGCGATCGCCGGCGGCACTGCCGAATTTCTGCCGAACGGCTTCCGGCGCAAGCCGCAGTGGAACACCAACGATTTCGACGCCCGGTTCGGCGGACGCATTATCCCGGACAAGACCTTTTTCTTCGTGAACTACCTCGGCTTCCGGCGGCGGCAGGGCGTGGTGAACACGGCCACGCTGCCCAACAACACGGAACGCGCGATCATTCTGGCGCAGGGCACGCCGCAGGCTCGGGCACTGCTGAGCCTGATTCCCGCCGCGCAGTCGGGGAACGTGCTGCAGAGCTCGCCATCGAATTCCAACGACCGCGACAACGGACTGGCCCGGCTGGACCACTACTTCAGTGACCGCAACCAGCTCGCGTTCACGTTCTTCCATGAACGGCAGCGTTTCGCCGATCCCTTCGCCTTCGGCGGCGGTCCGGTGCCCGGATTCGGGACCTCCGGCAACGTCAACTTCACGAATCTGATCCTGCGCGATACGCACACGTTCTCGCCCAATGTGATTCTGGAGCTTCGGGCGGCGTTCAACCGCAGGGCACAGCTCAGCGTGGTGCCGCAGAACCGGACCACGCTGGCTTCGCTGGGACTGAACAACATTCTGCCGGCCGATCCGGACGCCGAGGGACCGCCGCAGGTTCAGATCGCCGGCTTCTCCGTATTCGGCAACTCGATTCAGGGTCCGCAGGGCCGCTACGTGAACACGTTCCACTACCTTGGCAATCTCACCTGGATCAACGGGCGGCACACCATGAAGATGGGCGCGGACTTCCGGCCGGTGGCACAAAACCAGGTATTCGCGTTCATCCCGAACGGCTTGCTCTCGTTCGACGGATCGGCGACAGCATCGGGAGTGGTGCCGCGCATTCCCGGCTTGACCAACGACGCGCTAAACGACTTCGCCAACGGAATCGCGACTTTCCTGGTGCAGAACTCGACCGGGCGCCCGGGCTATCGCACCAAGGGCGTCAGCGCGTTCTTCCAGGATGACTGGCGGGTGACGCAGCGGCTGACGGTGAACCTCGGCCTCCGCTGGGAGTTCAACACTCCGCTGAAGGAGGTCCGCGACCGCGTCTTCGCATTCCGCCCCGGGCAACAGTCGACCGTGTTTCCCACCGCGCCGCGCGGCATGGTGTACCCGGGCGACGAGGGCATTCCACGATCCACCTACGAAGCCGATTACAACAATTTCGCGCCACGCGTTGGGTTCGCGTTCGACGTTCTGGGCAATGGCAGGCTGGCGCTGCGCGGCGGCTATGGCATGTTCTACGACACGCCCATCAGCGAGCTGACGCTGCAGTTCCTGACGGCGCCACCGTACTCGATTCAGCCGATCGTATTTAACGCGCCGCTGAACAATCCCTGGCAGGGATCGCTGATCAACCCGATTCCGCAGCCGTTTCCTTTCAGCGAGCCGCCTCGGGGAACTCGCTTCGACTACACCAACATCGCCCCCATTGCCATGACGGTGATCGATCCGACATTCGCGACCCCGTATTCGCATAACTACAATTTCGACGTGCAGTTCAGCCCCTGGCGCGACTGGACGGCGACCGTGGGCTACGTCGGCAGCCTCGGTGTCAAGCTGCTGAACCGCCGCGAGATCAACTACGGAGTCGTGACGCCCACGGCCACCACGGCGAATCTGGATTCCCGGCGCATCTTCAACCGCGGCAATCCGCAGTCAGCCGAGTACGGTGGGGCGGTGTTCAGCGGCATAACTAACCAGACCACGGATGCGCAATCGAATTACAACGCGCTACAGATTCAGGTGAACCGGCGGTTCACGCGGGGGCTGTCGATCACCGGATCGTATACCTTCGGCAAGGCGATCGACAACGCCTCGGGATTGCGCACCAGCGCCAATCCGTTTGACCCCCGAGCGGATCGGGGTCCTTCCGAGTTCGACATCCGGCACCGCGGCGTGATCGCCTATGTGTTCGAGTTCCCGTGGCTGCGGGATCAGCGCGGATTCTTCGGCCGGGTTCTGGGTGGCTGGGGCCTGTCCGGGATCACGACGTTCCAAAGCGGCGCGGTCCTGAACATCACCGAGCCGACCGACCGCTGCCTGTGCGGCGGCGGCAACCAGCGTCCGGACTTCCTGGGCGGCGAGATCGAATACGGAGATCCGCGGGCCGCCATCGCCGGGCGCGCGAACTCCTGGTTCAATGGCGTCGGAGGCGGCACCGGCACTGCAGCCGGCAACCCTTACTTCCGGCGCGTCGGGTCGGCCGCCACGGCCGCGGCCGGGGCGGGACGCTACGGCACTCTGGGCCGAAACGCCTTCCGCGGACCCGGCCTGCAGAACTGGGACGTGGCCTTGTTCAAGCGCTTCCGGATCACGGAGCGCCACAACTTCGAATTGCGCGGCGAAGCGTTCAACGTGGCCAACCAGGCGCAATTCCTGAATCCGGTATCGAACATCGGATCGCCGCTGTTTGGGCGCATCACGACTACTCGCGATCCGAGGCTGATTCAGATCTCGGCTCGTTACTTCTTCTGACGGGGAAGGGTTGGTTGAACAGGAGGAAGGTCGCCCCTACTGGGCGGCCTTCCGACTCCCTAAGGGTCGTTCCGGTGCAGCGCGTCCCAAATCCGGTGGTACTCGTCGCGAACTTCGGCTTCGACCCCGAAATGGCGCGGCAAGCCATTCGCCTGGATGAGTTTCACGACGTCGGCCTGATCCTGACTGCGCTCAATGCCCCGGCCGAGCCAAGTCGAGAGCTTCGCCGATATGAGTTGTTCCAGCGGCAGGATCTGAGGCTTGTCCGATACCTGGGTAGGCACAGGGAGCGACAACGGGCCCGGGTCTACTTTCTTGCCTCCAGGAAGCAGGTCGATCTCGATCTTGGTCTCTCGATCAGTTACCGTCATTTTCGAGCCGGTGTTCTGCTTGAAGCCATTCAGGGAGAGCTTCTCGATTGCGAAGTCCACGTCCGGGACAATTAGATCGACGTCCACGGTGAATCGAGGATAGCCGCTCTCCTGGACGGCAAAGCCACCGCAGACGTAATGGGGGATGCCGAAGAGTTTGAACACGTGCAAAGCCTTCAGCAGCGTTCGTTCAATGTTCGTGGAACCGCTGGATTCTCTCAAGAACACCGCCTGCTGCCGGAATTGGGCAAAGGACTTCATAGACTGTCACCAGTCCTGACCCAAATGGTCTGGCGTTTTGTCCCTGACGGCTGCTTGCCCACACATCCAGTGTCCACTGGAATGGGCACCGACTCAACCTCAGTGTGCTAGTTCGCCCGTGCGGCGGCCGACTGCTGCTCTTCCACGATCCGGCCGTCAAACAACTGGATCACCCGATCCGCGGCTTTGGCGTAGCGCGGGTCGTGCGTCACCATGCAAATTGTCGAGCCGGTGCGGTGCAGCTCGTGGAGCAGTTCCATCACCTGTTCGCCGTTGGCGGAGTCGAGGTTGCCGGTGGGCTCATCGGCCAGCAAGATCGCAGGGTCGCCAGCCAGGGCGCGGGCCACAGCCACGCGCTGCTGCTGACCCCCGGAGAGCTGCGACGGATAGTGCTTCACCCGGTGCGACATTCCCACGCGCTCCAGCGCCTCGTGCACTTTCTTCTTGCGCTCGGCCCCGCCCATACCCCTGTAGGTAAGGGGAAGTTCCACGTTTTCATACACATTCAGGTCGCCGATGAGGTTGAACGCCTGGAAGATAAAGCCGATCTCGCGGTTGCGGATGCGGGCTCGCTGACCCAACTTGAGGTCCTGCACAGGGGTGCCGTTCAGGACGTAATTGCCATTGGAGGGCGAATCCAGCAGGCCCAGAATGGCCAGCAAGGTGGATTTGCCACAGCCGGAAGGACCGGAAATGGAGAGGAATTCCCCCTGCCTCACATCCAGATGAACCCCTTGCAATGCATGGGTTTCCATCTCATCGGTGGCGAAAATCTTGGAGACGTTCTCCAGGTGAATCAGTGTCTTTCCCGTCGCTGGCGTCATGGCGGCGCTCCTTGCTCGCTTGATCCGTCGTCAGATAGTTACGACCCCGAGACGTTTCGGGTTCATAGAATTTACCAGCCATCTCGCCCCCGGTTACCGGCTGCTCGCAACAATGTCCCAGATCCGGAGGGCGGCGGTGTCGATGCGGCACTCGGAGGCGATCCAGCGGCGGGCCGCATTGCCGATCGCCCGAGCGGCGGCGGGCGAGACGGCCAGCCACAGCAGCAGATCGCTGAGCTCGTCGATTTCGCTCTCGGCGGGGCGTACCTGCAGGATCGCGGTCGGGGGCAGTTCAGCGATTTCCGCCCCCGCGGTGAAGATTACCGGCTTGCCGATCCCCATCAGGCGTACACCGATGCCCGAGGTTTCGCCGGCGCCGGGATAGCGCAAATTGACGCAGGCGTCCACTGCGGCGGCATGACGCCAGAATTCGGGTTCGTCCAGAAAGCCGGTGCGCTTCAGCCAGGGCTCGGCAAGCCATGGTTGCAGGGATCGTTCGAGATCGGGCGAAGCGATTTCACCCGCCAGCAGCAGCGCGACATCGCCGCCGCGATCGCGGCATCGCTCCACCGCCCGCAGGACGGACGGCAGGCGTTTCGATTCGCGAAGGTGTCCGAACACGCCGGCAAGGAAGGTTCGCGGGCCGAGTCCCAGCTTTTCGCGAACGCCGTCCGCGTCATGGGGCGGCGGGGCAACGAAGAAGTGGTGGACCTGGTGCACGGCGGCTTCCAACTGGTGCTGGCGGACGAGTGCCGACGCGGCGGGGTTGTGAACGATCACCGCGCGGGAACTCCGCACGAGGCGCTTGAGCATGGGATAGCGGAAATAGCGGGGGTCGGAGGCGGCGTCGGCCCGGTTGCGCCACAGGTCGCCAGCCAGGCCGCGGTTCCACTCGCCGTAGTTGTACACGAATTCCTCAATCCACTGCGCCTCGGGCAGGATCCCCAGCAACAGATGCGTGAGCACGGCGTCATGCAGCAGCACCACGCCGGGCAACTCCAGGGCCGCGCGATAGATAGATGCGTGCAGACGGTTATTGCCCAGGTGGTACAGCGCGATGTCTCCGGGCGCGTCGACACTCACCTCGCCCCGCTTGCGCAACTCGGCCAGGAGGGCCGCGGCATAGTCGGCAACCCCGCTACGCGCCGGCGGCAAGGGGGCGAAGTAGCCCAGCGTCATGGCTTGCGGACGCGCCTTCCGAACAGCGCGGTGCCCACGCGGACGTGCGTGGCGCCTTCCTCGATGGCTGCTTCGAGGTCGTGCGACATGCCCATCGAAAGCTTGGGTAAGCCGTGCATTTGAGCCAGCTCGCGAAGGCGGCGGAAATAGGGCCGGGAGAGCTCCGGATCGTCCGACCAGGGGGGCATGGTCATCAGCCCGGTGAGTTTCAAACGGGGACACTCGCCAATGGCCGCCGCCAGCGCCCCAAGTTCTTCCGGGGCCGCGCCGGCTTTCGCGTCTTCCGGCGAGAGCTTCACCTCGATCATGACTTCCAGCGGCACGGCGGCCTCGTTTAAGCGGCGGGCGAGCCGGGCCGAATCCACGGTCTGGATCACCTGGAAAAGCTCGCAGGCCTTTCGCGACTTGTTCGACTGCAGGTGCCCGATGAGGTGAAAACGCGCGCCGGGCAGTTCGCCCAGTTGCGGGCGCTTGGTCTCGAACTCCTGGACGTAGTTTTCGCCGAAGTCGCGCAGACCGAGATCATACGCTTCGCGCAGGACATCCGCGGGGAAGGTCTTGGTCACCGCGACCAGTGTGATGTCACTTTCCTTGCGGCCGCGGCTCGCGCACGCTTTCGCGATCCGTTCCCGGACTTCGTTCAGGCGGGATTGCATTTCTTTGAACAGGGTACGAGATTCCGGACGGCGAGCGCGCACTACTTTGGTGGGATGCGGATGCGGCATCAGGAAAGCACGGTTGGGCCGGCGGCGGAGGAGGCGCTGCGGGCAATCCGCGACTTGATTGCCGGGAGCCGCGATCCGGTGCTGATCGAGCCCGGCGAAGATCCGATCCCCTTGCGCGCCGGGCACTACCAGATGGAGGTGCGGGGCGGTCTGGTGATTCTGGAGGCTTGGGACGGCGATCGCAACCTGCTGCGCAAGGTGGCCGGCATTGCCTCGCGAAGAAAAGGGCGGCTGGATTTGCACGTGGAACGTTTCGGGCGCAAGGCGGGATCGGCGTCCGTGGTGGATCGGGCCTGGCCGGGGAATCACGACGCCGCGCTGCGCACCCAGAGGTGGAAGGCGCTGGAGGCGTTCCGCCTCCTGCTGCATCGCCAGTTTCCGGGCTGGAAGCTGCAGGAGATCACCGCGGGAAAGGACCTGGAACACTCGCTGAGCGATGCCTATCCGCGAGCGCTGTTGCGGCGGGGAAAAACCGCGCTGGCGGCGATCCACGCGCCCAACACCGCCGGGAATGTGGACGGCGTTTTTAGCATCGGCCTGATCTGGCTGGATCACCTGCGCAAGCGTCAGCCGGAGCTGCTGGTGGAAGGCCTGGTGGTTGCCGTGCCGCGTGAGCGGAGCCGCAACACGTGCCTGCGCGCCCGGTTTGTGGCGCGGACCCGAGTGTTGATCTGTGGATATTTCGAGAACGGAAGCGCGGAGATGCTGGATGCCGCCGATGTCGGCAACCTGGACACGCGAATCGAACCGGCGCTGCGCCCGCTCGCGGATCACGAGGGGGACGCCGCGATCGAGGATGTGGAGCGGCGTCAGAACCGCGACGGCTCCATCAGCCTGCTGGTGCGGGGGCTGGAGTTCGCGCGCGATGCCGGGAGCGGCTTCGAGTACGGAATCGACGGGGCGAAGACGCGCAGCGCATCGGCCGGCGCGCTGCTCGCGGCGGAACTGCGGCGGGTGCGGGGCGGGTCTGGAGACCGGCAGCATCCTTTGTACTCGCGCCATCCGGAAGCATGGCTGGAGTCGCAGGTCCGGGCGCACCTGGAGGAGATCGACGCGGACCTGCTGCCTGAGCCGGTGTACGGCCAGGTTCCCGCACTGGCCGGAGGCGATCGCGGGGTGATCGACCTGCTGGCGGCGGGGCGCGACGGCAGAGCCGCGGTGATCGAGTTGAAGGCCACCGCGGACCTGCATCTGCCGTTGCAGGCGCTCGATTATTGGATGCGGGTCCGCTGGCATCTGGAAACGGATGACTTCCGGCGCAACGGCTACTTTCCCGGCATGGAACTTCGCCGCCAGCCGCCGCGGTTGCTGCTGGTGTGTCCCGCGCTGGAGTTCCATCCCACGACGTCGACGATCCTGCGCTACTTATCGCCGGAAGTTCCGGTGGAGCGATACGGGCTGGGCGTAGAATGGCAGAAGACGCTGAAGGTGGTCATGCGTCGCGACCGATGAAGAAAACGAGCAATCCGGTAGGGCAGATTCGCGAAGCGGTGCAGCATTTGAACCCCGCTGAAGTCCGGGAACTGGCGGCGCGGGAAGCGCGCCTCCGCATCGTTGGTGCGACGCCGGAGGCCTCGCGGCAGATCGCGATTTTCCTTTGTCCCGCCGTGATGTCGCCGGCGCGGCGGAGGGCCAGCGCGCAGAGGATCGAGCTGGGGAAGGCGGAGCCTGGGGCTCCCCCGGCCATCGAAATCTGGGACGCGCAGTTGATTCAACCGGCGGGAGCGTTCACCTGGAATCCGGCGGACCCGCGGACTACGCTGCGCGCGATTCTGGATGCCCATCCCGACCTTGCCATCGCACTGGCGCGATTGTTTCCTCCGTTTCGCGAGATGGTGGTGCAGGACACGATCCACGCGGTGTCGAAGGAGAATGCTTTATTCAGCCTGGCCACCGCGCTGCCCGACATCATGCCCAGCGTGTTGAGCTTGCCCTGGGCGGTGGGCCAGTTTGCCTCCGATACCGCGTTTCTGACCGTGAATCAGACGCGAATGGCGTTTCTAATCGCCGCCGCCAGCGATTGCCCGGTGGGCTACCGCGAGCAGCGGAACGAGATCGGCGCGGTGGTGGCGGGAGCGTTCGGATGGCGCGCCCTGGCGCGGCAGCTGGTGGGCAAGATCCCCATGGGCGGGGGTCTGATCCCGAAGGCGGCGGTGGCGTACGCCGGCACGTTCGTCGCCGGCCAGTATTTGGACAAACTCTACGGGGCCGGGTACCGGCTGAGCCGTGGCGAGCGGCGGAATGTATACGAGGAAGCTTTCCTCAAGGGCAAAGAAGTCGCGGCGGCGCTGCTGGCGCAATTCCGCAAGCCGAAGAGCGCCTGAGATTTCGCTATCCTGAGAACGTGATCAAGCTGCTGATTTCCGCTGTCCTGGCGGCAGGGACTCTGCTGGGCGGCGATCCGCTGGTGGAGGGCAATCCGCAAAGTGCGGTCCGCGTGGTGATCTACGAGGACCTGCAGTGCAGCGATTGTGCCTTATTCCGCACCATGATGGACAAGGAGCTGCTGCCCAGGTTCGGCCCGAAAGTGGCCTTTGAACATCGCGATTTTCCGCTTGCCAAGCACAACTGGGCCCGCAAGGCTGCGATCGTGGCGCGGGGTTTGGCTGAGACCGATCCCCAGGCGGCGATTCGGCTGCGGCAATACCTGCTGGCGAACATGAAGTCGATTACACCGGAGAACTTCGATTCGAAGATCGCGGCGTGGGCGAAAACCCACAAGCTGGACGGCGCCAAGCTGCTGGAAGCATTGCAGGATAAGAAGATCGCGGATCTGGTGGAGGCGGATTACCAGGACGGCGTGGCGCGCGGCATTGCCCGGACGCCTACGGTTCTGGTTAACGGCGAGCCTTTCATCGAAACCATTGTCCTGGCGGACATCGCCAAGGCGATCGAGCGCGAGTTGAGCGCTGTAAGCCGGTAAGCCGTATCACCTTAGAACTCTGTCGCAAGTAGTTGATTTCGCTTGAGCGCGTACCCCCTTGGCCTAGGTGCATTCGCATCGCAAAAGCAGTAGGCAATCCCGATGTTTCCCGCGACGGTCCGCTCGTAGAATGGAGCTTACAATTCTGCGATCGCTTTGAGATCGACCCGGAGTATCGACATGTTTGCAAAGAGCTGGACGGGTGTGCTGCTGGTGGGTGTAGCCGCGATGATCGCGATCCAAGTCGTTGCCATGACACGTATTTGGCGGCTGGAAGCCCAGATCGCGAATGTTTCCGTGGATCAGGCGAAGAATCGCGAATGGGTGGCGACGGAAGTCAACCGGGCGCGAGCCGCGGTCAGCGGCGAAACCACCAAAAGCTTGAAGCACATGGAGGCATTGAGGGCGGAAGTAAACGAAGCCAAGGACAAGGCTACCGAGGTGGTGGCAACGGCTCAAACCGCGGCTCTGAAGACCACCAAAGACCTGGAAAGCCGGCTGGAGCAGGCCCAACGGGAGCGCGCCGCGCAACTGGGCGGGCAAATCGCGGATTTGAAGGAAGCCGCGAACCAGACTGGCTCCAAGCTGAACGAAGTGACGGGCGAGGTCGGCAACGTGCGCAACGATGTGGCAAGCGCGAAAGCGGACCTCAACCAGACTGTGGCGGAACTGCGCAAGATGATGGGCGACATGGGCGTCATGAGCGGCCTGATCGCTACCAATTCCAAACAAATCAATGCGTTGCGGGCGCTGGGGGAACGTGACTACCTGGAGTTTTCGCTCACCCGCGGATCGCAGCCGACGCCAGTGGGGGGCGTTGGCCTGGTGCTGAAGAAAACCGATCCGTCGCGCAACCGCTACACTCTGGAGCTCTGGGTGGAGGATCGCAAGATCGAAAAGCGTGACAAAACCCGCAACGAACCCGTTCAGTTCTACCTGAGCAACACCAGGCAGCCGCTGGAGATCGTGGTCAACGATATCGGTAAGGATCGTGTGGTCGGTTACGTATCTGCGCCTCGCTTGCAAGCCAGCCGGTAGAAATTGCCGTCAACTAGGGTATACTAGGTCGTAGTTCTAGTACTCTGAAGGAGACGGTTTCCATGAACGATCCAAAAAAGCTTTCCATCCTCGCAGCCGTGCTGGGCATCGGCATCATCGCCTTGATCATCTCGCAGGTGATGATGATGAATCAGTTGGAATCGCTCCGCGGTTCCGTTGCCAGCGTCCAAGCTGAAAACCAGCAGTCGCAGCGTTGGGTGACCACGGAAGTTTCGAAGCTTCGGGAGAACATCGCCGCTGAGAATCAGAAAACGATCGCAACCCTGACCGCGGAAGTGGATCAGGCCAAGAAGACGGCGAGCCAGGCAATCGGACGCGCGCGCAGTGAAGTGGCAAAGAGTTCGCAAGCCTGGGAACGCAAGCTGGTGGCGGAGACGAAGGCGCAATCGGAAAAAGCCGAGGAGATCGCAAGCCAGATCAACGCGGTTAAGCAGGAGTCGGACACCAAGTTCACGGGCGTTGCCAACGACGTGAATGCGGTGCGCACCGAGGTGGCTTCCACCAAGAGCGATCTGGAGAAGACCAGCACGGAGCTGAAGAAAGTAGTCGGCGACATGGGCGTGATGAGCGGCCTGATCGCGACGAATTCGAAGGAGATCAACGGCCTGCGTTCGCTGGGCGAGCGGAACTACTATGAGTTCACGCTCTACAAGAACAAGAAGCCGCTGAATGTTTCGAATGTCGCGCTGACGCTGAAGAAGACCGACGCCAAGGATGGCCGGTTCACCTTGGATGTCGTCGCCGATGACCGCAAGATCGAGAAGAAGAACCGCGGCGTCAACGAACCGGTGCAGTTCTACATGGCCAAGGGCCGGTTCCCGTATGAGCTGGTGGTGAACGAGGTTCACAAGGATCGCGTGGTGGGCTACCTGTCCACTCCGAAGGTCCAGATGAGCCGCGGCGCTTCGGAATAAGAAGGCGGATCGACAGGAGATCGGAAGGAAGGCCGCCCTAATCCGGCGGCCTTCCGTATTTTTACGACGGTGCTACACTAGCGGCTTAGAGCTTCGAATGGCTATCAGCAAGGATCTTCTCGACATCCTGGTTTGTCCGGTGTGCAAGGCGCCGGTGGAATTGAAGCAGGATGAGAACGGGCTGAAGTGCGGCGAGTGCCGGCGCGTGTACCCGATCCGGGACGACATTCCGGTGATGCTGGTGGATGAGGCCCGGATCGAAGAATAAGCTCTGCCCCCCGAAATGCCCACCACGCTCGAGCGGCTGCCGTTCGGCGCGCGGATCGTCGTCATCCGGCTGCGCTCGATGGGCGACTGTGTGCTCACCACTCCGGCGCTGCGGCTGCTGAAGCAGCACCGCCCGGATCTTCGAGTAGCAGTCGTGGTGGAGGAGCGTTTCCGGGCGATTTTCGAGAACAGTTCCGATGTGCAGGCGATTCTGGATCCCGTCGTCTCCGCGGTGGCCACGTGGAAGCCGCTGCTCGCACTGAACCTTCATGGCGGATCGCTCAGCATGGCGCTGACCGTGGGGTCGCTGGCGGAATGGCGCGCGGGATTCGCGCACCACTTCTGGTCGGCGGCGTACAACCTCAAGATCCCCAGCGCGCAGGAGATTCTGGGGGTCGAGCGGCGCGTACACACCGCCGAGCATCTCGCTTCGGCGATGTTCTATCTGGGCGTGCCCGTGTCGGAGATCCCGAGGGCGAAGCTGGGGGTCGCGGGACCGCCACCGATGCGCGAGCCTTACGCCGTGATCCATCCCTTCGCATCGGCCGAGGATAAGGCTTGGCCACTGGAGCGATTCTTCGCGGTAGCGGAATTTCTGCGCCGCACGATGGGGCTGGAGAGCGTCTTCCTCGCGGGTCCGGACGACGATGTGACGGCGCTGGAAGGACGGGAGGTGTTCGCCCGGCCGCTGGCGGAAGTGAAGACGCTGATCAGCGGCGCGAGCCTGTTCGTAGGCAACGACAGCGGTCCCGCGCATGTGGCGGCGGCATTCGGACTGCCCGTAGTCGCCCTGTTTCCCAATTCGGACCCGGTGATCTGGGCGCCATGGCGGACCAGCGGCGCGGCGGTGTCGCCGGAGGGCGGCGACATTAGTGTCCAGCGGGTGATCGCGGAGATCGGCGCGGTGGCGGCAGCCGGAAAGGGACCGCGTGAAACCTAGCGGGCGGGCACGCGAGCGCGGATGGCTTCCTTCAGCTTCAGGTACAGCGGCATCGCCTTCGAAAGGCGAGTCTGGAGCAGCAGCACGCCCGCGATGTCGCGCTCGCGGTCGAGCCACGGGCTGAATCCGAACGCGCCCTGACTGGAGATCTCGATCCCTTCTCCGGTTGCGGCATTCTGCCGCTCGAGCCATACGCCGACGCCGTAGCGCATGGCGGGCCTGACAGGGTGCAGGGGGCCGAAGCTGCGATACGGCGTCTCCTCGATGCGCGCGCCCCGCGTCTGATCCTGGCGCTGCAGCGCGACTGCTTTGGGCGAAAGCACCTGCCGGCCCTGATGCATGCCGTTGTTTCGGATCATGAGGACGAACGCGCCGAATTCGTCGAGCGTCGAGACCGCGCCGCCGGCGACGCGCGGGTTCTGATCCGCGAATCGCGTCTTCTCCAGACCCAGCGGCGCGGCGATCTTCTCGCGGAAGAGCGAATTCCAGTCCTTGCCGGAGGCGATTTCGGCCATGCGCCCGGCGAGTTGCATGGAGGCGCCGCCATAGCGGAACGCGACGCCGGGCTCGGACTTCGGCGGCGCGTTCGCGATCTCGAGCGCGCAACCGCCGAGCGTGGTGTCGCGGCGGTTGAGACACGGGTGCTGCCCGGCGATGCCGGAAGTATGCGCGAACAACTGCCGCAAGGTGATGCCGGGCTTGGCTTCGGGAACGAACTTGGACGCCGGGTCATCGAGCGAGAGCTTCCCTTCGTCGATCAGCGCGAGAATGACGGCGGCGGAGAGCCACTTGCTCGAGGACGCGATGGGGACCTCGGTGGCGAGTTGGAACTTGCCGAGGGCGTTCCGGTAGACGGGCTTGCCTTTGTGTAACACCAGCAGACTGGCGCCTCCGTCCACTCCGGGAAGCGACTCCCGCAGGACGCGGTCCAGGTCAGCGGTGAGTGTTTGCGACCGGAGAAGAATCGCCGAACCGAGCAGCAGCAGCGGGACTCTCATGGGAACGATTGTAGCGGAGGAACGCGGCCGGTCCCGCGAGCGCGGCCTCGAACTTGGGAATGATCTTCACAATGGGGCGTCCGGTGTACAAGGGTTGGGGCGGCGTCTGGGTCCACTTCTCGCCGGGAGCGTAGACGAAGACCTGGTCCCAGACGATGGTCTCCTCGTCCTTTTCTCCGAGCAGGCGGGAGATGAAGCGTTCGGGGTCCCAGAACTGCGCGGCGCGCGGATCCGAGATGCGCTTCAGAATCGGCGTGGCCGGAGCGGCGCGATCGCTTTCGATCACCGGCTCCCAGACCACGATCACCTTCATCGGCTTGCTCGGAAACTTCTTCAAACTGGCGTCGATTGCAGAGGCCCCCTGCAAGCATGTCGTTCAAGTGGGGGAGAGCAGGACCAGGACGCGCGTGGAGTCCGCGGCCGCGTTGAAGGCATCGATCAGCTTCGTGTAATCCGACCGTTCGAGAGCCAGCAGCGGAGGCTGGCCCGGAGGGGTGTAGTTGGTGCCGTAGCGGAAATAGATGAGGCCCAGAACGACGCCGGCCGCAACCATGATCAGGTACAGTTTCTTGCTCATCTTGGTCAGCCTGCCAGCAGGTCCGCGAAAGCCTGCGGGAAGAGGAGGGAGAGTCCGACGAAGAAGGCGGCGATCCACAGCAGCGCCTGACCGGCGTAGCTGGGCTTGGAGCCGCAGCGCTTCGCGCGGGAGGCCTGCCAGAACCCGAAGCAAATCAAGGCGACGGAGAGCACCATCAGGTACGGCCGCAGGTCCCGCAGAAAGGCGGCCGCTCCGGCGCTGCCGGCGGCCAGGAACATGGTTCCGACCGGAAGGCAGCAGGCGGAGGCCGCAACCAGTCCGCCGAGCGCGGCGAGCGGCGCGGCAAAGGTTCCCGCGGATGACGAAGAAGGGCGTTGCAATCCGTCATTTTAGCGAAGATCCGGGAGATACGCCGCTCGCCGGTAATTTGCAGCGATTTGCCGATCCGGGAATGCCGGAGATTGCGAATGCGTGGAAACTGGGAATCGAGAGAGGCAATCATGAACCGCCACCACCGCAATCGGGGATCGCACAACGCCGTGCTGGGAATGCTGTTGATCGTGGCCGGTACTCTGTTATTGTTGGACCGGTTCGAGCTGCTGGACATACGGCTGTGGCAGCTCTGGCCCTTGGCGCTGATCGGAGCGGGGCTGTCGGGCCTGATCGACGCTTACGAGAACCGGGTAGGAGACCGCTAAATGGATTCGGAATTCGGAGGCAATCGAGTGGTGCGCCGGTCCCAGGGCGGCACGCACGGGATCATCTTCGGCGTCATCACGATTCTCGCCGGCGTGCTGCTGCTCCTGGACCGGATGGATTACTTCAACTTCCGCTCGGTCTGGAAACTGTGGCCGCTGATTTTCGTGGGGATCGGGATCGCCAAGATCGTGGATTCCTTCGACAGCACCGGGCGTGTGTTCGGCGGCTTTCTGACGGTTGTCGGCGGGATCTGGCTGGCTCGCAACTTCGGGTTGATCCGGCTGGACAGCGAGTACCTGTTGCCGATCGTGCTGATTGGATTCGGCCTGGTGCTGCTGTACCGCGCGATCGCGCGGCGGAAGGAAGTGGAAGCGCCGGGGGACGTCAGCCAGGTAGTGAACCAGTGGGCGGTGTTCAGCGGCAGCAAACTGCGCAACTCGTCCACGGATTTCCGGGGAGGCGCGCTGACGGCGATTTTCGGGGGGATTGAGGTCGACCTGCGGAAAGCGGCGATGCGCTCCAGCCGGATCGTGCTGGATACGACCGCGATGTTCGGCGGAGTTCAGCTCCGCATTCCGGAGAACTGGACGGTGACGCTGCGGGGCACATCGATTTTCGGCGGATTCGAGGACAAGACCTCGCATCCGGAAGGCGAATCGGCGCCGCAGTACGAGCTGATCATAACCGGGATTTCTGCTTTCGGTGGCGTGGAGATCGACAACTAGCGGCGGGACATGCATCCGGTACTGGCAGATCCGAAGCGGCTGCTCCTATACCTGGCGTGCTGGCTGGCGCCGGCGGTTCTGCTTGCGTATCTGTTCTGGGCTCCCGGGGGGCTGACGGCGTGGGAATGCGCCGGGATGGCGGGTCCGCTGTGTCTGTTTTACGCGTTCGTGTGCCTGTCGCCGCAGTATCAGTGCCGCTTTCTGCCGCTGCAGGCGACTCCCATCTGGAAGCTGATTTTGAATCACGGGGGCGCGGCGGTGCTGGCGGCGCTGCTGTGGGGCGCGCTGGCGCTGTTTCTGGCGCGGCCCGGATTGCTGGGGCGGCTGTTTCCAGGGATCGAGGAGCGCTTCTCCGGACGGCTGGGGGTTGTGGTCGCCCTGGGCATCCTGTTTTACGCCATCGCTGTAGTGGTGCACTACGTTCTGGAGGCGATGGCCGCGTCGCGCCGGGCGGAGGTGCTGGCGCGGGACGCGGAGTTGCGCGCGTTGAAGGCGCAGGTGAATCCGCATTTCTTGTTCAACAGCCTGAACTCGATCAGCGCGCTGACCGCCGTCGACGCGGCTCGCGCCCGGGAAATGTGCATCAGGCTGGCGGAGTTCTTGCGCACCTCGTTGGGATTGGGGGAGCGGACCTCGGTGACCTGGCGCGAGGAGATCGAGCTGGTGACGGCGTACCTGGAAGTGGAGAAAGTGCGCTTCGGCGGTCGCCTGCGGCTGGATTTCGAAATGGAGTCCGGATGCGATGCCTGCCGGATGCCGCCGCTGCTGCTGCAGCCGCTGATCGAGAACGCGGTGAAGCACGGAATCTCGACTTTGCCGGAAGGGGGCGAGATTCGCCTGCGGGCGCGGGTGAACGGGGACGCGATGCAGGTCGCGGTGGAAAATCCGTTCGACGCCGAAGGCGCTTCGGCGCGGCGCAACGGACTGGGGCTGCGTAACGTAAAAGGCCGTCTGGAGG
>CAYOQB010000038.1:0-34600 GCA_964406035.1 uncultured Solibacteraceae bacterium | reverse complement strand
TATCAGGAGCAGTAATCTGAAGATGCAGCCAGACCGATCGCCCTGGCAGAACCCCCGAGTTCTCACTACGTTGCTGCTCGTCTTCGCCTCCGGCGCCATCGCCGGAGCGCTCACCATGAGGATGGGTTTGCAGTCGAAAGTGAGGGTTGCGCCGGCCGGCCCCGCCTGGACCGAGGACAATAAGCAGATTTTTCTGCAGAAGTTCAAATCCGAGCTCAATCTGACCCCCGCCCAGGCCGGCCAGCTCACTGCCGTTCTGGAGGATTACACCATGTATTACAAGAGCTTGGAGGATCAGCTCGCGGATGTCCGAGCGTCCGGCAAGACCCGCATCCTGGAGATCCTGGACGCCGAGCAGAAGAAGAAATTCGAGCGTATGCTGGCCGACATGAAGGTCAGGTAGGCGAGAGTCCTATTGCTTTCCGATTGCGGCCAATGTTAGACTAAGACTGACGTGGAGTGATTTAGATTCCGAGTTTGTTCAGCGGAATCAGCTACTTGCAACCACGATAAAAAGTGCTAAAGGTGGATCGGTCTTCAAAGTTTGAAAGCCCTGAGGTGATCTACCTCAGGGTTTTTTTCTGTCCGATACCGCCCGAGGACGTTCTCCGACGGTCAAGGAGGTTCGGATGAGTGTTGCCGCCGTGAATTCCGTTCTCAGCAGCCCGGAAGGCGAGCTGCTGCTGTTGTCGGTCGAGGTCCCCGCCCGCGACCTCGAAGAGTTGCTGGACAGCCTGGCCGGGCTGTCGTTTCCCATCAACCCTGAGATCCAGCACGAGCAACCCGGGACCCGCGTTCAGTTCCCCGCGTTTTCCTCGCGCGTTGACGAGGTTGCCCGCTGTTTGGAGCGCTGCGGCATTCCCGCGGAACGCCTGCGCATCCACGCTGTGCTCAGCGACCGGCTCTGAATTATACTGGCTGCTTGGACAAGCTGTTGCTGACGGGCCCGCCGGGCTCCGGAAAGTCCACTGCGCTGCTGAAGCGGTTCCGCGGCCAGGCGGATGCGCTGCTCCTGGTCCCCACCGCCACCATGGCGGTGCACCTTCGCCACGAGCTGGCGCGAAGCGGACATCCGATCCGCCCGTCCCACATCCAAACTCTGTCGCAATTTGTCGCGGCGCACGCGCAAGCCGCGGCGGCCACGCCGGCGGACCTCGCCGCCGCCGTTTCCGAGGCTCTCGACACACTGCGAGTTCCCGCGTTCGAAGCGGTGCGCGACTTTGCGGGCTTCGTGGAGCAGACGGCCTCGGCGATCAGTGAGCTGTCGAGCGCCGGGTGTGAAGCAACCCGCTTTGCGTCCCTGGCGCGAGGCGCGGTGCCGGAGGGGCTGGCGGCGGTCTATCGGGAGGTCGAGCGGCGGCTGGCCGCGGCGGAGCTGCTGCCGCGCCACCGCCAGCTCGCGGCGGCGGCGGCGAACATCCGAACGGCGCCGGCAGTTCCAGCGCACATCTTCGTGGATGGCTTCTTCGCGTTCTCGCCTCCGGAGCGGAACGTACTTCTGGCAGCGGCGGCGAGAACCGGGATGACGCTCACGCTGCCCAACTCCGCGGACGCCGAAGCGGCTCGCGCCGCCTTCCTCGGGGCGGGCTTTCGGGAGGAACATTGCGGCGCGCCGCGGCGATCCGCGATCGTCGAAATCCGCGAGGCGCGGACGCAAGCCGCGGAAGTGGACGAGATCGCCCGCCGCATCCTGGAGGAGACGGCCGGGGGCCGCCTGTTTCGCGAGATCGGAATCGTGGTGCGCAGCCGCGATCCGTATGTTCCGGCGCTGGAGGCGGCGCTGGAGCGGTTCGGCATTCCGGCCCGCTTCTATTTCGCCGAGCCTCTGAACCGGCACGCGGTTTGGACGTACTTCTCGCGCATCGTCGAATCCATCACGGCGGACTGGGACCTGGATCCGCTGGTGAGCGCGCTCGCGTCCCCGGTTTCGGGCGTGGGAGGAACGGTGGCCGGGGATCTCTTCGAGTACCGGTCCCGCGAGATCCTGCCGGGGCAAGGGCTGGACAAGCTGTTTCCGCTGGCCGGCACGGGGCGGGCGCATCGCCTTCTGGCGCAGATCGCGGAACTGGACGGCTGGCGCCGGTCGCCGCGCGGGGCATCGCATTGGGCTCGCGAGCTGCGCCGGTTGCGGCCGCTGATGGCTGTGCCCGGAGGCATCGACAGCGCCGTGTTGCGGCAAGCCCCGTTGTGGCGGTCGCGGCTGGCGGCGGCCGATGTGTTCGAAGCCGTCCTGGATGCCACGGCCGGCAGGCTCGAGGAAAGGGGCCGGGTGACGCTGGCGGAGTTCTGGGCCGAGGCGAGCTCGGCGGCCGCGCTGGAGCCCGTCCGCGTTCCCGACCTGCGGCGTAATGTGGTCCATGTCCTGGACGTGTACGAAGCCCGCCAGTGGGAGCTGCCGGTGGTTTTCGTGTGCGGGCTCATCGAGCGGAATTTCCCCCGCTACACCGCTCCCGATCCGCTCTTGCCGGACTCGTTTCGCGCCGAGCTCGCGCGCGCGGGGGTTGCTCTGCCGGTGGCGCGGGATCGGGAGGAGAACGAGCGGTTCCTGTTCGAACTGGCGCGCAGCCGGGCCACCAGCCGGACGGTGTTGAGCTATCCGCTATATGACGACAAGGGCGCGCACGTGTTGCGCTCTTTTTTCCTGGAGGAAGCCGGGACGCCGGCGCCGAACCGGGTGCGGCCGCGGCCGGAAGCTCCGCGGCCGGAGACTTCGCCGTCGCGGATCGCCGACCCCGTGCTGCTGGCCGCCATCGAAGGGCAGCATCACACCTTGTCGCCTTCCGGGGTGGAGAAGTTCCTGCAGTGCCCGTTTCAGTTCTTCGGCGCGAACACGCTGAAGCTGAAGCCGCGGCCCGCCGCGCCTCGCGACCGCCTGAACGTGCTGCTGCAGGGGTCGATCGTGCATCGCGTGTTGCGCGAGCTGACGGAGAAGCCGCTGCTGGGATTCGAATGGTTCGAGGTGGTGTTCGAGGAGGAATGCCGCCGCGCCCGCGTTCTTCCCGGCTACCGGACTGAGGCGGTCCGCATCCAGATGCGGCGCGAGCTGGAGCGGCTGATGCAGGACGACTCGTTCCCCGCGGGTTGGACGCGCCGCGCGGAACAGGCGTTTGTGATGACGGTAGATGAGCGTCTTGCGATTCGCGGCCGCATGGATCGCCTGGAAACCAACGCCGCGAATCGCGCCGTGGTCATCGACTACAAGTACAGCAAGCAGTCGAAGAAAACCGTGCGGGAGCACAATGACGGGACTCGCGTGCAAGCGGGCTTGTACCTGCTGGCGGCGGAGAAGGCGCTGGGGCACGAGCCCGCGGGGATGTTCTATGTCGGGTTGCGCGGCGAGATCGAATGGCATGGCTGGCACATTCCGCTTCCCGGGTTCGAGAACCTGGGCGAATCCGTGCGGCCGGAGGTGCTGCGGGAGATGATGGACGAAGCGCTGCGGCGGACGGTGGAAACGCGCGACGCGGTGGCGCGGGGCGAGATCGCGCCTCACCCTGCCGACACCGCGAAGTGCCAGTGGTGCGACTTCGCCGACATCTGCCGCATCGAGGAGGCCGCGGCGCCGCTGGCCGCGGAAGCCCAGCCGTGACACTTTCCGGCGAGCAGCGCATCGCGGTGCAGCGCAGCAACCAGGATGTCTGCGTGGTGGCGGGACCGGGAAGCGGCAAGACCCGCGTCCTGACGGAGCGATTCGCATGGCTGGTGGAAGAACGCGGCGCGGACCCCGCGCGCCTGCTGGCGATCACGTTCACGGAAAAAGCCGCCGCCGAGATCAAGGATCGCCTGGTGCGCCGGTTCGAGGGCTCGCCGGAGCGGAGGTCCGCGCTGGAGCGGGCCTGGGTCTCGACGATCCACGGCTTTTGCGCCCGGCTGTTGCGGGAGCACGCCACCGAAGCCGGCGTGGACCCGAGGTTCGCGGTCCTCGATCAGCCGGCCGCGGAAAGCCTGCGCCGGGAGGCGGCCGAAGCGGCTCTTGAGGCGCTCTTCGCGCGCGATCCGCGGCGTCTCCGCGACCTGATGGACGCGCTGGATCTGACCACTCGGGACGACACCCGTCAGGCGGATCTGGCGGGCAGCCTGATCGAGCTTTGGGACTCGATGCGCGCCGCGCCGCGGCAGCCGCTCGAGAGTGTTCCGCGCACGCTGCTGGCGGAAACCCGGGAGCTCGCCGGGACCGCCGCGGGCGCGCGCGACACTAAGGAGCAGAGCGCGGCGCAGCGAGAGTGGATCCGAGAGTTCCTGGAGGCCGGCGAGTCGCCATCGCTCGAGCACGTGCGCCTGCTCAGCGAATACGACTTTAACGGCACGAAGCTCGGCAAGGGCACCGCGGGCGCGGAGTTCAACAAGTTCCTCAAGACCGAGAAACGCAGCAAGCCGCTGCTGGGCGAATGCCTGGATGCCCTGAATGCGCACCTGCGCGCCACCCTGGAGGCGTTGATTCACCAATACGCGGACGGCTACCAGGCGTGCAAGCGCTCCCTGGGCGCGCTGGACTTCGATGACCTGGAAGAAATGGCGGTGCGGCTGCTCGAAGGGCACGACGCGATCCGCGAGCAGGTGCGGCTGCGTTTCGACCAGATCCTGATGGACGAGATGCAGGACACCAACCCCCGGCAGTGGACGCTGCTGGACCTGGTGCGGCGTCCGGACCGGTTCTTCGCGGTAGGCGACATCAACCAGTCGATTTACGGTTTCCGTCACGCCGAGCCGCGGCTGTTCGCCGGCTATCGCTCCTCGCTGGAGAGCGCCGGCAAGGACGTGGACGACCTTCGCGACAATCATCGCAGCCGGGTGGGCGTGCTGCAGGCGGTGGAGGCAGTCTGTCATGGCTTGCCAGGGATCGAGTCGCGGCCGCTGCGGGCGCAACACCCCTATGCGGAGAGAACCGGGCCGAGCGTCGAAATCCTGGAGGGCCAGGGCGACCGGGACCAGGAAGCGGAAGCCGCGCTGATCGCCGCGCGCATCGGCGAGCTCGTGGGCAGCCTGGAACTGGAGGCCGGACCCGTCCGCTACCGCGACTGCGCGGTACTGGCCCGCACCATGAATGCGCTGGATCCGGTGCGGGATGCGTTGGACCGCGCCGGCATTCCCTGGATCATCACCGGCGGCCGCACGTTCCTCGAAGCGCGGGAGGTCAGGGACCTGATGAACCTGCTGGCGGTGCTGGCCAACAGCCAGGACGAGATCGCCATGGCGGGGGTGCTGCGATCGCCATTGGTGGGCCTCAGCGATGAATCGCTATTGCGGTTTGTCCAGCGCAAGCCGCTGGTGGACCCGGAGGATCGCTTCCGGGTGGATCGATTCCAGGCGCTGCTGGCGAAATGGCGCCCGTACGCCGAAGAGCTGTCGCCGGACCGGCTGCTACGGCCGTTTCTGGATGCCGGCGACTACGAAGGCCCGCTTGGCGACCGCCAGCGAGGGAACATCGACAAGCTGCTGGCAATGCTGCGGCAGTGGCATGGTATTGCTCCGGATGCGCTGCCGGGGGTCCTGGAGCGTCTGGAGCGGCTGCGCGCCGCCGGCGTCGAGGCCGAAGCTCCTCCGGCGGACCCTGGCAACGTGGTGCAGTTGATGACCATCCACCAGTCGAAGGGACTGGAGTTTCCGGTGGTCTTCCTGGCAGCGATGCACCGTTCCGGCGACTCCCGCACCGCATCGCTGGTGTTCTCGCCGCGCTTCGGGTTGGGCGTGAAGTGGCGGAATCCGTTCGCCGCCGAGTCGGTCAGCGACCCGATACGAACCGCTTCGAAAGATGAAAGGAAGGAGCGCGAGGAATCCGAGGAAAGCCGGCTCTTGTACGTGGCCATGACCCGCGCGCGGGAACACCTGGCGCTGTGCTGGACCGACGGCAGGGGAAAGTCGCCGTGGCGCGACCGGGCGCGAGCCACGCTCCACTGGATCACGCCCCGGACGTCGAGCCTGGTTGCCGGGGATTCCGGCCGGCGCGTGGCCGCCGGCGGCGATCCGCCGTTGGCCGTCACGGTACAGAAGCCTGAGGTCCAGGGTCAATACGACTCGGCCGTTCCGGTCACCTCAGTAGCGCTGGCCGCCGCCGATCCCATGGCTTACCTTCGGGAGCGGTTTCTGGGATTGCGAGCGGCGGCGCCCGACTGGGAAGGCGAGGGCGAGGAGATGGATTGGGGTGCGCTGGACGCTGGTGCGCTCGGCACGCAGGTCCACGAGCTTCTGGCCGGAAAGACGGTGGCGGCGCCCGATCCCGAAGCACTGGAACTCGCCGCCCGATTCACCGGGGGCGAGTGGGGAAAGCGGGCCGCACGCGCCTCGCGCAGCGAACGGGAGTTCGACTTTCTGCTGGCGGTGGAAGACGTGGTGCTGAAGGGGCAAATCGATTTGTGGTTCGAGGAGGGCGGGGAGCTGATCCTGATCGACTACAAGACAGACCGGCCCGGAGGGGAGCGCAACGAGGTCTACGAGATTCAGTTGCGGCTATATGCGCTGGCGGTGGAAAAGTTCGCCGGACGGATGCCGGATCGGGTGCTGATCTATCGCTTGCGGGAAGATCGCGCGGTGGAGGTGTCGATGACGGCCGAGGATCGCCGGCAGGCACTGGAGGCCATTCGGGAATGGAAAGCTATTCAGGAGAAGTACCGGTAGCCTTGCGCGAACTCATGCGGCGGTGCAGGGCTTCCATCAGGCGGGTCTGCACGTTGGGCGGGATTTCCTGGGGTTGGGCCCCCTTGAACACCCGCAGCGTCTGGCGCGTGGTATCCACCACCACGAAGCAGTTGGGGCACTGGGAGACGTGCAGTTCGAGTTCCTTCTTCATCGAGACATCCGCGGTCTCGTCGAGAAATTCGTTCAACTCTCGAAGGAAGTCCTTACAGGTAATCAAAGATGTTCTCTCCCTTGCGCTTGAACTGCCTGGTCAGCTTTTCGCGCAGTTGCAGCCGCGCCCGCAGCAGCCGGCTTTTGACTGCCGGCACTGAAATCCCCAAAGCTTCGGCAGTCTCTTCCGTACTCAGTTCTTCGATGTCCCTTAAAACAAAAACGGTGCGGAAATCTGGCTTGAGGCCGTCGATCGCCTTCTGCAGAATGTCGTTCATTTCCTGACGGGAGTACTTTTCCTCGGCGTTCTCCTCCCAGACGGCGATTTCGCGGACCATGAGCTCGTCGCCGGTGTCCACCGGCTCGTCCAAGGGCACGGATTTGTCGCTCTTGCGCTTGCGAAGCTTCATCAGGGCTTCGTTGACGGCGATGCGGGTGACCCAGGTATAGAACTTCGAGTTGCCCTGGAAGCCGGGCAGGTGCTCGTAGGCTTTGAGGAAGGTCTCCTGGAGGACATCCTCGGCGTCTTCGTCGTTCTGGGTGATGTGTTTCGCGAGCCGGTAGATCCGGCGTTCGTAATGCTGGACGAGATCGGTGAAAGCCTCGGGGTCGCCTGCCCGCGCCCGCTCGAGTAACGGCGCCTCGTCGAAGACTGCGGTCGCCTGTGCCATGCCCTCACTATACGCTATCGGAGCCGGGGTCGTGTCCTGGGAAGGTGGGGCGAAGGGAGGGCGAACAGACTGCCGGGAACTCTGGTTGGCCATAGATATCTCCGGAGGCATCATCCGGTTTCGCGGGCTATTGATTCCAGACGCTGTGTCCGCAGGTGGCCGGCGCATGGCCTTTGCGCCTAAACTCACTGCTGCTTCAAGCCGATAGCCACCCTAGGGGAGCAGCCTGCCCAGCTTCCCGGAATGAGGCGCTATGCAATCCCGGCCGCACCCGCCCTTGATCGCGATGTATGTTCTCCTGCTTCTCTTCACGGCTGATTCGGCCCTGGGGTACGCCGACCCGGGTTCGGGCGCGCTGATTTACCAGGCCTTGGTGGCGGCGTTCCTGGGCGCCAGCTTCTATTTCCGCCGGTTCTTCGAAAAACTGTGGCGCAAGCGCAAGTAGCGGGCACATCGGACGCGGTTTGCTCCTTCCGCGATCCCGCGGGGGTGGTGATCCGCCGGGGCGATCGCATTCTGCGGCTGGTGAACGCCGGCCCGGCTCGAGAACTGGCCGAACTCCTGAAAACGCCGTTCGCCATGCGGCTGCTCGAACAGCGCAAGCTGGTGGCTACCGGAACCGCGGATCTGATGCAACTGGCGGCGGCCATCGGACGCGAAGCGGCGCCAGGCGAGGTCCTGTTCGAGCACGAGCGGGTTGTGTTCCCCAGTTATGCCTACGAGTGGCCGCCGGAGATGTTGCATGCAGCCGGGGGCCTGACCCTGGAGCTGGCGTGGGAATCCCTGGCGCACGGCTACGGATTGAAGGACGCAACGCCCTCCAACGTGCTGTTCCGCGGACCGAACCCGGTGTTCGTCGATGTGCTTTCCTTTGAAAAGCGGGATCCTCTGGATGGGACCTGGCTGCCGTACGCGCAGTTCGTCCGCAATTTTCTGTTGCCGCTACTGGCCCATCGGGAGTTCGGCATTCCGCTGTCGGGCATGATGCTGGCGCAGCGCGACGGGCTGGAGCCGGAGCAGGTCTACTCCTGGGCCGGACCGCTGCAGCGGCTGCGGCCGCCGTTTCTGGGACTGGTGACGCTGCCGAAGTGGCTGGGCGGCGCGGCCCGGGACTCGGCGGTGTATCGCAAGAAATCGCTGGCCAGCGCGGATCAGGCGCGGTTCGTGGTGGAAGGCGTTTTGAACGGCCTGCGGCGGCAGTTGTCGCGTCTGGCGCCGCGGGCGTCCGAGTCGACCTGGACCGGCTATCTGGGTACCACCGCGCTTTATGATGCCGCGCAATTCGAACAAAAGGAACGTTTTGTTCACGAGGCGATGGCTCTCGCGGCGCCCGCCCGGGTGCTCGACGTGGGGGCCAACGAGGGGCATTTCAGCGCCATGGCGGCGTCGGATGGCGCCTCCGTGGTGGCGATCGACAGCGATGCCGCAGTCGCGGGCCGCATCTGGAAAATGGCGAGAGCCCGCAGCCTGGATGTGCTGCCGCTGGTGGTGGACATCACCCGGCCGACACCCGGCGTGGGATGGCGGAATCGCGAGGCCGATTCGTTTCTGGACCGCGCAAGCGGCCATTTCGATCTGGTGCTGATGCTGGCGGTGATCCATCACATGCTGGTGACCGAGCGCGTGCCGCTGCCGGAGATCCTGCGGCTGGCTTCCGAGCTGACGCGCGATTACGCGCTGATCGAGTTCGTCGGCCCGCGTGACCCCATGTTCCAGCGCATCGTTCGGGGCCGGGAAGCGCTGCATGAGGGACTGAGCGAAGAAGCTTTCGAGCGCGCCGCTCACGAGCATTTCGACGTGGTTCGCGCGGAGCGCGTCCGCGGAATGGAGCGCTGGCTATACCTGCTGCGCAAAAAGACCTCATGAAGCATCGCAACCTGTTCGCCTGCCTGACCGCCGGATGCCTGAGCTTCATTCTGTTCTGGTATGACCAGCAGGGCCTGAACGTGCCGATGCTGGACTACTACCGGCAGTCGCCGGCGGACCGGACGTATTTGTACGCGACGCTGATCTGCTCCCTGCTGATTTCCGGCGCCTACTGGCTGGCCTGGAAGGCAGTGGAGCGTAGCGGCAACGCGCTGGCGCGCCGCATAGCGCAAACGATTTTCACCCTGGTGCTGATCCTCTCGCTGGAACTGGTGCGGAGCTTCCTGAACGAGCGGCAGGTGAACGCCGGGGCACTGTTCAACGGCGGCGCTCTGCTGACGGAAGCGGGTTTGGCTTACGGAATTCTTCGCTTGTGGCGCGGCAATCCGCGGATCGTGATCGCCGGGCGCAACGTCGCCGCGGCCATGTTCCTGATTTTCCCGGTGATGGGCGGCGATTTCGTCCGCCGCATTGTGGCGGGACCGGCGCCGGCCGAGTTCGCGGCGAAACCGGGCGGCCCCGCGCAGCCGGGACCGCCCGCAACACGCGTGATCTGGCTGCTTTTCGACGAGTTCGACCAGCGCATGGCCTTCGACGAGCGGCCCGCGTCGCTGCAACTCCCCGAGCTGGACCGCCTGCGCGCGGAATCCTTCGCGGCATCGCAAGCACAGCGGGCGGGCGGAACCACCGATGTCGCGATTCCCGGTCTCACCACCGGGATGCAAGTGGATGCGGCGCTGGGCGAGGGTCCGGACCGGCTGCGCCTGTTCACCGCGGCGGCGCCGGATGGCGTGGACTGGCGGCGGAGCCCGAATCTGTTCCAGCAGGCGCGAGCCCGAGGCTGGAATGCCGCCATCGCCGGCTGGTATCACCCGTATTGCCGCATTTTCGGTGACAGCCTAACGGATTGCTCCAGCGCCTTGCACGGGGAGGCGATCCTGGTGCTGCGCAAGGAACGCCTGGTGGCCCAGGCGGGATTGGCGGGCGCGGTCCCGCTGCTGTTCCGGATGCAGGCGGACATGCTGATTTCGCGGCTGCGCGGCGCGCCCGCCGAGGACGCCTGGCTGGCCGCGATGGGAGTCCAATACCAGCGCGAGCAGGCGGCTTATCACGAGCTCTACAAGCAGGTGCGGGAGCGCGCGCTGCCGTTGATCACGAACCCCAGCGTCGATCTGGTGTACACACATTGGCCCGTCCCGCATCCGCCCGGAATCTGGGATCGCCGCAAGAAGCAGTTCAGCAACTCGGCGGATTCCGACTACCTGGACAACCTGGACCTGGTGGATCGCACCGTGGGCGAGGTCCGGAGGGAACTCGAAAGCCGGGGGTTGTGGGAATCCACAGTGCTGATTGTGACCGCGGATCATGGATACCGGCCCGCCGAGTGGGCGCACATGCCGGGCGCGAGCCCGGAGCTGCGGGCATTGGCCGCGAAGGGCGAATCCACCACCGTGCCGCTGATCGTCAAAATGGCGGGCCCGGCGCAGCCGCTGCTGGAGAACAACCCCTTCCCGGCCACCCTCCTGAAAGACATGACCATCGCTCTGCTGGGCGGCGAAATACGCGATGCCCGGGGCCTTGCCGAGTGGATCGCGGCGCGGCGTTCCGGCGCTTCGCTCCGGTCCGAACACCGCAAGTAGTTCCCGGCGGGTTCACGTATACTGCCCTCATGCTGTTGCGATCCCTTCCCTTGCTTTTCGGCGCCGCTCTGTTCGCGCAAGTGACTTCCAACGATCTCTACCGCTTACGCTCGGCCGGAAACGTCGCGTTCTCACCGGACGGCGGCAAGCTCGCTTACACGGTCACCAACAACGAGAATCCGGGGCGTCCGTACTCGCAGATTTGGGTGCGCGACATGGCAAGCGGGCGCGAAACACGATTCGGGGCCGCGGGGGAATCCTCGTCCGGTCCGCTGTGGTCGCCGGACGGCCAATGGATCGCCTACTCGGGTAAGGTGGGGGACAAATCCGGACTGGTGATCGCCCGGCCGGATGGCGCGGGAGCGAAGTTCCTGCACGAACTCCGCTGGACCAACGGTCCCCTGCCCGAGACCGGCAGGCGTTATGCCTGGTCTCCCGATTCCAAGAGCATCGCGTTTGTTTCCTCCATCCCCGGACCGGAAACCGCCGACGCCACCGGCGATCCGGTGGTGATCACGCGATATCTCTACAAGCCGGATCTGGACGAAGGAAACACGCGGTTCAACGATAACCGCCGTCCCAAGCTGTACACGGTGGAGGTCGCGTCGGGCACGGTGAAGCAGCTCACCACGGGCGCCACCTACGAGCATTCGATCGACTGGTCGCCGTCGGGCGAGGAGATCGTTTTCGTTTCCAATCGCGAGCCCGACCAGGACATCTTCCACAACTACGATCTGTTCGCCTGGAAACTGAGCGACGGCAGCACCCGCCGGATCACGTCGACGGAAAGCTGCGAGTACATGCCCCGCTGGTCGCCGGACGGGAAGTCGCTACTGTACCTGGGAACGCGGCGGGGCCTGACGGATCTCGAAACCACGATGGAGGACACCCATGTCTGGACCGTCTCAGCGGATGGAAAGGAGAGGCGGGAGATCGGCGCGGCCGTGGACAACCGCCAGGACGCGCATTCCTGGTCGCCGGACGGGCGCCATGTCTACTTCACTTTGCAGGAGCGCGGGAGTGTGAACCTGTATCGCATGCCGGCGGGCGGCGGAGCGCCGGAAGCGGTGGTGAGAGGTCGCGGCGCGGTGTCATCTTACTCGGTGGCGCGAAACGGAACCATCGCGTACACGTTCACCAGCCCGGGCGACCTGGCGCAGGTTTACCTGCTCGAGCCGGGCAAAGCGGCCCGGAAGTTGACGGACCTGAATGCCGGCGTTCTGGGGGGCAAACAGATCGCCGAGGTCGAATCGTTCACCTTCGTCTCCAACGACAACAAATGGGAAGTGGAAGCGTTCCTTACGAAGCCTCTGGGCATGACCGCGACTTCGCGGCATCCGCTGATCGTGAGCATCCACGGCGGTCCGCACGGGCAGCGCGGACCCGGATTTCAGCACAAGAATCAGGTGTACGCGGCGCAGGGGTTCGGCGTTCTACAGGTGAACTTCCGCGGCTCCACCGGCTACGGACAGAAGTTCGCGGACGCCGTGTTCCGGGATCAGAATGGCGATGAGGGAATGGATGTTCTCTACGGGGTGAGCGCCGCGTTGCGCCGCTACGGATGGATCGACCGCGAGCGCCTGGGAGTGGAAGGCGGCAGCTACGGCGGACAGCTCACCTGCTGGCTGATCACGCAAACACACATTTTCAAAGCGGCGATCCCCTTCGCGGCGATCACCAACCTGATCAGCTACAACTACATGACCTACTACAACCAGTACGAGGAGATGGAATGGGGCGCGAGGCCGCATCAGGGTAACCTGATGGATCTGTTGTGGGAGCGATCGGCCTTGAAGCATGTGGCCAAGGCAAAGACGCCCACGCTGATCCTGCACGGCGAAAACGACAACGACGTGCCGATCGCCGAAGTGGAGCAGTTCTACATCGCGTTGAAGGACGTCGGGGTCGAAACGGTGATGGTTCGTTACCCGCGGGAGGGCCACGGATTGCGGGAAACCAAGCACCAGATCGACTCGATCGACCGCTCCATCGCCTGGTACAACAAGTACTTCTCGCGGGTACAGCCGTCGCGGAGCAGCGGCGGCCAATAAAAACGGCGAACCTTCGCGCCGCCTCATACGTAGAACTGATCGATATGAGATACCTGCTTGCCGCATGCCTCGCGCCGGTTCTGGCGCTGTCCGCCGACTTCGACTGGAAGGGCTCGCTTGCCGCCGGCAAGCGATTGGAAATCAAGGGGATCAACGGAACGATCACGGCCACGCCGGCGGCCGGCGGTCAGGCCAGCGTCAGCGTGGTGAAGCGCGCCCGGAAGAGCGATCCGGCCAAGGTGGAGATCGTGAAGCTGGAACACGCGAACGGCGTCACCATCTGCGCGGTTTACCCCTCCTCGGACTGGCTGGGGCGCGCCAACACCTGCGAACCTGGAGGCGGCGGCCGGAGCAGCGTGCGCGACAACGACGTCAAGGTCGAGTTCACGGTGCAGGTCCCGGCCGGCGTGACCCTGGTGGCCAAGAACGTCAATGGCGACATCACGGCGACGAACCTGAAGTCCGACATTGACGCGGATACGGTGAACGGATCCATCGTGCTCTCGACCACGGGCGGAGCGACGGCCGAAACCGTGAACGGCAAGATTGTCGCGGCCATGGGAGCTTCCACCTGGAGCGGTGTCCGCGCTTTCGAGACCGTGAACGGCGACATCGAGATCAGCCTGCCCGCGGGCGCCAGCGCTTCCATTGAGGCGGAGACGGTGAACGGCGAGATCGAATCCGACCAGGCGATCGCGGTCCGCGGTAAGTTCGGCAAGCGCAAGCTGAATGGAAACATCGGCGCCTCGGGCGGCGGGCAACTCAAGATGGAGACCATCAACGGCGACATCGTATTGAAGCAAATTCGCAAGGCGGCCTGAGGCGCGACGCAGGGGCGGTGTTAGAATTAGCCTTTGCCGCTCCGGTTATTAGGATCGCTCAAGGAAACAATTCGCCCGTATTATTTGCGATGGCTGTATTTCCGGCTTCGGCCCGAGGCGCGCCCGAAATACTTCGAGGATTGCTGGCGCTATCCCAACTGGCCGCTGACGCGTGACGGCCTGGAGCGCGAGTTGGAATCCGGCCGGGGTCCCGCCTTCGTTTTCTTTCCACTCAGCGACTGGCACTTCCGGCGCCAGCGGACGCAACATTTTGCGTCCGCGCTGGCGCGATCGGGAGCTGGCGCGTTCCTGGTCAACCCGCACTTGGGACGGCAATTTCCGGGCGTGCGAAGCGGGTCGCCGGTCGCGCGATTCTCGCGCCTGGAGGCGGGCGTGACGGAGCTGCATCCGCGCCTTGCCCGGGAACCGGTGTATCACCACCGTCTGCTTGCCGGCTCCGAGCCGGCGGATCTCGCGGCGCAGCTCGATCCTGTGGGGCAGCACCTGGGCCGCGAGACCGTGCAGGTCATTTCCCTGCCGGTTTGGAGCGCGACGGCGCGGCAGCTACGTTCGCGCTTCGGCTGGCCGATCGTGTATGACTGCCATGATGCGCTGCATGGCTTTCCCAACATGGCGGCGGAAATCGCCAACTTCGAGACCGAGGCGATGCGCGATGCCGATGCGGTCCTATTCTCGGCGCAGCCGCTGTGGGAAGAGGGCATCCGCCAGGGGTCGGGCATCGAAGCCAAGTCCCACCTGGTTCCCAACGCGGTGGATGCCGGGGTGTTTGCCGGCGCGGCGGCGGCTCGCCAGGCCCGCCGAGGGACATCGGGCGGACGCAAGGTGATCGGGTATGCGGGAGCTCTCGAAAGCTGGTTCGATTACCGCCTGGTCCGCGATGCCGCTGTTGGGCGCCCGGAGTGGATCTTTCGCCTGATCGGACGCGTGGAGAACCCCGAGGTCGCGTCCCTGGGCGACCTTCCGAACGTGGAACTCACCGGAGAAGTGCCGTTCCATGAACTGCCCGCTCACCTCGCGGAGTTCGACGTAGGGCTGATTCCGTTCCGGGTGAATGAGCTTACCCGCGCGACGAACCCCATTAAGTTGTATGAGTATTTCGCCTGCGGGCTCCCCGTGGTCAGTTCGGCGTTGCCCGAGGTCCTGCAATTCTGCGACCTGGTGTATGCCGGCGGCGATTTCGCCGGGCAATTGAGCCGGGCCGCGGCGGAATCGGACCCCCTCAAGGAAAGCCGCCGGATGGAGGTCGCGCGGAAGGAAAGCTGGGATGCGCGGGCAGGCACGCTGCGGGATCTGGCTCGGGATTTGTTGGAGAAGTCAAGAACTCGCTAGCCCGGCCCGCCCCCTCCGGGTACAATGAACACCCATGGGTGTGATGCGCAGCCTTCTTCTCGCGGGCTCCCAAAGCCAGTGGTTGAAGGAACAGGCAACCAGATACGGTTTCGTGCGCCGCTCCGTGGAGCGGTTCATGCCCGGCGAGGAACTCGAGGACGCGCTGCGTGCCGCGCGGACCCTGGAAGACCAGGGCATCGGCACCGTCTTCACCAAGCTTGGCGAGAACATCACCGAACGCCATGAAGCCGAGTCGGTCACGGACCATTATCTGGGCGTGTTCGAGAAGGTCTCGGAACGCAAGCTCGCAACGGAAGTATCGGTGAAGCTGACCCAACTGGGATTGGATATCGACCCCGACTTCTGCTACGCGCAGGTGGAGCGCCTGATCCTCGCCGCTCCCACCGGAAGCACCGTGTGGATCGACATGGAGTCGACGCAGTACACCGACATCACGCTCGACCTATACCGCCGCGCGCTGCGCAAGTATTCGAACGTCGGCGTCTGCCTGCAGGCGTATCTGTATAGGACCGCCGACGACATCGCCAAGCTGCTGCCGATGGCGCCCGCCGTCCGCCTGGTGAAGGGCGCATATCGCGAACCGGCGGAGTTAGCTTTCCCCAGGAAAGCGGACGTGGACGAGAACTTCTTTGACCTGACCCGCGTGTTGCTGGGAGATGAGGCTCGCAAGCTGGGCGCCCGCTACGTGGCGGCTACCCATGACGCGGCTCTCATCCGGCGCATCCAGGAGTGGACCTCCGGGCAGCGCATCCCCAAGCAGGATTTCGCGTTCACGATGCTGTACGGTATCCAGCGGGGGGAACAGATCCGGCTGTCCCAGGAGGGTCACGTATCGAAATGCCTGATCGCCTATGGACCGTACTGGTTTCCCTGGTTCATGCGGCGGCTGGCGGAGCGCCCGGCCAACGTGCTGTTCGTGGCGCGTAACCTGTTGTCCAATTGAGGAATCCAAAGGTGCGTCCGCCTTGGGGCGGCTGATAAACTAAACAGGAAGACAGGACCCGGTTTGATTCGCACTTTCTTTGTGTTGGCGCTGGTCTGCGCCGCCGTATCCGCCCAGACGCCGCCGCCCGCACAGGCTCCCAAGCCGGCAGCGCCGGCGCCGCGCCCGTCGATGAGCCAGATCGACGCCAGCGAATCGATGTTCACCGTGCTGGCCGCGATCCATGCCGCCGGTTTCGACGCCGACACCGCGTCCGCGGCCAACCATCCCCTGCGGATCGCGATGCGGGAGCACCTGGCATCCGCCAACCTGAAAAGCGTCGAGGCTTTGCAGGAGTTCTTCGGACGGAAGCGGCAGCGCGATGCCGCCTCCGAGTTGAGCCAGTACATCTCCTACGCCCTGCTGTTGAACGGCCCGCCCGACTTCGCGCTGAGTTCGCTGACCGAATCCCTGCCGCCCGACGTGGCGGAATTGCGGGGCTTATCGCCGCTGCTGGCGGCGTTCTACAGCGAAGCGAACGTGGCCCGCACCTGGCGTCGCGTGCAGCCGCTGTACGAGCAGGTGATCGCCCAGTACCAGGAGCCGCTGACGCGGGCGATCGTGGAATCCAACGCTTACCTGCGAATGCCCACCAGCGGGTACAACGACCGGCGTTTTCAAATCTTCGTCGAGTTGCTGGGGCCTCCCAATCAGATTCATTCGCGTATCTACGGCGGCGATTACTTCGTGGTGGTGACCCCGGTCTCCGATCCGTTGTGGCAGAGTTTGCGCGAGCCGTACACAGCATACTTGCGCGATGTCCTGCGCGAGAATCCGGACGCGGCGCGGCAGGCGCCGGCGATCGCCGAACTGTTCCGCAAAGCGGTGGAGGGCGGCGCGGCGATGCCGGAGCTTCCGGTGCATGAGATCCGCCAGTCGTATCTGACCTACCTGCTGGACCCCCTTCCGCTGCGGCATGCCGAGGCTCTGCGCAAAAAGAACAGCCTGATGCAGTTCGCGCAGCGGGCGCCGGCCTTGGACCTGGCATACAAAAACGATTTCACGCTGCTGGCCACCAAGAGCCTGGTGCGCGCCGTGGAAAGCCGCCTGGTGCGCGGCGCCGCCAACAAGCAGGCGGTGATCGACGAGGCGATGCGCGAGGGCTTCGTATTGACAGCCGCTTTCGCCGAGCAGCTTCCGGCATACGAGAAGCAGGAGCGCGCCATGCGGCTGTACTTCCCGGACATGGTGGCGGCGATCGACGTGAAGAAGGAAGAGCAGCGGCTGGCCGGAATCACCTTCGCCGAACAGAAGTCGGTTCGCACCGTGCGTGTGACCCCGGCTGAAGTCGCGCCCAAGGCGCCTTCCAGCCCTGCCGCGAAGTCCCTGGAAGCGGCCGAGGAGAAATACGATTCGCGAGACCTCACCGGGGCCAAGGAAGGCTACCTGCGTGTTGTCCAGCAGACCGCGGACCGGACCCTGCAGGCGAGAGCGTATTATGGTTTGGCGCGGATCGCGGCTCTCGAAAAGGACCCGGAGCTGTCCGAGCGGTTATTCCAAAAAACGCTGGAGCTGAATCCCGATCCGGCGGTGAAATCGTGGTCGCTGTTATATCTGGGGCGGCTGGCCGGAGCGCGCGGGGATCGCGTGCAGGCCGCTGCATTTTTCGAATCGGCGCTCGCGGTGGCGGGCCTGCCGGATCAAGTACGGAATCTGGCCGCAAAGGGCCTTGAGGAAATGAGGAAACAGGAGTAGACAGATGAAGATGACCCGAGTGTTAGTGGGCCTTGCGGCGGCATCCGTTTTGCTGATGGCGCAGCCGAAGGTGAAGTCGAAGGCCGAGGCCGAAGCGATTCAGGCGATCCAGAACGCGGCGGACGTGGACTCCCGCCTGAAGGCGATCGAAGACATGCTGACCAAGTTCGCGGACACTGAGTTCAAGCCGGTGCTGCTGCAAATGGCCACCAGCCTGGTGCAGCAAAAAGGCGATTACGAGCAAACCATCATTTGGGGAGAGCGCACCCTGGAGGCGGACCCCAAGAACTACACCGCGATGGTAATGCTGGCCAACACGATCGCGCAGCGCACCCGGGAGCATGACCTGGATCGCGAGGACAAGCTGGGACGCGCGGAGAAGTACGCAAAGGGCGCGATGGATCTGCTGCAGACCGCGCAGAAGCCCCGGCCCGACATCACCGACGAGCAGTGGATCGCCGCCAAGAGCGATTTGAACGCGCAGGCGCACCAGGCGCTGGGCTTCGCGGCGATGGCGCGCAAGAAATTCGATGTCGCGATCACGGAATTCGGGCTGGCGGCCACCATGGCGAATCCTCCGGATCCGGCGACTTACGTTCGCCTGGCGGACGCGCAGACCCAGGGCGGCAAGTTCGATGACGCGCTCGCGACCATCGAAAAAGTGCTGGTGATGCCGGACCTGAACGCACAAGTGAAGCAGGTGGCGGAGAACGTGAAGGCGAACGCGGCCAGATTAAAGGCCGCCAAGAAGCAGTAGGAATGGACGCGGACCTGGACGCCCTGGAGGCTCGCATCGGCCACCGGTTCGCCGCCCGGGAACTCCTGGTCCGCGCCCTGACCCATAAGTCCCTCACCGCCGACCGCGCCTCGGGCGATTCCCGCGATAACGAGCAACTCGAATTCCTGGGGGACTCCGTGCTGGGCTTCGTCATCAGCGATTGCCTGGTGCGCCGTTATCCCAGCTACCCCGAAGGCAAGCTCTCCAAGCTGAAGGCTCACCTGGTGAGCGCCGCGCGCCTTTATGAGGTGGCGAAGAACCTGCAGCTCGGCGATTGCCTGTTCCTGGGCAAGGGCGAAGAACTCAGCGGGGGCCGGGCCAAGAAGGCGCTGCTGGCGAACGCCGTGGAAGCCGTGATCGCCGCCATATATCTCGACGGCGGCATGGAGCCCGCGCGGGCGCTGGTGGAAAATCGGGTGATTGGCGATTTCGCCTTCCCCGACGAGAACGAAAGCGCCTCCATGACCGACTACAAGAGCGCGCTGCAGGAACGGGCGCAATCCATGCGGCTGCCGCCCCCGCGCTACGTGATCGTGCGCGAGGAAGGTCCCGAGCACCACAAGGTATTCACCGTGGAAGCGCGGCTGGGCAAGGAATACACCGGCCAGGCGAAGGGCTTATCGAAGAAGAGCGCGGGCCAGGAAGCCGCGCGGCAGATCCTGGAAGCCCTGCAGATCACGCCGTCCGCATGACCCGCTCATAGGCGTGCGCCGCCACCAGCAGATCCTCGATGCCCAAACCGGTGAAGTCGGCTACCGTCCAGTCGTCGGAGCCCGTTTCCACCGGCGCCATGCAGAAGTTTCCGATCTCCATCACGTTGTTCGGATCGCCCGCGCAATGCTGCATTTCGCCCAGGCGAGCGCACTGCGCCAGGGAATCGGCCAACACCAGCGACGCCTGACGCAAGATCTCCGGGTCGAGCTCCTGCTTGCCGGGCGAATCGGCGCCCACGGCGTGAATGTGCGTTCCCGGCTGCAGGTCGGCGGCGCGCAGCAGGGGCGATCGCGATGCGGTGCAGGTCACGAGCAATCGCGAGTTGGCGGCCACCTGCGCGGCGGACTCCGCCGCCGACACCAGAACGCCCGGCGCCAGTGCATGGATCTCGCGGCGAGCCTCACGCAGCCGTTCCGCGTTGCGCCCCCAGATCAGGATCTGATCGAGTTCCAGCACCTGCGTATGCAGCAGCGCTGTCAATCGCGCCTGGACGCCCGTTCCCAGGATGCCCAGCGTGCGGTCCGTGCGTCCCATTTCCCGTGTGGTCATGGCCGACGCCGCGGCGGTCCGCAGGTCCGTAAGATAGCCGTTGTCCTGCAGCACGGCCACCAGATCCCCGCTGTCGGCGGAGAACAACAGCATCGCTCCGTTCGTGCCGGACGCGAAGGAACCCGCGGCTTTCAGAACGAAGTAGTTCCCGCCGGGCCGGTAGCCGCATTTGATGTGAACTTCGGCCGCAGGCGGCAGCTCCAGGTGCATCGGCATCGGGGTCACGGATTCGCCCCGCGAATGGGCCATCAGGGCATCGCGCATCAGTGGGATGACGCCGCGCGGTTCCACCGCGTCGCGTATGCGCGAGCCGCTGATCCATTCCGCCATCGCTACCCGTCCCTGTGCCGGCGCCATCACAAATGCCCTTGCAAAGTTTCCAGGCTGACGTTCCTGCCTGAAATAATAACGCCGATCGGGCCTGCCGGTTGGGCGAACCGGCCCGACAAAATAGCTGATACCGCCACCGCGGCGCTGGGTTCCACCAGATATTGATGGCGGGCCAGCATCCAGCGAACGCCGTCCCAAATTTCCTCTTCGGAGAGTAACGAAACGGACGCCACGCGGGTTCTCAGGATTTCAAAGGTCGACCGGCCAATGCCGCCTTCGATTCCGCCCGCCGCGGTTTCCACCGCCGGCAACTCGGTTACCGCCTCTCCGCGATCCAGAGACATGCGAAGAGCAGGCGAAAGTGCGTGCTGCGCCGCGTGCAACTCCAATCCGGAGAACGATGCGCCGGCAGCCATTCCGCCCCCGCCGACGGGCAGCAGAAGCGAGCGGATTTCCGGCGCCTGCTCCAGCAATTCCCGGATTAGCGATCCGCCGTTGCCCGCCATCACCGCCGGGTCATCGAAAGCGGAGAGAAAGGGTTTTCGCTCCGCGATCGCCATCTGCTTGGCCCAGGCTTCCGTCTCGTCATAACCGGCGAACTCGGAGATGCGGACCTCGGCTCCATAGGCGCGGATCCCCTCCAGTTTCGCCGGGTCCACCGAACGCGGCACGCACACGATCGCGGCCACGCCTTCCTTCGCCGCCGCATACGCGACACCCTTGCCGTGATTGCCCGCCGAACAGGTCAGCACGCCGCTGCGCCGCTCTTCCGGCGTCAGCCGCGAGATCCGGAACCAGGCGCCGCGAATCTTGAATGATCCGGTGAGTTGCAGGTTTTCGAGCTTCAGCCAAACGGGCACGCCCAGCATCGCGGAAAGCTCCGGGGACGGCTCCACCGGAGTCCGGCGGATGCGGTCGCGCAGGAACGCGGACGCTGCTGCGATCAGGTCTTCGATACTCAGGCTCCATGGGCCGGCTGGCCGCGAACTCCGCAATACTCGATCGCCGTGGACGCGAGGATTTCCGCCGTCGCCGCGACCGACTCCAGATCGACCCATTCCTCGATCGCGTGCGCGCCGGCGCCCCCGGGTCCGAAGACCACGGTTTCGATCCCGGCGGAAGAGGTCAGCGCCGAATCCATCCAGGGCGTGTCGCCAAAATACTCGGGTTCGCGCCCCAGCCGGGACGCAGCGTTCCGGGCGAGCGTTTGTACGATGCCCGCCTCCCGCGGAACCTCGAACGCGTCCCGGAAGAAGAAGCACCGCGCGGACGCCCGGAAGGTCGGATCCGCGGCCGAGAGCCGGTCCAGAATCGCCTGGATCTCTGCCATGACCTGAGCTTCGGTTTCTCCGGGAATCGTCCGCCGCTCGATCTTCAGCACACAGCCCGGCGAGTACGTGCTGAGTCCTTCCCCGCCCTGCAGCATTGCGGCATGCAAAGACGGCGGCCCAACCAGCGCGTGCGGCTTCCGCGATCGCAGCTCCTGCTCCAGATGGTCCAGTTGAGCCAAAAACCGGCCCATGCGCATGTTAGCGTCTATGCCGAGCTCGAACTTCGAGCCGTGCGCGGCGCGGCCGTGCGTCTCCACCTCGATCCAGGCATAGCCTTTGTGCGCCAGGCAAACGCGATTGGCGGTGGGCTCGGTGACGATTGCGGCCTCCGGCTTCACGCGCGTCACCAGATCGGCGGTGCCCAGCGATCCGTATTCCTCATCGGCCACCGCCGCGACCATCAGGTCACCGCCGAGCTTCACGCCTGAGTCGGCAATGGTCTTCAGCGCCGCCATGCACGCCGCCAGCGATCCCTTCATGTCGTACGCGCCCCGCCCGTACAGGCGGCCATCGCGGATCGCGCCGGAGAATGGCTCGGGCATGCCTTCCACACCCACGGTGTCCACGTGCGCGTTCAGCATCAGGGACGGGCCTTCACCCGATCCGGGCAACGTGGCGAGCACCGAGACGCGTCCCGGCTCCGGCTCGAACGTTTCGACCCGCACGGGCAGCGACTTCATCCAGCCGCAGATGTAGTCGGCGATCTCGCGCTCACCCGCCCCGCCCGCCACCAGCGTCGGGTTGATGGAGTTGATCCGGACCAGTTCCGACAGCGTGCGGAACAGATGCTCGCGATCCAGCTTCATTTCTTTTCCGCCAGTTCGTCCCAGGCGAGCACCGTGAGCATCACCTGCTGCACCCCACGCCAGCCGCCCTCTGGTTCATACCACTCCTCGAGCGAATGCGCGGAATCGCCGCGTCCGCCGCCGCCCAGGGTCACAGCGGGCATCTTCATGTTGATCGGGATGTTGGAGTCCGTGGAACCGATCGCCAGGCTGGCGGTGATCCCCATCTGTTTCGCCGCCCATTGCGCTGCGCGCACCAGCGCCGAGTCCTCCGGAGTAAACCCGGTGTAGCGGACGCCCAGAATCTTGTTCTCCGCCTCGACCTTCGTGTTGAACTTGGCGACCTTGTTCTCGTCCTCCACCGCGCGGCGAACCGAAGCGAGCAGGTGCTGCTCGATCTTGTCCAGTTCTGCTTCGCTTTCGGATCGCATATCGACCTCCATCCACATCTCGAAGGAGATCGCGTTTACGGAGGTGCCGCCGCCGATCTTTCCGACGTTGAACGTGGTTTTCGGCTTCGCGGGCGGCTGATACTCGCTGAAGTACGCGATCGCACGGCCCAGGGCGTGGGCAGGATTCGCGCGCCCGAAGTTGCCGTAGCTGTGCCCGCCCGGACCCTTGATCGCCACCCGGTACCGCTTGCTGCCCAGCGCGCCGTTCACGATGCGGTTCTGGCTGGAACCGTCCACCGAGATAAAGGCGTCGATCCGGTCCTTGTACTGCCCTTCCTGAAGCAGATATTTGACCCCGAGCAGGTTGCCGAGCCCCTCCTCGCAGCAATTCGCGACGAACAGGATGCTCTTGCCGGTCTTCACCTGGCCATGCTCCAGCGCCTCGGCGATCGCCAGGATGGTGGTGAGGCCGCGCGCGTCGTCGCCGATTCCGGGACCCACCAGGCGCTTGCCTTCGCGCCGAACCTTCACGTCCGTCTGCGCCGGGAAGACGGTGTCCAGGTGCGCCGCCAGCACGATGGCGCGAGGCGAGGCGCCGTGCCGCCAGCCGAGCACGTTGCCGCGGGGATCGATCGTAACGTCCTTGAGTCCCACCCGCCGAAACTCGCCGGCCATGAACTCGCCGCGAGCCTTCTCCGCGAAGGTCGGCGCGGGAATCTCGCTGATCTGGATCTGCTTCTCCACGTGCTTGTCGTGGTTCGCCTCGATATAGGCCAACGCCTGCTTCACGCCCGGCCGCCCGGGAATTGAATCCTGGGCCGCCAGTGCCGCTGCGATAGCCAAGCCAAGAAGAGTTCGCGCCATTCCCGGATTGTAAGTCAGAGCGGCGGGAAAAGAAAAAGCCGGTGAGTCGGGGAACCCACCGGCCGATGTCTGCAATCGGAGACTCGCGCTTAGGGCGCTACCACCAGGTTGTTGGTCACCGAGAACGCGCCGCTGACGCCGTGCGCCTGCACGTTCGCGATGTTGCGCTCGAACTCGCTGCCCACCGCGCCTTCCAGCGTGATGTGCCCGTTCTTCACGATGATGTGGATCGGACCCACGGCGCGGAACTGATAGCGATTCAGGGCGGTATGGCCGTAAATGGCGCGGTACGCCGCGCGGCGGATGCGGTCATCATTGGGCGACAGCGGCAGCACTTCGATCTCGTTCCGCACGCTGGTGACGCCTTCAATCCGCTTCACCACGTTCTCCGCATCGCTCTTCAGCACCGGACGCACCGTCTGCCCCATCAGTGTGACCCGGCCACCCTCGTCCACCCGGAACTTCAGGTTGTCCCAGATGCTGTACCAGGGAAGCATTACCAGTTCATGCCGTACCTTGCGGGCCAGCGGATCGCCAAGGGGATCCGTCCGGTCCACCGCCGCCGGCAGAGTCAGCGCCGCGGTCAACAGCGCAGTCGCGGCATACGACAGTAGCTTCTTCATGTTCATTTCCTCTACCGGATTGGATGCGGCATGGGCCCCGGCGGTTGCGCCGCGGGTAGCGGGATCGTACTAGCTGGCGTGGCGCGAGGCCTTGTGCCTCGGCTTCTTTCTCTGGTTGATGGTGCCGCGGCATCCCGCCGCGCCGCACTTGCAGACGGTGATCTCCTCATCCTCGCCGAAGTTGTAATCCACGGTGAGCTCCTCGCCTTTGCGGATATCCCGCTTGGCGAAGTAGATGATGTGATCGCGCACGATACGGGCGTCGCAGTTCGGCTCGCAACTGTGATTGATGAACTCCGCGCCCGACCCGCCCACGCTGCCGTCCACCGTCCAGTAGCTGTTCAGCGTGAACAGATAATTGAACTCGCGTTCGTTGGATCGCTTCTTCGTTTCCCGCCGGTTGATTTTCTCGCCGGTGTATTCGATGATTTTGCGCGACCGCGGAATATCCTCGGCGGCGTAGATGCCCCAGCGGTGTATTTTCGACTGCGCCAGAGTCAGCTTGAAGCTGCAGAAATCGGGGTTGATGCGGGGCGTCTCCGGTTCCGTGGGACGCCCCGGCGCGGGTTTGGGAGCCATGCGGGATCAGGCCATCTTCGGACGGATCACATCGACGAGTTCCTTCACCGATGCCGCGCTCTTGTTGAGCATCGCCTGCTCATCGGCCGTCAGCTTCAACTCGTAGATCTTCTCGATGCCCGCCGCGCCCAGCTTCACCGGCACTCCCACGAAGAGGTCATGGAATCCGTATTCGCCTTCCAGGTAAGCGGCGCACGGCAGCACCTTCTTCTTGTCCTTCAGAATCGACTCGACCATCTCCACCGCGGCCGCCGACGGAGCGTAGTACGCCGAGCCGGTCTTCAGATACTTCACGATCTCCGCGCCGCCGTTGCGCGCTCGATCCACCATCGCCGCCAGCGCATCCGGCTCGATCAGATCCGTCAGCGGAATCCCCGACACGCTGGAATAACGCACCAGCGGCACCATGGTGTCGCCATGACCGCCCAGCACCACGGCCGTCACGTTCTCCACGGATACCTGCAGATGCTGCGCCAGGAAAGTCCGGAACCGCGCCGTGTCCAGCACGCCCGCCATGCCCACCACGCGATGCTTGGGGAACCCCGACACCTTCAACGCGGTCCAGCACATCGCATCCAGCGGATTGGTCACCAGCACCAGGATTGCGTTCGGCGAATGCTTCGCCACCTGTTCGGTGCAGTTCTTCACCACTTCGTAGTTGGCCATCAGCAGATCGTCCCGGCTCATGCCCGGCTTGCGGGCGAGCCCCGCGGTGATCACGACGATGTCCGAACCGGCGGTTTCCTCATACCCGTTCGCGCCGGTCACGCTGACGTCATAGCCCTCGATGGGACCCATCTGCAGCATGTCCAGGCCTTTGCCTTGCGGCACCCCTTCCACGATGTCCACCAGAACGACATCGGCAAGCTCCTTCATGGCGATGTTCAGGGCGCAGCTCGCGCCGACATTGCCGCCTCCAACAACCGTCACTTTTTTGCGCATAGAAAGGCTAGTATAGCGTGACCCCCGGCGTCTGCCGGGCCGATTCTTCTGATATATTCACGGTTCCCGCGGAGCAATCCATGTACTTCGAAGATTATGAGCTAGGACATACGTTCACCACCCGGTCGCGCACCGTCACCGAAGCCGACGTGGTCAACTTCGCCGGCCTCACCGGCGACTTTCACGAGCTGCACATGAGCGAGGAATGGGCGAAGAGCGGCCCGTTCGGACGCCGCATCGCGCACGGCGCACTGGTATTCTCCATTTCCACCGGCCTCACCATCCAGATGGGCGACACCGCCGAGATCCTCGCGTTCTACGGCATCGACCGGCTCCGTTTCACCAAGCCCACCTTCCTCGGCGACACACTCCACGTCACCAAGCGCGTCACCGGCAAGGAGCCCAAGGGCGCGGGACGCGGGGTGGTGACCATGGAGACCTCGGTCATCAACCAGCGCAATGAAGCGGTGTGCGTCTACGAAGACAAGGTCCTGGTGAAAGCGCGCGCCTGATGACCGCTCTTCAGGGAACCGTAATCCTGGACCTGACGCGCCTGCTGCCCGGCGCGGTGGCTACCGACTGGATGCGCCAGTTCGGCGCCGAGGTGATCAAGATCGAGCAGCCCGGCATCGGCGATTACGCGCGCACTCTGATGACCAAGGGCGAGAATCCCACCTTCGCGGCGACCAATCGGGGCAAGCGCAGCATTGCCCTGGATCTGAAAACTGCCGGCGGGAAGCAGACTCTGGAACGGCTGGCCGCTCAAGCCGACATCCTGATCGAGGGCTTCCGTCCCGATGTGATGGATCGCCTCGGCGCCGGCTACGAGTCGCTGCGCAAAGTCAATCCGCGACTGATCTACGTTTCCCTGACCGGCTATGGTCCCGACGGACCTTATGCCGCGCTCGCCGGGCATGACCTCAACTACCTTTCGCTGGCGGGCGTGCTCGACCTGATCGGCCCCGCCCAGGGAGCGCCTGTAGTGCCGGGCATTCAGATTGCCGACCTCGCGGGCGGCTCGATGCAGGCGGTGATCGGCATGTTGCTCGCCCTGCAGGCGCGGCAGCGTACCGGCGAAGGCCAGCGCGTGGACATCTCCATGACCGACGGCGCGGCGGCGCTGCTGACCGTTCCACTGGCCGCTTACCGCGCCACCGGCTCCGTCCCGCGACGGGGCGCGGAAATGCTCAGCGGCGGGCTCGCATGTTACTCCGTTTACGAAGCGGCCGGCGGAACTTACGTCAGCGTCGGCGCGCTGGAAGCGAAGTTCTGGGCGACCCTCTGCCGGGAGCTCGGCGTGCCGGAGTTGATCGAGGACCACATGAAACCCGAGCCGCGCCAGGGCGAGATGAAAGCCGTGCTCGCCGCCCGGTTCCGCGAGAAAACCGCGGAAGAGTGGTTCGAACTGCTGGGACGCAAGGAGTGCTGCGTCACGCCGGTTCGCACCGTGGCCGAAGCCGCCGCCGATCCCCACTTCCAGCGGGGCGAGATCGGCGCGATCCCGCGCATGTCCGCGACCCCCGCCGCGTCCGCGGATCGTCCGCCGAAGCTGGGAGAAAATACGGACGAGCTGTTGCTGCGATTCGATTTCGGCGTCGAAGAGGTGGAACTCCTGCGCAGCCAGGGAGCGATTGCATGAACCTGATGTTCACCTTGCGCCGCGCCGCGAAGCTGTTCGGACGGCGCGCCGCGTCCCTGACGCCTTCCGGTCCGATCACCTGGGACGCTTACTTCCAACGCGCCCATCGCGCCGCCGCGTTTCTGGATCAACTCGGCATCCAGGCAGGGGATCGAGTCGCCGTGCTGATGCTCAATTCCCACGAGTACCTGGAGCTGTACCACGCCACCATGATCCGCGGCGCGATCATCGTGCCCCTGAATATCCGCTGGAATCTGGACGACTTCGCCTTCGCCATCAATGACTCGGAGAGCATCGCCGTGGTGCTGGATGACCGTTTCGTGCCGCTCCTCCAGGGACTGCGGGAGAGGTGTCCGGGAGTCCGCCGCTGGATCTTCGCCGGAACGGGCGAGCACCCCGCCGGAATGGCGGACTGGAGCTCCGGAGTCGCCGCCGCGGACCTCGTCGAATACCCCGAACCCGGCGAACTCGACGTCATCGGGATCTTTTACACCAGCGGCACCACCGGGGGCCCGAAAGGCGCGATGCTCACGCACCGCCACTGCTACGCGCACGCGGTCCATTCCACCCTGACCACGCAGATGGTCTCGGAGGGAACCTGGCTGCACGCCGCGCCCATGTTCCACCTGGCCGACGCCGGCGCCATTCACTCCGTCACCATGCTCGGCTGCACTCACGCCTATCTGCCCGCCTTCGACCCGGAAGCGTTCTGCGCCGCCGTCCAACGGCAGCAGGTCACCGAAACCGTGCTGGTGCCGGCGATGCTCAACATGGTGGTGAACCATCCCGCCGTCGATCGGTACGATCTCTCGAGCGTGAAGAACATGCTCTACGGAGCCTCGCCGATGCCCCTCCCGGTGCTGCAAAAAGCCATGGAGAAGTTCCCGCACGCCCGCTTTCGCCAGGGCTACGGCATGACGGAGGCCGGACCCATGCTGTTGTGCCTGCAGCCGGAGGATCACCGCATGGAGCGTTTGGACGAGAAGTTCACGCCCATCAAGTCCGCCGGCCGCCCGGCCATGGGCGTTGAGGTCCGCATCGTCGATGAGCACGATCAGGACGTGCCGGCCGGCCATAGCGGCGAGATCATCGTGCGCGGCGCGGCCGTGATGCAAGGCTACTGGAAGCGCCCGGAGATCACCGCAGAGGTGCTGCGCGGCGGCTGGATGCACACCGGCGATATCGGCGCGTTCGACGCCGAGGGCTTCGTCTACATCCTGGATCGCAAAAAGGACATGATCAAATCCGGCGGCGAGAACGTGTACTCCCCGGAAGTCGAGTCCATGTTGATGTCGCACCCCGCGGTGCTGGAGGCCGCCGTGATCGGCGTCCCACACCCCAAATGGGGCGAGACCATTCGCGCCGTGATCGCCTTGCGGCCCGGCATGAACCTCACCGAAGGCGAACTGGTGTCCTGGTCGCGCGAACGTCTCACGCATTTCAAGTGCCCGACTTCGGCCGTGTTTCTCGACACGCTTCCCAAGGGCGGCACCGGCAAGGTCCAGAAAACCGTGCTCCGCGAGAAGTATGGCGAGTTCGCCGAGGGCGCCCGCATATGAGAGCCGCGGCCTGCTTCCTGATCGGCCTGCCGCTGGCCGCGCAGTTGATGACTTTCAACGACGTCCGCCGCATGCCCCCGCCCGCGGCCGATTTCCGCATCCTGTACGGCAATCACCCGTTGCAATTCGCCGACCTCCGGCTGCCGCCCGGACCCGGTCCGCATCCGGTCGCCATCCTGATTCACGGCGGATGCTGGCAATCCGCCATCAACCTGGACAATATCGCCATGCTGTCCGCGGCGCTGGCGCGCGACGGCATCGCGACGTACAGCATCGAATACCGCCGCGTGGGCGATTCCAGATGGCCGGATACGTTCCGCGATGTCGGGGCTGCCGTGGATTCGCTGCGCGACGCCGCGAAAGCTCATCCGCTGGATCTGAGCCGCGTGGTCATCGCCGGCCATTCCGCGGGCGGACATCTGGCCTTGTGGGCCGCGGCCCGAGCCAAGCTGAAGCCCGGATCGCCGTTGCACGATGCGAGCCCGCTGCTGCCGCGAGGCGTCGTCTCCATCGCCGGCGTGCCCGACCTTCGCTCCGCGGCCGCCGACAAAGTTTGCGGCAGCGCGATCACCGATCTGGTGGGCGGCGACACAACACGTTTCTCCGAGACCTCGCCGCTCGAAATGCTGCCGCTCGGCATTCCGCAACACCTGGTGAACGGCGCGCGCGATCCCATTGTCGTCCCCAAGTGGGGCGATCAATACCTCACGGCGGCGCGCAAGGCCGGTGACACAGTGTTGCTAACCCTGCTTCCCGACGCGGGCCATTTCGAACTGATCGCGCCCGCCAAACCGGCGTACGCCGCCGTGAAGCAGGCCATCGCCGCCATGCTGGCCGCGAAGTGAAACTCTACCTCTACTTCATCGGCAAGCCGCGCGACGCTCACGCCAACGCCATCGCCGCGGAGTTCGTCAAGCGGACCTCGCGCTACGCCGCGGTGGAAATGCGCGAGATCCACCCCGGCCGTTTCGATCCTTTCGCCAAGCATCCCGCGGCCGAGAAGATCCTGCTCGACCCCGCCGGTTCCCCCCTCGATTCCCCCCGCTTCATCGCCCTGATCTCCCGCCTGGAGCAGGAAGCTCGCGACATCGTCTTCATGCTAGGCGGTCACGACGGTCTGCCGCCCGAATGGAAGTCGAGAGCCGGACTGTTGCTTTCGCTCTCGCCCATGACCTTCCCGCACGAGCTGGCGCGCGCCATGCTCGCCGAGCAAATCTACCGCGCGTTCACCACCCTTCGCGGACACCCCTACCCGCGATAGTTACAATAAGACTTCATGGCTTGGTTCAGTCGGCAGAAGTCCGGGGTCGCTTCCGGCAAGGAGGGCGAACATCGCGTTCGCACCGAAGGCCTGTGGCTCAAGTGCGACGGTTGCGGCCAGATCATCTGGAAGAAGAACCTGGAGGAGACCAACCAGGTCTGCCCCAAGTGCGAGCATCACTTCCGGCTGGACGCGCGCGGCCGCCTGGCGATCCTCTTCGACGAAGGCAAGTACGAGGAGTACGATGCGGCGTTGTCCTCCACCGACCCCCTGGCGTTCGTTGATTCCAAGAGTTATCGGGACCGCCTGGCCGGCATGCAGCGCGACACCGCCATGTCCGACGCGCTGATCTCGGCAGGCGGCGCGCTGGAAGGCCGCTTCGTCCATATCTGCGCGATGGAGCTGAAGTTCATCGGCGGGTCCATGGGCGCCGTGGTCGGCGAGAAGATCACCCGCGCCATTGAACGTTCTCTCGAGAAGCGAGCGCCGCTGGTGATCGTCTCCGCCTCCGGCGGAGCCCGCATGCAGGAGGGCGCCATCAGCCTGATGCAGCTCGCCAAAATTTCCGCCGCCTTGATGCGCCTCGATGAAGCCAGGGTGCCCTTCATCAGCGCCCTCACCGATCCGACAACCGGCGGCGTCACCGCCAGCTTCGCCATGCTCGGCGACCTCAACATCGCCGAACCCGGCGCGCTCATCGGCTTCGCCGGACCCCGCGTCATCGAACAGACCATCCGCCAAAAACTGCCCGCCGGATTCCAGCGCAGCGAGTTCCTGCTGCAACACGGCTTCCTTGACGCGGTCGTGAAACGCAACGACATGAAAGCGTACTTGTCCGAATCTTTCCGATTCTTCCTGGGGTGATTTCCTCCATGCGCATTGTGCTTCCTCTTCTGACGCTCGCCGCGTCCCTGATCGCCGCCGACTTTGATCTGTTGATCCGCAACGGCCGCGTCGTGGACGGCTCCGGCAACCCCTGGTTTCGCGCCGATGTCGGCGTAAAGGGCGGCCGCATTGCCGCCGTCGGCTCGCTGGACGGCAAGACCGCCGATCGCGTCATCGATGCCGCCGGACGCGTGATCGCGCCCGGCTTCATTGACGTCCACACCCACATCGAGGGCGGCGTCGAAAAGACCCCTCGCGGCGACAACTTCCTGATGGACGGCGTCACCACGGTGGTCACCGGCAACTGCGGCGGCTCCGAGCTCAACCTCGCCGCCTGGTTTCAGAAGCTGGAGAAGGCGGGCATCGGCCTCAACATCGCGTCTCTCATCGGCCACAACACCGTCCGCGCCGAAGTGATGGGACGCGCCAATCGCCTGGCCACCACCGAAGAAATCGCGCGGATGCAGGCGCTGGTGGACAAGGCCATGAAGGAGGGCGCGGTCGGTTTCTCCACCGGCCTCATTTACATTCCTGGCACCTACTCAAACCCGGATGAAGTGGTGGCTCTCGCCAAAGCCGCCGCGGCGCACGGCGGCGTCTACGCCAGCCACATGCGCGACGAAGGCGAAAAGATCACCGACGCGATCAACGAAGCCGTCCGCGTGGGCAAGGAAGCCGGCATGCGCGTCCAGTTGTCGCACTTCAAGATCGACAACCGCCGTCTGTGGGGCGCGTCGGATCAGTCGCTCGCACTGGTGGAGAAGTATCGCCGCGAGGGAGTGGATGTCGTCATCGACCAGTATCCCTACGACCGCTCCAGCACCAATCTGGGCATTCGCCTGCCGAGCTGGGCGCTCGCCGACGGCGATGACAAGGTCCGCGCCCGGCTGGCCGACAAGCAGACCCGCGGCGAGATTAAGCAAGGCATGCTCAAGCTCCTTAGCGATCTCGGGCAGCCCGATTATTCATTCTGCCTCGTCGGCCGCTTCCGTCCCCGCCCCGAGTTCGAGGGCAAGACCATCTCCGAAATCAACCTGCTCCTGGGCCGCGAGAAAACGGTCGATAACGAAGCCGAAACCATCCTGGACATGATGCAGATGGGCCGCGCCCAGATGATCTACCACTCAATGGGCGGGCAGGATGTTGAGCGGATCATGCGCTATCCCTGGACCTCCATCGCCAGCGACGGCGGGATTCAGGAATTCGGAGTCGGCGTGCCGCATCCCCGAAGCTACGGAACCAACGCCCGCGTGCTGGGCGAGTACGTCCGTAATCGCGGCGTACTCACCCTGGAAGACGCCATCCGCCGCATGACCTCGCTTCCGGCGCGCACCTTCGGGCTCCGGGATCGCGGCTTGATTCGCGAGGGCATGGCCGCAGACCTGTTGGTTCTCGACCCGGCGCGCGTTGCCGACAAAGGCACGTTCCAGCAGCCGCACCAGTTCAGTGAAGGCTTCGACTTCGTTCTGGTGAACGGCTTCGTCACCGTCGATCAAGGCAAACTGACGGATCGCCTCGGCGGGCGCGTGCTGCGCTCCCGTTAACGGCCCGCCTGAGTCACCGTCAGGACGACGCCGCCCACGTTCACCGTTCCCGTCCGCGCCGATCGCCCGCGATTCCGGTCGACGGTCACCGTCAGCACGCCACTCCCGGACCCGGTTGCCGGGCTGACGGTGAGCCACGAAGTCCCGCTTTGCGCAGTCCACGCGCACCCGCTGGTCCCCGACACGCTTACACTCTGCGAACCCGCCGCGGAAGAGAAACTCAACGCCGCCGGACTCAACCCCACCGCTCCGGCCTGAAAATTCGCCGCGATCGAGTACGGCTGATTCGCAACCACGTTGATCACCGGGTTCGCCGCAGCCGCTACACCGGTCCACGACACCAGACACGAGCCCGGCGCCGCTGTCGCCGTAATCGTGATGTTCGTGTTCGCCGCGTAATAGAAGTCCGCCGATGCGGGACTCTGTGTGACCGTCCCCGACCCGGAGCCCGTTACCGCCCGCACCTGATGCCGCACCGCGTAGTTGGCGGTCACCGATGCATTCGACGACGGCGTTGCGTAGGATTGCGTCTGCGCTCCGCCGTTCGACCAGCTCGAGAACAGGTATTGCGTCCCCGTCGCGCTCTGATCCGGCGCGGAGAGGGTGTGTACCGCTCCCGGAGTCCAACTGAAGCTGCGCGATGCGGAAAAAGCAGCGCCATCCGCATACAGGGTCAACCCGCCCGGATTGGAGTTCAGCGTCACCGTCACCGTGGACGGCGCCGGCGCCGAGCCGCCGTAGATGGCCCGCGTGGCGCTGATATCGCCGGAAGAAAGCCCGCTGCGCTGCCCGATCGCGATCCCCGCCGGGATTGTTTCGATGGTCGGCAGCCCGTTGATCGAGAACGCGTACGCCGGGTAGTGCATGATCGAGTTGTAATCGTAAGTCCCGATGTCACTCGCGTTGGTGATCTGCTGCGTGAAGTTGCTGGTCTTGGTCGGGTCGATATTCTCCGTCAACACGCGGACATAATTGTTCCGGTCCTCCCGCGTGTGCTCGTGATACAGCCCCAGAGCGTGCCCGATCTCGTGAATCGTGTTCCCGGTGGAACACCCGTCCGCCAGGTTCACTGCTTGCGCCGCCACGTTGCGGAATCCGACATACGACGAGCATCCCGAAGAGGGAACAAAGTTCAGGTAAGCCGCTTCGCTGGTCCGGGGAACAATCGTAATGTACCCCGACAGTTGCTGGTTCCAGTGCGCCACCGCGTCCAGCACGCGCTGCGGATTGGGCAGCCGCGGGTCGATCGTGTAAGCAACGCGCCCGCCCGGCCAGCGATACGCGGTCCCATCGATCGCCACGCCCTCTCGCGTTCCGTCCTTGCTCGAAGGCGGCGGCGGAATCTCGTCCGCGGGGCCGAGAAGCATATCTGCTTCCAGAACACCCTCACCGTCGATCACCTCAAACTCTACGACTCGCCCGCGGAACCAGCCGGACCGGACCTCGCCCGTCCTGCGCGCCCGCGCATCCTGCCAGTCGAGCCCTTCCGCCGAGGTCAGCCGCCCCAGCTCCGTGATGCGGAACGGGGTCCCGGCGAACGATCCCAGGGGCATCGTGAGCTCGACAATCACCTCATCCCCGGGCACCGGCAGCGACCAAAAAGTGCCCTCCTCCAGCGGACCGGACGCTACATATGGTCCCCGTTGAAAGTCGCCCGAAGCACTGCGCACCCACAGTTGGGCGCCCGGAGGGAGGCTGAAATCCTGGAAATGCAGCCGGAGCGCCGCCGCGCCCTCGCTTCCGATCCGCCACTGGAGCCGCGTCGACCCATCCTCGGCGGCGGGAGTCGCGGTCGCAGGATGCGTTGCGAAATCGATCGCCCGCACCTCGCCTTCAGCCGTAAGCCTATGATTCAGTGGGGCTTGTGCCAGCAAAGCAGCGCTGCAAGCAATCAGACACACGTGTAGCAAGTGCTTCATTTTCAATCAATTACTCCAGGGTT
>CAYOQB010000037.1:17808-34658 GCA_964406035.1 uncultured Solibacteraceae bacterium | reverse complement strand
GACTGGACCCTGGAATCGAAGGAGGGTCGCACGGTTCTCCGCCTGGTTCATTCCGGCTTCGGCTCGGGCGACGGCTGGGATCATGAATTTGAAGGCACGCGCGAAGGCTGGCGCGGGTGCTTCTTCCGCCTGAAGACCTGGATGGAGGGACACCGGAACGACAGCGTCCACAACCGCATCGTTACCCGCGTGTGCCCCGGTCTGGAGCCCGAAGCGGCGCTGGCGCGAATCGAGCCGGAAGCGGGTCCCCTGCGCGTGCACATGCGGGACCGCCTGCACCTGTGCGGCACGGTGCCCGAATGGAACGGCGGCATCCTGAACATCTCGGTGCAGCGCGTCGCCTCCGGAGCGATGGCCTACGCCGAAATGGTGCTCTACGGCATGACGGACGAACGCGCTTCGCAGATCGAGCGGTTGTGGGCCGACAAGCTGTCGCAATTGTTTCCGGAGAGGGCCGCATGAAACGCGGCCTTCTTCTTCTGATGGCCGCTTCCGCCCTGGCGGCCGATCGCCATGCGGGTCTGGAGGCACTGAAGGGGCTCGCCGGAAGCTGGAGCGGGGTGCGCTCGGACGGCAGTGCGGTGGCGGCGACTTACGAAGTGGTGGCCGACGGGACTGCGATCCTGGCGCGGCTGCACAACGACGGCCGCACGGACATGGTGACGATGTTCACCATCGACGGCTCCGGTCTCGCGGCCGAGCATTATTGCGGCGACGGGAATCAGCCCCGCCTGGTGAGCGGTCCGGCGGCACCGGGACAACGGGTGTTCCGCTTCCAGTTCTCCAGCGCGCGCAACCTGGCAAATCCCTCCGCCGGGCGGATGACCGGGCTGGTGATCACGATTGAGGGCAAGGATCGCTTCAGTGAGGAGTGGACGTGGACCGAGGGGTCGGCGGGGCATGCGAGCGTGTTTCGGTATCAGCGGGTGAGGTGATGGAGTTGGTGCGCTCAACCTCCGGCGCACGGGTGGGTCCTATCGGCTATAAACGACATATCCCGAATAAAGAAACGGGTTGACCGTCGCCCAACCCATGATGTGAGGACTCTTGAGATCACCGAAAAAGCTGCTTCCCAGATCTGACGACGATCTCTGCAGCGACCGGTGAGCTTCTGTCAATGCCCGCACTGCAGTGCAGGAGTACCGGTTTGGGAAGAGTGCTAAAGCACTCAAAAGCTTTGTTGAAGACTTCTTTGCCCAGGACCATTGATCCTTCGGTGTCATCAGGGTGGACCTCATCGAAGACAGGAATGTGGACAACGGTTAGCCCTGCCTCGCGGTATGCGCCTAGCAGGCCGCCGGTGTGAAAGCCTTCATACCGCTGAAGCTGTTTGGGTGTAAGTAGGCAAATCACGCCTCGGATCCCCGCTTTGCAAACCTTGTCGATCCAGTTGGCGATCAGAGGAAAACTCTCCGACGGCAAGGGGTTGCAATCTTCGAAGACACGATGATCGCGCAAGGGTCGTTGAGAGCAGGCCAGTTCGCCGCGTATTGGCCAAATGAGAGGATCAGCCTCGGGAGTCTTGCGCATTCTGCTCCGCAAGCTGATCACGGCCTGTTGAATGCGGGCACAATGTTTCTTGTGACGTCCCACGTGGCAATCTCCCTCTTCTTCACTGACTGTACAGCATCAATTCCGTTTGATGTAGTAAGCGCGTTCCTGAGGCCTAATGACGGGAATGGTCCCCCGACTTCATTCGGATCTCAGAGCTTGCTCCACCCCCGGGGACCGGGAAGCAATCTTGAACCTCGATCCCTGCCGTCCGGGTGAGAGGGGCCTTGGAGAGGCATGAGCTCGGGTATGCTACGGGACTGAAGATGGTCGCAGGTCGGGGGCGCAGTGTTCCCAGTGCGCGATAGAATTGAAACTCACACCTCAATGACAACGTCCGCGCTGCTGTGGACTGCGGGACTATGTTATGTGGAGTACGAGCTCATTTGGTTCAGTGCCTGCGAGGACGGGCGGTTCGCCAAGCCTGGGCGGAAACCTGGCAAAGTGGGTTCGTGGAACGGTTCAGTGTTGATGCTCCAACCGAACAGCGGTTCCGCGTCATCTCCTCTGACCTTCCGCCGGCAGTAGGGGAACTTCAGACTGCTGGTCGACCCACCTTCCGCGCCACTCTGATCCCTTTCTCCAGACCTCCAACCCTGCTCAAAATGAGGCCACCGGGTTAATGTGACTTTCGGGTATGCTGGCGCTCGGAAAAAGGGCAGGTCAATTCAACTCCACGCACCTTGCGGCCGCCGGGTGCCCCAGATTAGAGTGAGCATAGTATGGTCAGCAAGTTTATAGCGATTCGAAATATCGGGAAATTCACATCCTGCAACGCAAGCGGCGACGTAACGTTCCGAAAGCTGACGTTGATTTTCGGTGAAAACGGCAAAGGCAAAACTACCTTGGGCGACATTCTGCGGTCGCTCTCATCCGGCAACCCCGATTACATTCTTGGCCGCCAGACACTCGGCAGCGCTAACCCGCCGTTTGCGCTAGTGTTGCTCGATGTCAACAACCATGTGACCTTCGAGGATGGAAGCTGGGACTCAGCCGGGCCGCGCGTCGCAATCTACGATTCAACGTTCATGGACGAAAACATCCATTCCGGTCACCACATTGGCCACGATCACCGCAAGAATCTCTACGAGGTCATCGTCGGTGAGGAAGGCGTCACGCTGGCCAGGAAGGTGGACGAATTTGACGGGCTCATTCGCGAAGCCAACAAGGACGTGAGCGCTAAGGGCAACGTGGTCAAGGCGCATCTGCCTCAAGGCCAGAAGCTCGACACGTTTCTCGCGCTTGAGCCCGATGCCGACGTGGACGCCAAGATCACAGCGAAACAAACCGAGATCGCCACATTGGAACGAGCCAAGGAGATCAAGGAGAAGGCTTCACTTGCGGAAATCGCGCTTCCTCAGCTGCCCGCCGATTTTGAAACGCTCCTGTCCAAACTCTTGGACGGTGTATCTAAGGATGCCGAGACGCGGGTCAAACAGCATCTTGGCACCCATGCCAAGCCGGGCGGGGAGCAGTGGATCGTTCAAGGCTTGCCGCTGGCCAACGGTGAGCAGTGCCCATTCTGCGGCCAGGATGTTGACGACCTCGACCTGTTGGACGCGTACAAGAAATATTTCAGTCAAGCATATGCCGCCTTCAAGAAGGAGCTATCCGCCCTTCAGGAAAATATCGAAAAGGCGTTCGGCGAGGCCGCTCTCCTCGAGACGAAAAGAGCGATAGAGGGAAATGCCACGCTCGCCGCGTTTTGGGGAGAGTTCGTAGCCGCCAAACTGACCGATCTATCCTTCACCGGATTGCAGACCGCAATCACCGATCTTCGAAGAGCGGCCCTGAGCCGTCTCAAAGCCAAGTTGGCATCGCCCCTTGAAGTCGTTCCCACAGACTCCGAGTACGACCGGGCGATGGCGGCGTTAAAGGACGCCCAGGCGATGGTCACGGAGTACGGGAAAGCTGTCATGGAAGCCAACGTTCTCATTGCCGCCAAGAAGATCGATACGGCGGCGGGCGATCTGGCGAAAGCCAAGCTTGAGTTGGCCGGGTTGCAGGCGACTAAGAAGCGATTTGAGCCCGACGTTGACGCAGCGTGTACTCAATACCTAGAGGCCGTGGCCCATAAGGCGTCACTGGACGCGGGCAAGGTGGCGGCCAAAGAGAAGCTTGACGCTTATTGTCAGACGACGCTTGGGCCGTACGAGAAGCGGATAAACGAGCTGCTTGAGATTTTTGCAGCGGGCTTTCGCATCGGTCAGACCAAGACCAGTTATGCGGGCGGCAACGTCAGTTCGTCTTTCCAGATCATCATCAACGGAGTGCGGGTGGAACTCGGCGACCCCGAGACACCTCTTGGAAAAGCCTGTTTTCGCAACACGCTGAGCGCGGGCGACCGCAGCACTCTCGCACTCGCCTTCTTCATCGCCCAGCTTGAGCGTGATCCCAAGCTCGCGGAAACCGTCGTCCTATTTGACGATCCATTCACAAGCCAAGACAGGTCGAGGCGTCTACGCACTCAAACCCTCATCTGCAAGCTGGCGGAGGTTTGTCGGCAGGTTATTGTTCTCTCCCACGACGCCGCTTTCCTGAAGCAGATTAACGATCGGAAGCCCGCTTCCGAGGTCAAGACCCTTCAGTTCTTCAGGACGGGACCATCGCACTCGACGATTGTAGAATGCAATATTGACGAGTTGACGCGCGGCGATTACTTCGACAACTACAACACGCTGTTTCGTTTTGTTCGCGAGAATGAGGGCAAGCCCCGGCAGGTCGGGCGTGCCATTCGGCCACTGCTTGAGGGTTATCTGCGAGTAAAGCAACCGAAAGAGTTTAAGACCGATGAGTGGCTCGGCGATATGATCAGGAAGATCAGGGTCGCCCAGCCCGGCTCTCCGCTCCATCAAGCGCAACCCTTGCTCGAAGAACTTACGGCTCTAAACGAGTACTCCAAAATTTATCACCATGATGAGAGTGCGGAAGCCGAGGGCGACGCCATTGATGCAAACGAATTGCAGGGCTTTGCACAACGTACGCTCGATTTCGTTGGCGGTTTTTAGACGGCAGACTTCCGCCGCAACACGTAACGTTCAACCGTGCTCGACTTCTCTGCCGCCGCCCTCGGTCGAAGGTCTCACGACTAGTCCAAAATGCGAAACGGCCCGGCGACTCACCATCGCCGGGCGGTTCGCAGGGCGAAAATCAACTGACTCAGTTCGGACGCCGCTTCACGCTCGTCTCCGTCCGTGGTCTTGCCCTATTGGTCACCCTTGCCTCCCGGATCGAAGTTGCCCAAGCCCGCTCCACCCATCGGCGCGAGCCGCGCCTTCGCCTGCACGACCTTGGCACAGCCGCTGCAGGTCTCACACCCTCACTCCCCTCGCCGGCGGCCGATGAACACGTCCCGTTCCCACGGATCCCTGTGAATCCGCGCCTCAAACCCTGCCTCATCCAACCAACCCAACCATTCCGAGCGGGAGAACAGTCCCACCGTGTGCGGGTCCATCTCAGTCCGCACGTTGCCGGCCGCGTCCCTCAAGAGGAATGCGAAAACCGATTGGAACGTGCAGTCCGCCGGGTCCGGATCCCAGCTCCATTCCAAGTACCGGAGCCCGCGGCCGTCCGGTCCGTCATGGCCGCCGTGCCCCGTCGATGGCTCGAAGGTTTCGCGGACGCAATCGGGAACGAAAACGGCCGCCCCGCCAGGTTTGCAATGGCGCGCGGCGTTCGCGATGGTGGCGCGCAAGTCCGCGGGCGAGGTCGCGTACATGATCGCGTCGTGGATCAGCACGCGATCGAACTGCCGCCCCATGTCGAGCGTTCGCATGTCCCCGACCCGGACTTCGCATTCCGGGTTCACCGCGCGGTTGGTAGCCAGCATTTCGGGCGAGATGTCCGTCACCGTCATGCGGAACGCCCGCTTCAGATGGCATGCCAGGCTCCCGCCGCCCGAGCCCAGTTCCAACAAAGTCATTTCCCCCTGATCCGATCCGGCGCGGAGCAGCGGGAGAAGGTCTTCGGCCTCCTCCTCATACTCGCCGGGGGGAGAGAGCAGGGGCCACCAGGCAGCGAGGTCGGAGTAAAGGCGAGGGGAACTCATCTATTCAGGATAGATCTGCGCGAAGGGTCCCTTAGAATGCGAAACGGCCCGGCGACTCACCATCGCCGGGCCGTTCGCAGGGAGAAAACTAACTTAACTCAGTTCGGACGCCGCTTCAGGGTCGGACGCTCGTCTTCGTCCGTGGTCTTGCCCTTCTCGTCACCCTTGCCTTCCGGATCAATGGTGCCCGAGCCAGGACGCCGGCTCAGCCGAGGACGGTTCGGATCCTGCTCCACCGGCTTCACGCGTGCCTTCATCGCCGCCAGCCGCGCCTTCACCTGGCCGAACTCGGACGTATCCAGAACGTACTCCGGCTTGGCTTCCAGGTAGCGCTGGATGTGACCTTGCGCGTTGCCGATGCGATCGTCGGTCGGCGGGTGCGTGGAGAAAACCTTGGCCATCGTGCCCGGTTTCTTCTTCTCCATCGTCTGCAGCTTCTCGAAGAAATCGACAAACGCCGTCGGATCGTAGCCTGACTTGTACAGGTACTGCAGGCCCAGGTCGTCCGCTTCCTTCTCAAAACCTCGGGAGAAGTGCAGGAAGCCGACCGGGATCAGGATGCTCGCCGCCTGGCGAATGCCGAATCCGGCCCAGCCGCCCATGAAGATCAGGGGGATGGTGGCGTAGTTGGCGATCTGGCCTCGCGTCGCCTGGCGCGTGCCGTGGCGCGCCGCGACGTGCGCGATCTCATGCGCCATCACGCCGGCGAGCTCCGCTTCATTCTCCGCCCGCAGAATCAGGCCCGAGTTCACGAAGAAGAAGCCGCCGGGGAGCGCGAACGCGTTCACGTCCTCGCTGTCGATCACCTTGATGGTGAAGGGCACCTTCGCGTCGGAGTTGCGCACCAGGTTCTGGCCCACGCGGTTGACGTACTCGGCGATCACCGGGTCATCCACGATCTTCGCCTGCCGCTCGATGTCCTGGGCGAGCTGCTTGCCCAAGGCGATCTCCTTTTCGATCGAATAGAAGTTCACCTTGCCGTCCACGTCGCGGTTGCCGATCTCCTCGGCATCCTTCTTGGTGGGCTTCTTTTTCCCGCTGTTGTCCAGACGCTCGGTCTTGTCGGTCTTGGCGGTTTTGTCCTCCGCCAAGGCAGCAAACGGAGCGAGGAGGGCGACCGCCATTACGCTCGAAAGGAAACGCCGCATTGATACACTCCTTGCCAACCGCTGTCTCTATCGGTCAGTATAGACCTTTCTAAAGATGGAACGTACTACAGCCCTCACGGGTTACCACAATCTGACGGTGAACCGGAGGGGCGAGTTCCCGGTTACCCGCCGCCTGATCTACCTGAATCACGCCGCGGTTGCTCCCCTGAGCCGCCGCGCCGCCGAGGCGATGAAGAAGCTCGCCGATGACGCTTGCGAGTACGGATCGCTGCACTACTCCGACTGGGAGGCGACCTATGCCGCCCTGCGTGAATCGGCCGCCCGGATGATCGGCGCCGCGGCGCCCGAAATCGCCATCGTCAAGAACACCTCGGAAGGCATCGCCACGGTCGCCCTGGGGATGGACTGGAAGCCGGGCGATAGGGTGGTCGCGTTCCGGGAGGAGTTCCCGGCGAACCTGTTTCCCTGGCAGCGGCTGTCGGCGAAGGGGGTCCAGGTGGAGTGGCTGTCCATCTACGATTCGCTGGAACAGATCGACCAGGCGGCGCAGGGAGCGCGGCTGCTGGCGATCAGTTACGTCAACTACTTGAGCGGTTTCCGGGTGAACTTGGAAGCGATCGGCGAGATCTGCCGGCGTCGCGGCGCGTTCTTCTTCGTGGACGGAATTCAGGGTCTTGGGGTGTTTCCCATAGACGTCGAGCGGATGCACATTGACGCGCTTTCTGCCGACGGGCACAAGTGGCTGCTGGGACCCGAGGGCTGCGGGATCCTGTACCTGCGACGCGAGTGGCAGGACCGGATCGAGCCGGTGGAGTTCGGCTGGACCAACATCGCCGGGTTCAACGACTACGGCTGCCGCGACATGACCTTGCGTCCGGATGCGGGCCGGTATGAGTGCGGCACGCTGAACACCATTGGGATCTATGGGTTACGAGCCGCTTTTGATCTGCTGCAGGAAGCGGGGATGGAAACTGTTTCGAAGGCGGTCCTGAGCTTGTCAGAGCAGATCGCGCGCGGCGCGGAAGCTCAAGGTTATCAGTGTCTTGTGCCGCACAGCCCGGAGACCGGATCGGGGATTGTGTCTATCCGCAAGGAGGGGCTCGACTGTGAGGAATTGGTATCGCGCTTGCGGTCGCAGGGCGTGACGGCGTCGCCCCGGCAGGGTTGGCTGAGGTTGTCGCCGCACTTCTATGTGACCGCGAATGAGATAGATCGGGTGCTGGGGATGCTATAGGCTCGCGGGGTTGCTGTGCCTCGCGATACCCGATGTGAGTATAACGCACTCAGATTAGTGGACAAGTTCATACTAACGTGGTATCCTCGACCTAGAGTTCGGAGGCACCACCATGGACTTCAACCGCTTTACCGAAAAAGTGCAGGACGCCATTCGCGCGTCGCAGGGAATCGCCACCCGCAACGGGCAGCAGCAGATCGAGGTGGAGCATCTCGGGCTGGCCCTGCTCGAGCAGGAGGGCGGATTGGCGCCTTCCATCCTGCTGAAAAGCGACCTCAATCCGCAAAATCTGCATCGCCGCCTGAAACAAGAGGTGGACCGCCTGCCGAAGGTTTCCGGCGGGCCGATGTCGCCGGATCAGGTGTATATCACCGGGCGGCTGCAGAAGCTGCTGACCACCGCCGAGGACGAAGCCAAGCGGCTGAAGGACGATTACGTGTCGGTGGAGCACGTGCTGTTGGCGACGCTCGAAGACAGCGGGGCCACCGGGCGGATCTTCAAGGAATTCGGCCTGACGCGGGAACGGCTGTTGAAGGCGCTACAGGAGGTCCGGGGCAGCCAGCGCGTCACCACGCAGAATCCAGAGGCGACCTACGAGGCTCTGGAGAAGTACGGCCGGGACCTGACCAAGCTCGCTGAGCAGGGCAAGGTAGACCCAGTGATCGGGCGCGATGAGGAGATCCGCCGCGTGATCCAGGTGCTGTCACGGCGCACCAAGAATAACCCGGTGCTGATCGGCGAACCCGGCGTCGGCAAGACCGCGATTGTAGAAGGCCTGGCGCAGCGCATCGTGCGCGGGGACGTGCCGGAGGGCCTGAAGAACAAGCGGGTAGTGTCGCTGGATATGGGCGCGCTGATCGCCGGCGCGAAGTTCCGCGGCGAGTTCGAGGAGCGGTTGAAAGCGGTCCTCAAGGAAGTGCAGTCGGCCGAAGGCGAGATCATTCTGTTCATCGACGAGTTGCACACGGTGGTCGGGGCGGGGAAGGCGGAGGGCGCCATGGATGCGGGCAACCTGCTGAAGCCCATGCTGGCGCGCGGCGAGTTGCACTGCATAGGCGCGACGACGCTGGATGAATACCGCAAGCACATCGAGAAAGACGCGGCGCTGGAACGCCGCTTCCAGACGGTATTCGTCGATCAGCCCACGGTGGAAGATACGATTTCGATCCTGCGCGGGCTGCGGGAGCGCTACGAGGTTCACCACGGCGTCCGCATCAAGGACTCGGCGATGGTGGCCGCGGCGGTGATGTCGAACCGCTACATCTCGGATCGCTTCCTGCCGGATAAGGCCATCGACCTGGTGGACGAGTCTGCGGCGAAGCTGCGCACGGAAATCGACTCCATGCCCGCGGAACTCGACGAGATCCTGCGGCGCACCATGCAACTGGAGATCGAGCGCGAGGCGCTGAAGAAGGAGTCGGACACGGCTTCCAAGGATCGCCTGGCGAAGCTGGAACGCGAGCTGGCGGAATTGAAGGAGCGCAGCTCCGCGTTGCAGGCGCAGTGGCAGGCGGAGAAGGATGCGGTGCAGCGGCTCCGTTCCACCCGCGAGCAGATGGAGCGGGTGAAGTTGGAAATCGAGCAGGCGGAGCGCAGCTATGACCTGAACAAGGCCGCGGAGCTGAAGTACGGCAAGCTCGCCGGGCTGGAGCGGCAGCTCGCCGAAGAGCAGAAGAAGCTCGAGGACAAGCAGCACCAGTCGCGGCTGCTGAAGGAAGAAGTGGACGAGGAAGATATCGCCGAGGTGGTGAGCCGGTGGACGGGCGTCCCGGTCACCAAGCTGCTCGAAGGCGAGATGCAGAAGCTGCTGCACCTGGAAGACGAGCTGCACAAGCGCGTGATCGGACAGGACGAGGCGGTGGAGGCGGTATCGGAAGCGGTGATGCGGGCGCGCAGCGGATTGAAGGATCCCAAGCGGCCGATCGGCAGCTTCATTTTCCTGGGTCCCACGGGTGTGGGCAAGACGGAACTCGCTCGCGCGCTGGCGGAGTTCCTGTTTGACGACGAACGCGCGATGGTGCGGATCGATATGTCGGAATACCAGGAGAAACACACGGTTTCCCGGCTGGTGGGCGCGCCTCCGGGATACATCGGGTTCGAGGAAGGCGGGCAGTTGACGGAAGCAGTGCGGCGGAGGCCGTACTCGGTGGTGCTGTTCGACGAAATCGAGAAGGCGCACACGGATGTTTTCAACGTCCTGCTGCAGGTTCTGGACGACGGGCGTCTTACGGACGGGCAGGGGCGCACGGTGGATTTCAAGAACACGATCGTGATCATGACCTCGAATGTCGGCAGCCCCCGGATTCTGGAGTATCGCGGAACCTTCGAGGGTCCAGGGTACGAGCGGATGAAGGAAGCCGTGCTCGAAGAGCTGCGGCGCGGGTTTCGGCCGGAGTTTCTGAACCGCGTGGATGAAATTATCGTCTTCCATTCGCTGACCGAGGAGCATCTGGCGCGGATCGTGGAGATCCAGTTGGAGGGCTTGCGCAAACGGCTGGAGGAGCGGCACATTACGCTGCAGTTGACGGCGGAGGCGCGGACGCACCTGGTGCGCACCGGGCATGACCCGGCTTACGGCGCGCGGCCCCTGAAGCGGGCCATCCAGCGGGAGGTGGAGACTCCGCTGGCGCGCAAGATCCTGGCAGGCGAAGTGCGGGACGGACAAACCGTATGGATTGACGCCGCGGGCGCGGGTTTGCGGTTCGAAACGCAACCAGTTCACGCGTGACCATTTGAAACTTCGCGGACGGAGCGGAATCTAAGAGGAAGGACAACGCCATGAACGAACTCGAAAACAACTTGCAGACCCTGCCGGTACTGGCGCTGAAGAACTCAGTGCTTTTTCCCGGGTTGGTGATGCCGCTATCAGTGGGCCGCCCCGGGTCGATTCAGGCTTGCCTGGCCGCGCAGGCGACGGAGGAAAAGGAGATCGTTCTGGTGGCGCAGCGCGATCCTTCCACTCAGGACCCCGGCGCGGGCGATTTGTACACGATCGGCACCAAGGCGGTAATCCGCAAGCTGGCGCGGGTCAACGAGAACCTGCTGGAAGTGCTGGTGCTCGGCTCCGAACGGGTAGTGGTATTGAAGCTGGAGCGCGCAGCGGGCGACTACCTGCAGGCGCGGGTGCGCACTTTGCCGCTTCCGGTGGATTCCAGCCGGGAAGTGGAAGCGCTGGCGTTGAACGTGGTGGAACTCGCCACCAAGATGGTGGGCCTGACGCAGGCGCCGCAGGCGACCCAGGAATTGACGCGGCTGCTCGCTTCCAACGACGAAGATCCGCTGCGGATGTGCCACCTGATCGCAACTCTGTTCAACCTGGATCATGCCAAGGAGCAGCAGTTGCTGGAGGCGGATACGCGCCTGGACGCGCTGCGCATGGTGCACGGCTGGCTGGCGCATGAAGTGGAAGTGCTGGAACTGCGCTCCAAGATCGCCAGCGAAGCGCGCAATGAGATGTCGAAGGAGCAGAAGGAGTATGTGCTCCGGCAGCAGTTGCGCGCGATTCAGCAGGAGCTCGGCGAGAAGAACCCCGAGCAGGCGGAAGTGGAAGCGCTGAAGGAACGGCTGCAGAAGGTGACCCTGCCGGAGGAGGTCCGCAAGGAAGCGGAACGAGAGATGTCGCGGCTGGAGCGCCTGTCCGCGGGACAACCGGAGTTCCATGTGATCCGCACGTATCTGGAGTACGTGTGCGATCTGCCGTGGTCCAAGTACACCGAGGACTCGCTCGATCTGGGCCGCGCGCGGGCGATTCTTGATGAGGATCACTACGGCGTAAAGGAAGTGAAGGAGCGCATTCTGGAGCATCTTGCGGTGCTGAAGCTGAATGCGAACGCCAAGGCGCCCATACTCTGCTTTGTCGGGCCTCCGGGCGTGGGCAAGACCTCGCTGGGCCAGTCCATCGCGAAGTCGCTGGGCCGCAATTTCGAGCGGATGAGCGTGGGCGGCATGCACGATGAAGCCGAGCTGCGGGGTCACCGCCGGACCTACATCGGGGCTATGCCCGGGCGGGTGATCCAGGCCATGCGCCGCGCGGCCGCGGCGAATCCGGTGATCATGCTGGATGAAGTGGATAAGATGGGGCGCGACTTCCGCGGCGATCCGGCCGCGGCGCTGCTCGAAATCCTGGATCCAGAGCAGAACAAGAATTTCCGGGACAACTATCTGGATTTGCCTTTCGATCTGTCGAAAGTGATGTTCATCTGCACCGCGAACACGCTGGATACGATCCCGCGTCCGCTGCTGGATCGCATGGAGATCCTGCGGCTGGCGGGATACAGCGAAGAGGAGAAGACGCACATCGCGCGGCGGTATCTGATCCCGCGCCAGCTCAGCAACACGGGCGTTCGCGAGGATCAGGTGACCATTCCGGAGGAGACGCTGCGGCGGCTGATCTCAGGCTACACTCGCGAGGCCGGCGTGCGCCGTCTGGAGCAGACCATCGGACGGGTGCTGCGCAAGATCGCCTTGAAGATCGCCGAGCGGCAGGAGAATGAGGATCAGCCTGGAACGGTGGCGATCTCTCCCGAACAACTGGGCGATCTGCTGGGGCCGGAAGCCTTCCTGCCGGAGGAGGCGCGGCGCGAGATGCCCGCCGGCGTATCCACCGGGCTGGCGTGGACCGAGACCGGCGGCGAGGTGCTGTACATCGAAGCGGCCCTGCTGCCGGATGGCAAGGGCCTGACGCTCACCGGGCAACTGGGTGAAGTGATGAAGGAATCCGCGCAAACGGCGAAGAGCTTCGTCTGGAGCCATGCGCGCGAGTTCGGAATCGACACGGATAAGTTCAAGGAATCCGGCGTTCACGTGCACGTACCCGCGGGCGCCATTCCCAAGGACGGACCTTCGGCGGGTATCGCGATGACGGTGGCGCTGGCATCGCTGTACTCGGGAATACCCGCGCGAATGGACACGGCCATGACCGGGGAGGTCACGCTCACCGGGCTGGCGCTGCCCATCGGCGGCGTGAAGGAGAAGGTGCTGGCGGCTCGCCGCGCGGGCATCAAGCGCGTGGTGCTGCCGAAAGGCAATCAGAAGGACATGCGGGACTTGCCGGAGGAAGCGCGCGCCGAGATGGAGTTCGTCTTCGTGGAGCGCGTCAGCCAGGCGATCGAAGCGCTGATCCCGGGCGGGAAGCTGACCCCGGCGCGCGCCGCCTGACCCTCAGATCGCCCGGAAGAGCTGTTCTCGCCGGGCGATCCACTCTTCGCTCGAGAAAATACGCGGGCCGACCTCGATCAGGCGGGGCAGGAGTTCGAAAACCTCGCCCGGTCCCCAGGGTTGGCCCGATCTTGTTCGGATGGCGGCGCGGTTCAGATCGACGGCGATCTGGCTCAGCCGCTTGTCAGCCACGATTCCCTCCATGATGAACAGCAGCGCCTGCACTTCTTCCGGATTTTCCTCCAGGTGCTGGGCGTCTGCCGCCACACGCAGGCCGAACGGGACCTTTTCACGGAACACCAGGGGCGTTTGGGTGGTAATTTCGCGCTCCCATTCGATGCTGGCCAGCCTCCAGCCGTATTCGGCCTGTTTGGCCAGGTAGTCGGCCGAAATCGGGCCGGACCAGGTTTCGCGAACTCGTTCCTTCATGGGCTCTGTGCGCTCCCTTCCGGAGGCTTGCCTGCAGTTCCGTTGCCGCCTGTAACTGATTGACTTGCCGAGGTGTCTTCACAGGAGACCTGTTCAGCTTTGGGACTTGCCGGATCAGCGATGGGATTCGCGACCTACTACTAATTGGGGTTCCCGATGGAGAGCGACTATACTCAGTACACAACCCGCTTTACTTTTCCAGCGGGCGCGGGTAGCATAGAGGCACCCCCGAGATACTTTTGATGAGAGGGGCTAGCTTTGCTCAAATTAAAGCGGGTCGAACTCCAAGGCTTCAAGTCTTTTTGCGATCGGACGGAGATGCGGTTTCACGGCAGCGGCATCGCCGCGGTGGTGGGACCGAACGGATGCGGCAAGTCCAACCTGAGTGACGCCATCAGCTGGGTGCTGGGCGAGCAGTCCGCCAAGAGCCTGCGCGGCGCGCGCATGGAAGACGTCATCTTCGCCGGCACCAGGGACCGCAAGCCGCTGGGGCTCGCGGCGGTCACGCTCACGCTGGTGGACCCCAAGGTGGAAGCCGAGCCGGCCGCCCACGCCAATGGCAACGGCCACGGCAATGGCAACGGTCATCACCCGAAGCCGGAAGAGATCACGATCACGCGGCGGCTGTTCCGGTCGGGCGAAAGCGAATACCTAATCAACGGCAAAGCCGCGCGCCTGCGGGACATCCAGGATCTGTTCATGGGCACCGGCCTCGGACCCGAGAGCTACGCGATCATCGAGCAGGGGCGCATCGGCCAGATTCTCTCGAACAAGCCGGCCGACCGCCGGGCCATCATCGAAGAAGCCGCGGGGGTCACCAAGTTCAAGACGCGTAAGCGGTTAGCCGAGGCCAAGCTGGAGGGCGCGCGGCAGAACCTGACCCGCGTCTTCGACATCCTGGAAGAGGTGGGGCGGCAGGCGAACTCGCTGAAGCGGCAGGCTTCGAAAGCCAAGCGCTACGAAGAACTGCGCGGCGAGATGGTGGGCCACCTGAAGGTGCTGCTGTCAGGCAAATTCCGGATTCTGGAACGCGAAGCCGCGAAGCTCGCGCTGGAGCTGAATCAGGCGGCCGGGGAGTTCCAGCGGCTGCAGTCCGACGTAGCCGCCCGGGAAGAGCAGCAGACGGCGGAGCGCGCATCGCTATATGCCACGGAAGCCTCCCTGACGGAAGCGCGAGCGCAGCACGCGGCGGCGCAACTGGAGATTGAGAGAACGCGGGGCCGGCTGGAATCGCAAGCCAAGCAGATCGCCGCCATCGAAGAGCGGCTGCAGCGCTCCGAGACGGAAACGCAGGAGCTCGAAAAGCGGCAGGGTGAAGGCGTGGTCGAGAAAGAGATCCACGTCCGAGCGCTCGTGGAACTGGACGAACAGGCACGGACCGCGCAGGAGCGGATCACGGCCAAGAATGCCGAACGCGAAACGGTCGGCGTGCTGGTGCGCGAGCGGGAACGGAATTTGGAGGCGGCGCGCCAGAGCGTCCTAAGGCTGCTGGGAGAAGCGTCCAACCTGCGCAATCAACTGGCGCAGATTGAAGAGTTTCTGGCCGGTGTTGAAAGAGACACACAAAGGTCGAAGCGCGAAGAAGAAGCCGCCGGGGCGGAACTGGAGCGGCTGACGCTGCGAAACTCCGAACTGGCGGAGCAACTGACGACGCGGCGTTCCGCAGTGGAAGAAACCGCCGGCCTGCGGCGGCGAACCGAGGAGGAGCTGACCGCGCGGCGGACGCGAATCGCGGACTCTCGTAAGCAACTAGAGCAGTTGCGAGCGGAGCTTTCGCGGCATAAGGCACGCAAGGACTCGCTTGAAGAAATTCTTTCTCATCGGGCATATACGACCGAATCCGTAAAGCGTTTGTTCACCGCGCTGGAGCGCGGCGGCGCGGGTGACTTCCGGCCCGCCGGCGTGCTGGCCGACTTCGTCGAAGTGCTCGATCCGGCGTATGAGAAGGCCACCGAGGAGTTTCTGCACGAGGAACTGGAATATGTCGTGGTCCAGAGCTGGAACGACGCCGAGCGCGGCATCGAGCTGATGAAGGGCGATCTGGACGGGCGGGCGACCTTCCTGGTCCACCCGGATCCGGGCGCCACGCCTCCCGGCGGCTCGGCGGTCACGCTGGAAGACGGTGTCTCCGGGAAGCTGAGCCACGCCCTGCGGTTCACCAACGGGCTCTCCGGGGTGTCCGCCGGCATGCTGCCGCGGCTGGCGAGCTGCTACCTGGTGGAGGATCGGGAGGCGGCGCAGCGCCTGGCGATGGCGCATCCGGACTTGTACTTCCTGTTGCCGGACGGGGTCAGCTATCGCGGTCACGCGGTCAGCGGCGGCAAGAAGACGGGATCGGGCCCCCTGGCTCTGAAGCGCGAGCTGCGGGAGCTCAGCGGCCTGGTACACGCCAGGCAGGCGGCGGTGGACGAAACCACGGAGCTGCTGGAAGGTTACGAGCGGGAAGCGGCGATCCTGGCCGAGGAACTGGAGCGGCTGCGGGCGCTGCAGCAATCGCAGGAAAAAGACGCGCTGGCGTTGGAGCATGAGAACCGGACGCTGGCCGAGGAAACCGCGCGGGCGCAAAGCCGCAAGACGGTGGTGGCGCGCGAGCTGGAACGCCTGCAGCGCGAGGATCAGAGGGCGCGGGAAACGCGGGAGCGGAATCAGGAACTGGTGACGGAGAAGGAAGCCGCCCGCTTCGAGCAGGAAAAGGCGCTGGAGGAATTGCGCGGGGAGCTGCAGCGGCAGCAGTCGGCCATGCACCATCTGGCCGAGGAACACGCGGTGCTGCGGGCGGAACTGGCTGGCCTGGAGGAGCGGCGGAGATCCGAGCGCGCGGCCGAGGCGCGGCTGGATCAGCAGATCCGCGAGATTTCGGCGCGGCGCGAATCGCTGACGCGGGAGATGGAGCGTCTGGGCGTGGAGCGCGTCCGGCTGCTCGAAGACAACGTCGGATTGGATCAGCGGTCGGCGGAACTGGCGGGGGCGATCGCCGTGGCCGAAGGCGATATCGCCGGGCTGGTGGAGGCGGAAACCGCGCGGCGCGCGGCGCTGGCGGCGCTGGACGAAGCGCTGAAGCAGATGCGCGCGGCAGCGCAGGCGGCGCAGGAACAGCGGTCGCAGTTGGAGCTGGACCTGGTGCGGCGGCAATCCGATCTGAAGTACCTGGATGAGACCGCGCGGAAAGAATTGCAGGTAGCCGCGGCGGAGCTCGCCGCCGGGGACGACACGGTGCCGGACGAGATGGCGCTGGCCGACCTTGAAACCCGCTATACCGAAGTGCGATCGCGGATCGAGGCGCTGGGGCCCTGGTTCCACAACCTGCGCCTGGGCGGCGTCG
>CAYOQB010000037.1:6339-17798 GCA_964406035.1 uncultured Solibacteraceae bacterium | reverse complement strand
GCGCTGGGGCCGGTGAACCCGCAGGCCCTCGAAGAGTTCCAGGAAGCGCAGCAGCGATACGACTTCCTGAACGCACAGCGGCAGGATCTGCTCGATTCCATCCGCGACACGGAGAAGGCGATCCAGGAAATCGACGCGGAGTCGCGGAAGCGGTTCGGCGAGGCGTTCCACGCCATCAACGATCACTTCCGGCAGATGTTCACGACGCTGTTCGGCGGCGGAATGGCGGAGATGCGGCTGACGGATGAGAACAACCTTGCGGATTCGGGCATCGACATCATCGCCTCGCCGCCGGGCAAGAAGCTGCAGAACGTGCTGCTGCTTTCGGGCGGCGAGAAGTCGCTGACGGCGATGGCCCTGCTGATGGCGATCTTCCGCTACACGCCGAGCCCGTTCTGCATTCTGGATGAGGTGGACGCGCCGCTGGATGAGCCGAACATCATCCGGCTGACCCGGCTGCTGAAGGAGATGTCGGAGCAGACGCAGTTCGTGGTGATCACGCATGCCAAACGGACCATGGAGTCGGCGCAGGCGCTGTACGGGGTCACGATGCAGGAGCCGGGGGTGTCCAAGCTGGTGAGTGTGCGGTTCGAGCCGGCGCCGGAGCAGGTGAAGCTGCCGCTCGAGACCGCGACCGCGGTGAGCGCGAACTAAGCGGCGCCGGCGAGCGTGGAGATCAGCCTGCCGATACTGACTTGGGAATCGCTGGCGGGTCCCGGTTTTCGGGGAGGCGGAAAGTCCGCCGACGAGGCGGTGAGATCTCCGCTCAACTGCACGAACGGGATTCGCTGGAACGCAGGCACCGAAAAGAGCTCCTTCAGATCGGCCGCCGGGACGTTTGAGTCGCAAACAAGCACAGCGGGGCCCAGTGTAGCCAATGCGAGAGCCTGCGGCAGGGTTTTCACGGCCGCCATCTGCAGCGAGGAGTCGACTGAGCGCAAGGCGGAAGTCAGGAATCCGACGTCCTGGGGATCGGATGCGAAGTAGAGCACGACGCGCACGTCGGGATCATGCCATCGGGGCGAAGACACGTCAATAGTTGGGTACGGAACCGTACCTCCGCTGGGTGACGCCGGCATGGCAGCTTCGTAGTCGCCGCGGATGCCTCTGTAGCAGCCGCACACGGCCAACTTCAGAGCTTCGCGGCTGCTGATCGTGAGCAGGCCTCGGGAGTAGTCCACCAAGCCTTGGTCGCGGAGGCGTCCCAATGTTTCGGTGATGGTCGCGCGGCGGACACCCATTAGGGCAGCGAGCAGGCGATGCGACAGGGGGAACGCCGCGCGGCCCGCGCGATCCTGACACTGAAGAATCCACCTCGCGCAACGCTGTTCCATGGAATGGAACTGGTTGCAGGCTGCTGTTCGAACAGTTTGGGCCAGCAAAGCAAACAAGTAACGGCGGACTGCCTCGGGAATCGAACGGTGGCCTCGTGACAACTCGAGAAACGCTGCCGCGCGGATCTGGAGTGCGGAGCCGGACACCTGAACCACGGTTCGGCCGACGGGCCGGCCGACGCCCAAAAGAAGCGACGCACCGATCAGCCCTTCGTCCCCGATGATTGCTGCTTCGACTTCGGGGGCGCCCGAGGCGGGGGCCATCAGGGAGGCTACCAAGTCCACGGGAAAAAAGAGGTTGGATATTTCGCGTCCATCGGGGATCAACTCCGCACCTGAATCAAAGTGCCGGTGTGACGACAGTTGGAGGATGTCGCGTTGCGTCGATTGATCGAGACTGGCCAACAACAGGTTCTGGCATGGACTGCCATGCATGCGCATATCGAAACCTTAACGTTTTCTAATAAGACGCTGATGATAATGCATTAGTGTGCCCCGACACAATAGCCTGCGACTACTGCGAGGAGGATAGGCAGAGGCGGCGTTCCCGCGCCGGGTTCCGCGAGGGTCATGCTAAGCTGATCTCGATGCCTCATTCCGTACGCGATTTTCAGGCGGGTCCGGACCCGTTCGACCGCATGTGGCACGTGACCTTCAAGTGGCTGCAGACCGGCATTTCGATCCGTCACGCCGATACGGTGGATGTGAAGTTTCTGCTATCGACGGAAGGCGATGAGCGCAGCGAGAAGGTGATCGCGATGGAGCACGCCGCGCTGCTCGAAGTGTCCACGAAGACGGGCCAGCCGCTGACTGATCCCTGGTGCATGAAGCTGGCGGCGATGCACCTGCGGCACATGATCGAGACGGGCGAGGACATGGAAAAAGTGCTGGTGACGATTCCGCCCGCCGAGATGGAACGCTATGCCGGGGAGTTGCGCCAGGCCGTGGCATTCTGAGTAACATTTGTAGAGCAATCTCCGTACAACGAGCAGTAGCTTACGCTGTGACTCTGGAGGGAAGAATGATCAACTGTCCGATTTGCGACGCCGCGATCGACGTTGAAGAAGACGAACTCGATGAAGGCGATCCGCTGATCTGCGAAGAGTGCGGCGCGAACCTGACCGTGGCCAGCGTGGATCCGGTGGAGCTGGTGGCGGACGAAGCCGCGGCGGATGACGACGAAGACGAGGATTTCGACGATTTCGACGAGGAAGAGGAAGACGCCGAGGAGGAGGACGCGGAAGAAGAGGAGGAAGAGGACTGGCGATGAGCCGTCCGCGGGGGCAATCTCCGGCAACTTCCGCGACGTCCAGCGAATCGAATAAGCAGGGGTGGCGCATGAAAAACAGGCTGGTTCGCGCTTTGGCCGTGTTCGTCCTGGTGGCCGCGGTGGCTGCGCCGCTGGCGGCGCAAGGCAAGAAAAACAAGGAAGATCTGACGCGGCGTCACGTGGAGGGCCTGGTGACGGACGCCTCCGATCAACCGGTGAACGGCGCGGTAGTGCAGTTGAAGGACATGCGTTCCCTGGCGGTGCGATCGTTCATCACACGCGAGGGCGGCAAGTACTCCTTCTACAATCTGGACGTCAACATCGACTACGAGCTGCGCGCCGAGCACAACGGCGTTTCGAGTCCCACCCGCACCTTGAGCGTGTTTGACACCCGCCGCAGCCCGGTGATCAATCTCAAGCTGGAAAAGAAGTGACCCGCAGAGAGTGGATGGTGGGGAGCCTGGCATTGTGCGGGGCAGCGGGGGCCTCCGCGCAGCCCGCGCTTACTCCGGTGGACGAAGCGGGAATCGGCAAGGTGGTCGCCGGCGCCAAGGGCAAGGTGCTGCTGCTGAATTTCTGGGCCACATGGTGCGTGCCGTGCCGCAAGGAGATGCCGCTGCTGGCGAAGCTGGCGCAGAAGCTGAACGCGCGCCCGTTTGCCCTGGTGACGGTGTCCTGCGACGAGCCGGATCAGAAAGCCGCCGCGGCGGCTTTCCTGAAGCAGAGCGGCGTCAGCGGGGCGGCGTACTTCAAACAGGCCAAGGACGACGAGAAGTTTTATCGCGCCGTGGACGCGAAGTGGGACGGAGAACTCCCAGCGCTGTTTCTGTATGACAAGACAGGCCGGAAGGCGCGGGTTTTTCTGGGTGACACTCCTGCGTCCGAAATCGAAGCCGCGATCACCAAACTGCTGTAGCTTTTACTCCAGACACTCACCACGAATCAGATCCTCGAACGTTTCCCGGGTGCGGACGATCCTCCAGGAATCGCCTTCGATGAGGACCTCCGCCGCTCGCGGACGCGAGTTGTAATTGGAGGACTGAACGAAGCCGTACGCGCCGGAGGTCATCACCGCCACCAGATCGCCGGGCAGGACTTCGGCCAGCTCGCGGTCGCGGGCGAAGAAGTCGCCGCTTTCGCAGACAGGACCCACCACATCGGCACGGAACACACCGTCGCGGGGCTCGCGAAGGGGGATGATGTCGTGCCAGGCCTGATAAAGCGAAGGGCGGATCAGGTCGTTCATCGCGCCGTCGACAACGACGAATTCCTTGGATCCGCTGCGTTTGCGGTACAGGACGCGGGTTAACAGGACCCCCGCTTCGCCCACGATGGAGCGCCCGGGCTCGATCATCACCGAAAGGTCGCGACCGGCCAGGCGGCGCGCCAGTTCACTGCCGTAGTGTTCGATGGACGGCGTTACCTGACCTGCCTGATAAGCGACGCCGAGGCCGCCGCCAAGATCGGCATGCGTGATTTCGAAGCCGCGGGCGCGCAGCCTCTCGATCAATTCCAGCACGCGATCCACGGCCTGAAGCACCGGAGCGGGGTCGAGGATCTGCGATCCGATGTGGCAGCTCACGCTGTCGAGCGAGAGGTTGCGGCAGGCGCGCGCCCGCTCGTACACCTCTTCGGCTTCGGCGATGTCGATTCCGAACTTGTGGTCGCGCAGGCCGGTGGAGATGTAGGGGTGGGTGGAGGCGTCCACATCGGGGTTGACGCGGACGGCGACGCGCGCCTTGACGCCGCGGCGCGCGGCCAGGGCATCGATGAGAGCCAGCTCCGCCTCGGACTCGCAATTGAAGCCGAAGATGCCGCGATCGAGGGCGAACTCGATTTCGGCAGCGGTCTTGCCGACGCCGGAGAAGACGATGGTCGCGGGATCGCCGCCGGCCTTCAGCACGCGATAGAGCTCGCCGGCGCTGACGATGTCGAAACCGGCGCCCTCGCCGGCCAGAAGCTTGAGAATGGCGAGATTGGAATTAGCCTTCACCGCGTAGCACACGGTGTGCGGGACGGCCGCGAGCGCGCGGTCATAGGCGCGGAAGCGATCGCGGATCATGTCCGCGGAATAGACATAGCAAGGCGTGCCGGCTCTCTCGGCGATGCCGGCGAGCAGGACGCCTCCGGCGGCGAGATGCCCGTGTTCGTAGCGATAACTCATTCGAGAACCTTGAGGGCGACCGAGGATTGGTCGTCGAAAATCGGGGTGACGCCGCGGAACACGTCCAGCTCGCGGAACAACTGATCCAGCAGTTCGCGAGGAGGGGATGCGCCGTACTTGCGCAGGACCTTTTTGATCCGGGCCTCGCCCATGTTCTCCTCGGTTTCGTTGGTCTGGTCCTCAATGCCGTCGGAGTAAAACAGCAGCGCATCGCCGGGGGAGACGTCGAGGCCGATCTCCTCGTATTCGACGTCGTCCAGGAGACCGATGGGAACGCCTTCGACGCGCGGCTTCAGGACTTCGCCGGCGCGCAGAATCAGCGGCGGTTCGGAGCCGGCGTTGGCGATGGTGAAGCGGGCGCTGCGGCGTTCCCAAAGCACGACCATGAGGGTGGCGTAGACGGCGTCCACCTTGCGCTCGAGCAGCGTCTCATTCAGCGACTTCAGCAGCAGGGCCGGGCTGCGGCGGCGGGGCGCGAGGATGCGAAGCAGGCCGCTGACCAGCGCGCCGTAGAGCGCGGCGGCGGCGCCCTTGCCGGAAACGTCGCCGAAGGCGATCAGGGCGTGGTCCTCGTCGTGCTCGAAGAAGTCGTACACGTCGCCGGAGATTTCGCGGGCCGGACGCGCGCGCACGGCGACTTCCAGGCCGGGCAGCTCCGGCGCGGAGCGGGGCTGCAGCACGCTTTGCAGCTTGCGGGCAGCGCGGAGATCCTGCTCCATGCGCTGCTCGCGCTGCGCGAGTTCCTCGTACAGGCGGGCGTTCTCGACGGAGCTGGCGATCTGCGGGGCCAGCAGGGCCAGCGTGCGCGCGTGATCCTCGGTGAAGTAGTTCAGGCGCTCGCTCTCGACGTCGAGCACGCCGATGACGCGATCCTGCAGGATCAACGGGACGGCGACCTCGCTGCGGATGCCTGGATGGGAGGAGATGTAACGCGGATCGGCGGCGGTATCGGCGACGCGGACCACCTCGCGCGATTCGGCCGCGGCGCCGGTAATGCCCATGCCCATGGGGATGTTGTTCAGGTCGACGCGCTTGTCGTAGCGCTGGCTGAAGCGGTGGACCAGCGCATGGCGTTCGTTATCCACCAGGAAGATGCTGAAGGCATCGAAGTCGATCAGCGCCTTGATGGTCTTGGCGATCTTGCCCAGCAGCTCATCGATGGCCAGAATGGAACTGAACTCCTGGGAGAGGTGCGATAGTGTCCGCAGAGTGCGGTTCTGCCGTTCCACGCGGCGGTACAGGCGCGCGTTGTCGATGGCGACGGCGACGCGGGAAGCGAGCAGGCGGACGAGAGCGCGATCCTGCTCGTTGTAAGCGTTGCTCTGGGTGGACTGCATATCGATGACGCCCACCAGCTTGCCGCGGGCGATCATGGGCACCGCGAGTTCGCTGCGCACGGCATCGACGGCGTTCAGATAGCGAGGGTCCAGGCGGACGTCGCCGGAGAGGACGGCGACGCGCTCGGAAGCGGCGGTGCCGGTAAGGCCTTCGCCCAGACGCACCACGAGGTTGCGGACCAGCTCGGCACGATGGCCGGTGGAATAGCGGATGCGCAAGCCCTGCGCGCGTTCGCTGTACAGGAGGATGGCGAAGAGGTCGGAGGGAATGACGTCGCGAATGATTTTGGCGACGCTCTCGAGCAGACGGTCGAGGTCCAGCGTCTCGGTGGTGACGGTGGAGACCTCGAGCAGGAAGTCGAGGAGTTCGGCGCGTTCTCGGAAGCGAACGGACTGCTTGCGGGTCGCCATCAGGCCGCCGCTCCGGCCTCCGCCGCCTTGACGATGGCCACGCTGGCGGAGGCGCCGACGCGGCTGGCGCCGGCGGCGATCATGGCGCGGAAGTCATCCAAGGTGCGGATGCCGCCGGAGGCTTTGACGCCGACATCCGGGCCGACCACGCGCCGCATCAGGGCGACATCGTGCACCGTGGCGCCGCCGGGACCGAAGCCGGTGGAGGTCTTCACGAAGTGCGCACCCGCTTCCTTCGAGATGCGGCAGGCGAGTTCCTTCTGCTCGTCGGTGAGCAGCGCGGTTTCGAGAATCACCTTGAGGATCGAACCCGTTGGCGCGACGATGGAAGCGAGCATGGCGATCTCATCCTGCACTTTGCTGTGATCGCCGCCGCGCAGCTCGCCGACGTTCAACACCATGTCGATTTCGGTGGCGCCGTCCTTCATGGCGTTCGCGGCCTCGGTGAGCTTAATGCCGGTGAGCGCCGCGCCGAGCGGGAATCCGACGACGCTGCAGACCTTCACGCTGGAATCCTTCACCTCTTCGGCAGCCAGTGCGACCCAGTATGGATTGACACAGACGCTGCAGAAGCGCCACTCGCGAGCTTCGGCGCAGAGGCGGCGGATGTCGGCGGGGGTCGCCTCCGGCTTCAAGAGCGTGTGATCGATCTGGGCGGCAATGGCAGCTTGTTCGGGCGTCACTTGATCCGGCTATGGGGTAGCTAAGTCCAATCAAATCAGAGCGTTTGGCGGAGCTATCCCCGCCAGTATCATAGCACAGCGGCAAAGCCCGGCAGAACTCTTTACACTGGTCGCATGAGGTTCATGGGATGTTTCCTGCTGGTCGCCGGGATGCTGGCGGCGCAGATAACGCAGATTTCGGGCGAGAAGATCCGCGCGCACACGAAGTTCCTGTCGAGCGACCTGCTGGAGGGGCGCAGCCCCGGCGATCGCGGCGGGAAGATTGCGACGGAGTATCTGGTGTCGCAGATGCGGATTGTGGGGGCCAAGCCGGCGGGCGACAACGGCACGTATCTGCAGAAAGTGCCTCTGGTGGGGGTTACGACAAAGCCCGGCGCGACGATGACCGCGTCCAAGGGATCGCAGACGATTTCGTTCCGCTACCTGGATGACTTCGCAGGGCAGTCGCGGGAGCAGACTCCGGCAAGCGAGTGGGATGCCGAAGCCGTGTTCGTGGGACACGGGATCAGCGCTCCGGAATACAACTGGGACGACTACAAGGGCGTCGATGTGAAAGGCAAAGTGGTGGTGCTGTTCACCGCGGAGCCGCCCAGCGACGATCCGAAGTTCTTCAAGGGCAAGGCGCTGACCTACTACGGGCGGTGGACGTACAAGTTCGAAGAAGCCGCGCGGCGCGGCGCGAAGGCGGCGGTGATTATTCACACGACTCCCACGGCGAGCTACGGCTGGGAAGTGGTGCGGAGCTCGTGGGGCAGGGAAGATCCGCAGGTGAAGCGCGCGGCTTCCGATCCGGCGCTGGCGTTCGCCGGCTGGGTGACTACGGAGTCCGGGAATCGCCTACTGGCGATGGCGGGGCGGACGGTGGAGGAATTGCTGAAGGCAGCCGACACGCGGGGCTTTCAGCCATTTGCGCTGGGGATTCGTATCAGCGGCCGGCTGGAATCCGCCCTGCGCGAGATCGAGACAGAGAATGTTGTGGCGATGATCGAGGGCAGCGATCCCAAGCTGAAGGCGGAAGCCGTGGTGTTCAGTGCGCACTGGGATCACCTGGGCGTGGGCGAGGCGGTGGACGGCGATCGTATTTACAACGGCGCGGTGGACAACGCCACTGGCTGCGCGATGGTGATCGAGATCGCGCGGGCCTGGATGAGCCTGCCGCAGAAGCCGCGGCGGTCGGCGATCTTCCTCTTCGTGACGGCGGAGGAAGGCGGCCTGCGGGGCAGCGAGTACTTCGGGCAGCACCCCGCGATCCCGACCGGCAAGATCGCGCTGAACCTGAACTTCGACGCATTCTATCCCTTCGGGCGGACCAGCGATACCAGCGTGTCCGGAGCGGAGCGGACCACGGTGTGGCCGATCGTGCAGGAAGCGGCCAAGCGGTTCAATCTGGTGATCAAGCCCGATCCGCGTCCGGAGCAGGGGAGCTACTATCGCTCGGATCACTTTTCGATGGCGCGGGTGGGCGTGCCGGCATTCTCGATTCACGGGGGTAGCGAGTACCTGGGCAAGCCTTCGGGCTACGGCGAGAAGATGTTTCGCGAGTACAACTCGAAAAGCTATCACCAGCCTTCGGATGAGTACAAGGAAGACTGGGATTTCGCGGGCATGGAGCAGATGGCGCAGTTCGGGATGCTGATCGGGATCAACGTCGCGAATCACCCGCGGCTGCCGACTTGGAAGGCGGGCGATGAGTTTCTTCCGGCGCGGCAGAAGAGCGGGGTGCGATGAGCGAATCGATCACCACGGAGCGGCGCGGACGCGTGTTCCTAATCGGGTTGAATCGCGTTGCGAAGCGCAACGCGTTCGATCCCCCGATGTTCCATGCGCTGGCGCGCGCCTACGGAGAGTACGAGCGGGATCCGGAGTTGTGGTGCGCGGTGGTGTTCGCTCACGGCGACCATTTCAGCGGCGGGATCGACCTGGCGCAGTATTCCGAGCGGTTCCAGCAGCCGGACGCCTTTCCGATCGGCGAGGGGGAAGTGGATCCGTTCGGGATGCGCAGCCGGTTGACTAAGCCGGTGGTGATTGCGGCGCACGGAATCGCCTATACGATCGCGGTGGAGATGATGCTGGCCGCGGACATCCGGATTGCAGCCTCGGATGTGCGTTTCGCGCAACTGGAGATCGGACGCGGGCTGTATCCTCTGGGCGGCGCGCCGTTCCGCCTGGTGCGTGAAGCCGGGTGGGGCAATGCGATGCGCTGGCTTTTGACGGGTGAGGACTTTGGCGCGCAGGAGGCGTTGCGGCTCGGTTTGATTCAGGAAATCACCGCTCCGGGCGAGCAATTGAACCGGGCGCTGGTGCTTGCCGAGCGCATCGCGGAGCAGGCGCCGATGGGTGTTCGGGCGACACTGAAATCGGCTCGCATCGGCCTGGAGCAGGGCGAGCTGGAGGCAATCGCGCGCATGCGCGAAGACATGCCCGCGATTCTGAAGTCCGAGGACTTCGCAGAAGGCGTCGCGAGCTTCCGGGAGCGTCGCAAGGCGAAGTTCGCCGGAAGGTGAATCAGCTCCGGGCTTCCAGGCGCATCCGCATCCCATAGCGGGAGCGGAGAGTGATGGTCGCCTTGGGCTCCACTTTCTGTTCGGGGTCCAGGCGCAGTTTCCACCTGGCTGCGAGCGCGGCCAGCAGCATGGTTCCCTCGATCCAGGCGAAACGCTCGCCGATGCAGAGGCGAGGTCCGCCGCCGAAGGGGAAATACGAGAATTTGGGCCGTTTCGCGGACTCTTCCGGTGTCCAGCGTTCCGGATCGAACTTCATGGGATCGGGATACCAGCGCGGATCGTGATGCGAAACCCAGGGGCTCAGGATCACGACCGAGCCGCCGGGGATCACGAATCCACCCACGGGATAGTCCGCTTTCGCACGCCGCCCAATGGCCCACACCGGCGGATAGAGGCGCATGGACTCGGCGAGCACCATCTCGGCGTACTTCAGATTAGGCAGATCTTCAAATTCCGGCAGGCGGCCGCCGAGGGCGCGATCGACTTCAGCGTGCAGCTTTGCTTCCACTTCCGGGTGCTGCGAGAGCAGATACCAGGTCCAGGTGAGCGCGTTGGCAGTGGTCTCGTGTCCGGCAAGGAAGATGGTGATGGCCTCGTCGCGCACCTGCTTGTCGGTCATGACGCCGGTGCCCTCATCGTCGACGGCCATGAGCATCATGCTAAGCAGGTCGCCTTTATCTTCGCCGGAGGCACGGCGCTCGGCGATGAGTCGGTAGATGATGGAATCCAACTGGGCGCGAGCCTTTTCCATGCGCTTGACGGGCGGGATGGGCAGGACTTCGAGATATTCGGAGAAGGGCAAGAACAGGAAGTTGAACAGGTCGAGAATCTGGCCGAGCGCTTCGCCGACCTCGGGCGCGTCGCCCTCGACGTCGGCCGAGAATAGGGTCATGCCGACCACGGCCAGGGTCAGCCGCATCATTTCTTCGTGGATGTCGCGGGTCTCGCCATTCTTCCAGCGATCCCGCCAGAGCCCGGCGTAGCGCGACATCTGGCGGGAGTATCCGATCAGCCGCTGGTGGTGGAAAGCGGGCTGCATCAGGCGCCGCTGGCGTTTGTGAGCGTCGCCTTCGCTGGTCAACAGGCCTTCGCCCAACAGCGACTTCGCCCTTTGCAGGATGCGGCTCTTGGTGAAGTTCGCGCTGTGGGTGACGAACACATCCTTGACGAAATCGGGATGATTCAGCAGGTAGGTATGCTGCGGGCCGAGCTTGAAGTAGACGATGTCGCCGTATTCCTGGGCGAAGCGGGCCAGCAGCGGCGGCGGGTCCTTGCGGAATTCGGGCAGGTAGCCAACCACCGGCCGGCTTTTTGGACCGGGAGGTCTGCGGAGCGGCGTTTGGACGGTGGCCACAAGTTCAGTCTACGCGTATTCTCCGGCGACATAAAGCCGCGTCCGTTCCTGGAGGGGATGCTGGAAGAGCTGTTCGGTGGGACCGTGTTCCACCACTTCGCCGAGCAGCATGAAGATCGCCTCGGTGCTGATCCGGCGCGCTTGGGCCATGTTGTGGGTGACAATGATGACGGTGTAGTGGCCCGCCAGCCCGCGGATGAGATCCTCGACGGCCCGTGTTCCTTCGACGTCCAGCGCGGAACAGGGCTCGTCCATCAGGATTACGCGGGGCTTCAAGGGGAGTAGCCGGGCGATGCAGAGCCGTTGCTGCTGCTCGAGGGCGAGGTGCGTGGCGCGTTTTCCAAGCTGGTCGCGAAGGCTGTCCCAGAGGTCCACCTGCCGCAGCGCGTCTTCCACCAGGCG
>CAYOQB010000037.1:0-6329 GCA_964406035.1 uncultured Solibacteraceae bacterium | reverse complement strand
GCGCTTCGGCGTGGACCCGCTGGCCGAAGACGATGTTCTCGTAGACCGAGAAGGGCAGGGGATTCGGCCGCTGGAACACCATACCCACGGATTTACGCAGCTCGCTGAGGGAGACATCGGGGTGGTAGATGTCGTGCCCGTGGATGCGGATGGAGCCCGAGGTCCGGACGTTGCCGTACCGCTCGTTCATGCGGTTGAAGCAGCGGAGGAGTGTGGATTTGCCGCACCCGCTGGGTCCGATGAGACTGGTGATGATGTCGGATTGGATGCCCAGGGTGACATTCTTCAACGCCGCGAAGTCGCCGTACCAGAGGTTGAGATCGCGGGTTTCGATGCCGGGGGCGGAACTCATCCGAATTGACCCTTGAGGTAGGCGGAGGTGCGGGGATCGGCAGCGCCGCCGGAGAACAGCGCGGCGGTGGGTCCAATCTCGACCACCTCGCCGGCCAGCAGGAACATGGTGCGGCCGGCGAGGCGCCGCGCCTGCTGGGTGAGGTTGGTGACCAGCAGAATGGTGATCTCGCGCTGCAGATGGCGAAGGACGTCCTCAATCCGCATGGTGGTGACAGGGTCGATGGCGATGGAGAACTCATCCAGGCACAGGATGCGAGGCTGATGCGACAGGGCGCGGGCGATGGCGAGCCGCTGCTGCTGCCCCCCGGAGAGCCTGGTGCCGAGTTCGCCGAGGCGGTCCTTGACCTCATCCCACAGTGCGGCGTCGCGCAGGCACCGCTCCACCAAAGGCTCCAGTTCGGAGCGGGAACGGAGGCCGGCCATGCGCGGGGCGAACGCGACGTTATCGAAGACGCTCATGGGGAGCCCGACCGGCAGCGGCGCGACAATTCCCACGGTGCGGCGCAGCGCGTGGACATCGGAGACGCCGGCGACGTCCTGGCCGAAGACTTGCACCACTCCGGAGACAGCGGCCGAGGAGTCGAACTCCAGAGTGCGGTTGAGGACTCGCAACAGCGTGGTCTTGCCGGACTGCGCCGGTCCGACGATGGCCAGAATTTCATTCGGGGCGACGGAGAGATCGATGCCGCGCAGGACCTCGCGTCCGGCGAGCCGCACCCGGAGGTCACGAACGAATACGGCAGGATCGCTCACCATCTTTTCCTGAGCCGCAGGTAGACGCGAAATCCAATGGCTAGCGCGTTCACGGCGATCACGCTGCCGAGGAGAACCACGGCGGTCCCATAGGAAACGCTGTCGGGAACGCCGGGAACCTGCGTGGCGATGGTGAACAGGTGCATCGACAGGGCCATGCACTGGTCGAGGAGGCTGTAGGCGAAGAGATCGCCCTCGGGAAGGGATTTGTAGAACACCGCGCCCGTAAACATGACCGGCGCGGTCTCGCCGGCGGTGCGGGAGACCTGCAGGATGAGGCCGGTGAGGATGCCGGGAATGGAATTGGGCAGAACGACGTGACGGATGGTCTGCCAGCGGGTGGCGCCGACATTCCAGCAGGCCTCGCGAAAAGACCGCGGGACAGCGGCGAGCGCCTCCCGGGTGCTGGCGATGATCACCGGGAGGGTCATGATGGCGAGCGTAAGCGACGCCGCCAGAATCGATCTTCCGATGCCAGCGAAGGCGACGAAGGCTCCCAACCCGAACAGTGCGTGCACAATGCTGGGGATTCCGGCGAGATTCACCACCGCCAGTTGCACCATCCGGGTGAACCAGTTATCCCGAGCGTACTCGTGCAGGTAGACAGCAGCCAGAACGCCGATGGGGGTGGCCACCGCGAGCGAAGTGATCACCAGGTAGAGGGTCCCCAGAAGCGCTGGCCATAGGCCGCCGGAGCGCATTCCGTCCTCGGGAACGCGGAGGAGAAACTCGAGCGAGAGCATCGGGGCGGCGCGCAGGATGAGGAAGGCGAGGATAGCGAGCAGCGGAAGCACCATGGCGGCGGTGAACAGGATCAACGCGGCGCGCGCAAGCTGCTCCTCACGCCGCCGGCGGCGACCCGCGGCCTTCTCGGCGAAGGCATTATGCATGGCTGGTCCGGCTGCCTGCATGGTCAATTCCGCCCGCGGATGCCGCGCACGATCAAGTCGGCGGTGAGGTTCACAGAGAAAGTGATGACGAACAGCAGAGCGCCGATCAGGAACAGCACCTGATAGTGTTCCGAGCCGACCGCCGCTTCGCCAAGCTCGGCGGCGATGGTGGCGGTAAGAGTGCGAACGGAATCGAGCACGCCGGTGGGAAAGCGAACGCTGTGTCCGGTGGCCATCAGCACCGCCATGGTCTCGCCCACGGCGCGGCCGAGCCCCAACAGCACGGCGGCCAGCAGGCCGTTCCGGGCCGCGGGCAGCAGTACCCGGTAAGTCGATTGCCAGCGGGATGCGCCCGCCGCGAGGGCGGCCTCGCGATAGGAATCCGGCACCGCACGCAAGGCGTCCTCCCCGATGGAGGTGATGATCGGGGCGCTCATCAACGCCAGGATGATGCCTCCGTTCAGGACTCCCAGGCCAACCGGCGCGCCGGTGACCTGCACGATTAACGGGTTCATCACCATCAGCCCGATGAAACCCCACACCACCGACGGGATGGCCGCGAGCAGCTCGATGACCACCTTCAGGAGTTCCTTCCAGCGGGGTGAGCAGAATTCCGAAAGGAATATCGCTCCGCCGAGGCCCAGCGGAACGGCGATCAACATGGCCAGGAGCGTAACGCTGAGCGTGCCGGCCAGGAGCGGCAGGGTGCCGTAGCCGGGCTCGCCGGTGGAACCGGGATTCCATTCGGCGCCGAACAGGAAGTGCGGCAGGCTGAGGCGGCCGCTGAGGAGAAGTCCGGCACCCTCCCCGAAAACGAAAAGAAAAATGGCGAACACGAACAGTATCGCGCTGAAGCCGCATGCGCGGATCAGGTGCTCCATGGCCTTCTCTTGCAAGGCCGCCAGCTTCACTGCTTTGCTCCCGGGGTGGCGGGGACATAGCCTGCGGCGACTACGATGCGCTGCCCGGCGGCCGATTTGATCCACTCGAGGTATTCGCGCACAGCCCCGGCGGGTTCACCCAGGCTGTAAAGGTAGAGCGGACGCGACAGTGGATACTCGCCGGAAATGACGCTTTCCACCGAGGGTGCAATCGCGGGCAGGCTGTGATCCCGTGCCACGGCCAGGGAGCGCACGCCGGGGATGGCATAACCCATTCCGCTATAACCGATCGCTGACGGGGTGGTCTCGATGAGACTGACCACTTCCTTGGAACCGTTTAAGTCGCGCGTTCCCTGGCGGAAATCGCCGTGATCGCCGAGCAGAGCGTGGCGGAAGTAGTGATAAGTTCCGGAGTTGGACTGGCGGCTGATCAGGATGATCTCGCCCGTCCGGGAACCGGGAATCGATACCCCAAGGTGGCCCCACTGGGTGAACGGACCGCCGCGGCCGTACATGCCGGCAAGCTGCTGCAGGGTAATCCGTCGCAGCGGGTTACTGGGATGAACGTACACGGCGAGCGCATCGCGGCCGACAATCCACTCCCGCGGTTGCTTGCCGGTCTTGCGGATCGCGGCCGCCAGCTCCTCCGGTTCAATTCTCCGACTGCAGTTGGCCAGGTCGGCGGTGCCGTCGATCAGGGAAGCGATCCCGGTGCCCGATCCTCCTCCGGCGACCTCGACGGAAATCTCGGGGCGCACTTTTCCGTACTCCTCGGCCCAGGCTTGCGCGAGATTCACCATCGTGTCCGAACCGGCATTGCGAATGACGGTCCGCACGTTGGACAGCCCGTTGTGACAACCGGTGAGGGACAGAGCCAGAATGGCCGGCGCAAGGCAGAGGCGACGCAAGGAGTTCAGATCCTCTCGCCACTACCATAGCCGACGTCTGTAACAATTCCATTACCAGCGCAGGCGAATTGCGAACTGGATGGTGCGGCCCTCGTTCAGCGTATTGGTGATCTGGCCGAAGTTGGGGGACGCCAGTTCGCGGCCGGGGTCGGCGAACTGCGGAGTATTGAAGAGGTTGACGGCTTCGGCGCGGAGCACCAAGGTTCGTTCGCCGGCAATCCGGAAATCGCGCGCCAGGGCGAAGTTCATGTTGAAGATGCCGCCCTTGCGGAAGGTGTTGACGCCGATGTTGCCTCGCGTTTCGCCGGGCCGGATGAATGCGAATGCCGAGCGGGGCAGCATGGCGAGCGCGGTATCGGGGTTGCCGATGGTCCGGCCCAGGACGGAGGGATCCAGCACGTTCACGCGATCCGCGGGAGCGCCATCCACGTTGCCGAATCCGGGTCCGTCCGAACCGGACACCACGGTAAACGGCGTGCCGCTCTTAGCCAGGTAAACGGCCATCAGATTCCAGCGTCCCACTCCCTTGCGCAGCCACCCGGGAGCGCGAGTGAGAGAAGGCGTGTTGTAGAAGACATGCGCGAGTAATGCGTGAGGCTGGTCGAAACTGCTTAGCCCCTTCAGGTCGGACTGCAGCGGCAGTTCGGACTGACTCTGGCCTTGACGCGCGTCCTCTCCCGTGGCGGTGTTGATGTAGGTTCCGCCGAGGTCGATCGCTTTGCTGAACCAATAGGAGGCGTCGAAGGTCAGGCCGCGCCAGGATGGGGCGGTCACCGTCACGCGGGCGGCGTCGTAGTAGCCGATGGACGCGTTCACGACGCGGCGGAAATCGTAGTACCGGGTGTCAGGCCGGCGGTTATTGATGGTCGCCGTGGTATTCAACGCGGGATTCGGGTCAGGCAGCGCGCGATTGGTGTACCAGCTCAGCAGGAGCTTCATGGTGCGGCTGCCCACGTAGCCGATGTTCAGGCGCCAGCGGTTGGCCAGCGCCGGCTCCCAGGAGAAGCTGTACTGATGCGAGTAGGGCGAGCGGAGGTTGGGATCCAAGTACACGAAGATGGACCTGCCATCAGGCGACACATCCTCCGGCTTCAGCTTGTCGTAGGGATTCGCCAGGTTTGGCGCCTGGACCTCCACCTTAATGCTGCCGGGAGGATTGAAACGGACCTGTTGCAGCGTCACGGCCATGGGTTCCATGTAATGCGTGCCGTAAGACGCTCTCATCACGCCGAGCTTGCGGGGCATGTTCCAGGCGAGGCCGAAGCGCGGGGATAGGTTGTTGCGGTCGCTGGCGACATCGATGGGCACGCGGCCCAGGCGCTCCCGCGGCGTGATGAACGGCTCGTAACGAAGACTGGCGTTCAGGGTCAACCTGGGATGGACGCGCCAGACGTCCCCAACGAAGTACTCCTGTTCGACGGCGCGGAAGTCGAATCGCGTGGAGCCGAGCGAGCCAGCGAAGCGGCTCGGCAGGCCCATTCGGAGGTTGCTGATGCCGTCGTTGCCGAAGTCATTGCGGAAGTAGAAATAGCCGCGGTGACCGCTGAATTCGTCCGAGTTGGTCTGGCGGCGCGAGACGGAGAATCCGGCGCTCCACTGGTGTTTGCCGCGGCTTTGCCGCAGCTCGCCCGCGTAGCGGAAGCGATTGATCACGCGATTCAACGGCACGCTGCTGGAGGGTCCCAACTCCTGCAGGATGTTGGCGAAATTTACGGTGGGGCCGACGGACCCTTCGGCCGGGCTCAAGATGGTGCCCACGCGATCGAACCCGGCTGAGAGGTTGGTGACCGTGCGCGGATTCCAGCTTCGGGTCCAGGTGAGCCGCGCGGTGTGGGCCCGGCTGATCGTATTCGGATTCTGGCCCTTCACGAATTGGTAGGCCGCGATGTTCTGCTCGGTCCAGGAATGCTGCGCGCTCAGGCGGTCGCGGGAGCGGATCCTCTGCTCGAACCGAGAGGTGAGCGTATTGGTGTCGATCGACTGCGGTGCGTTGGTGTTCAGGGCGCGTTCATTGATGTCGGTCCGGTTGGGCGCGATGGCGGGAAACGCGTTCAGGAAGCGCAGCACCACCGCGCGCGTTTCCGGGTTCGCGGCGGGGGTGGGAAGTCCGGTGCGCGGGTTCACCAGCAGCGGCGACCGTTCGTCCAGGCGCGGGATCAGGACGTTGCCATTCACCATGCCGCGCACCCGGTTCAGGCTGCCGTCGCCGAAGAAGTAAGCGCCCTTCCAGGGCCGGAATCCAGCCGAGGCTCCAAATCCGTTCTCGCGCGCGGGCAGCACCTTGCCCACCTGGAAGAACGATCGCGCCCGCAGGATGCTGTTCATGTGCGTCCAGGAAAGCTGTCCGTGGAATCCGGCGCCGGTCTGCGCCGGGACGTGGATCGGGGCGGGGACGCGGTTGCCGTATTCGCTGGAGAAGTAGTTGCGGTCGGGCTTGAACTCGTCGACGATGGTGGCGCTCGCGCCCATGCGCTGCTGCAGTTCCTTCAACGCGTTGTTGTCCACCATGTTGACCTGAACGTTCTCGTTGCGGCGGCTCTCGC
>CAYOQB010000036.1:33504-35344 GCA_964406035.1 uncultured Solibacteraceae bacterium | reverse complement strand
CCGCCCTGCAGGGGCGTGAAGTCGTTCAGCGCGACCATGGAAGTCCGGCCCTTGCCGATAACATCCTCGAAGAATTTCGACGGCTTCTGGAACAGCAGCGCCGTGCGGGCCTTGCCGATCGAGATGTTCGCGCCCGCCGCGAATGTGCCGTCCAGCCGCTCCAACGCCATCAGGTTCCCGCCGGCATCCACCACGGCGATCACGCCGTGCGCCTGGCTGCGCATCGCCTGCGCCTGCGCCGCCGCGATCGCCTTGCGCGCGCCTTCGAGAGTCAGCGATTTCTTTTGCGCCACGACAGCCCCGTGCGAGACCGTCGCCGCCAACACCGCCAGCACGGCGGCTTTTGTCCAATTCATGTTCGTAGCTTCCCTTCAGAGCACTGATCCACTAGCCGCGCCCTCTTATTCCGCCGCGCGAAGCGCCATCGCGCCGGAATGCGACAATGCGAGTGATGGTGGCTCAGTTTCCCCAAAGCGTCTTTGGGAATATCGCCCTGTTTTCCGGCCTGACGCCGGCGGAGCTCGCGGGTATCATTTCCATCGCGGTGAAGCGCAGCTACGCCGCGGGCGATCAGTTATTCTCCGAAGGCGACCCCTGCACCGGTTTGTTCGTGATCGCTGGCGGGGCGGTGAAGATCGTCAAGACCGCGCCCAGCGGACGCCAGATCATGCTCGCCGTGGAGCGCGCTCCTTCCACCGTGGCCGAAGTCCCGCTGTTCGACGGCGGCGTGTATCCGGCCAGCGTATTCGCCATCGAGGACACCACGGCCTACGTTCTGCCGCTGCGCGATTTTCAGAGCCTGTGCCTGCGCCACCCCGACGTCTCTCTGAAATTCCTGGCGGTAGTTGGGCGGCGGCTGCGCCACCTGGTGAGCCTGGTGGAGCGGGTGACCTTCGGCGGCGTCCGGCAGCGGCTGGCGCAGGCGCTGATCGACTTCGCCCAGCAGGCCGGCGGCGACAGCTTCACCCTCCCCGCCACCCATGAGGAACTGGCGCAGCGGCTGGGCACCGTGCGCGAGGTCATCTCCCGCAATCTCGGCCGCTTCCAGGGCGAAAATCTCATCCGGATGAACCGCCGCGAGGTGGAAATCCTGAATCTTCAAGGACTTCAGGCCGAAGCCGAAACCGAATTGTGACCTCGGTCACGGACGCCGCCGCGCCACCCTTCCACAATGGAAGTGGTGGCGAACAAGAAACCATACGTGAAGCGGCTGCAGCGCGATTCCTCGCAGGCCATCCGTCTGGGCGTGCAGTCCGCGTTTCTGATCCTGAACCTGTGGATCGGCGCGCAGTTTCTCCTCTTCGTGCGCGCCTACGAGCAGGGCCTGACGCCTTCCGTTTCGCGGCCGCCCGGCGTGGAGGGCTACCTGCCGATCGCCGGGCTGATGAATTTGAAGTACTGGCTGCTCACCGGGGATGTGCCGTTGATGCACCCCGCGGCGATGTTCCTGATCGCGGCGTTCCTGGTGATTTCGCTTCTGTTTCGCAAGGCGTTCTGCGGCTGGCTGTGCCCGGTGGGGACGCTGTCCGAGTACCTGTGGAAGGCGGGGCGGTCAATGTTTCGCCGCAACTTCCAGTTGCCGCGCTGGCTGGACATCGGGCTGCGGAGTCTGAAGTACATTCTCCTCGGGCTGTTTCTATACGCGGTGGGCAGCATGCGACCGATCGCCATCCGGGCGTTTCTCGAATCGCCATACGGTGTGGTGGCGGACGTGAAGATGCTGAACTTCTTCCGCTACCTGAGCGTGACCTCGGCTGTCGTGATTGCGCTTCTAATGTTCGCGAGCGTCTTCGTGCGCAACTTCTGGTGCCGCTACCTGTGTCCGTACGGAGCCCTGATG
>CAYOQB010000036.1:0-33494 GCA_964406035.1 uncultured Solibacteraceae bacterium | reverse complement strand
TGGGCCTGGCGTCATTGCTCAGCCCGCTGCGCATCCGCCGCGTGCCCGACAAGTGCATCGATTGCGCGAAGTGCGCCAAGGCGTGCCCGTCCGGGCTGAAGGTGGACGTGCTGATCCAGATTCGCTCAGCGGAATGCCTCGGCTGCATGGAATGCGTTGCGGTGTGTCCGGCGGAAGGGGCGCTGCACATGTCGTTGCCGCGGAATCGCCGCGTGGCGCCGTGGGCGGTGGCGTGCGGGCTCGCGGTGGTGTTCTTGGGATTCGTTGGCTACGCGCGGCTCAGCGGGCACTGGGACTCGCCGGTATCGCCGGAGGTGTACCGGACCCTGATCCCGCAGGCGCGGGAGTTTGAGCATCCGTAGCGCCGCAGCCGTAATGATGAAAGAGGCACGAAGCATTGTGTAGCATCTGCGGCGCCAGATTCTGGGTGGGTTCGCCGGATGCGACCTGCGAGAGTGGGACTAGAAGTCGACGGATTCACTTGCATCCTAGAGGGCATTTAATCTGATTCTTGCGCCGACCTCTAGGGCCGACCAGAGTGTCTGTGTTGCAGAACTCACAGACTACTCGTACAATTGTCCTCGACCAGGAGTGTGTAATCTTGAGACCTAACAAAACTTTAGATCTCTTCGTCGGACACCGCTTCGTGCCGAGATATTTCAACCGTTTCCGAAGGTCCATTAGAGAAGCGCTGAGACAGATCGACGCTCCGCTACGCGCGGTGTATGCTGATATGGGTCTTACAAACGGACACCTCCTGAGGGACAAGATCCAGCCTATGATCGATGGTTCTCTCTTCTGCCTTTTTGACATTACTGAACAGGACAAGCCAAACGTGTTCATCGAGCTCGGGTATGCATTCGGACGTGGGAAGCATGTGGTGATTACGAGTGCGGCTGATTCTCCCAGTGACTTAGCTGGACTCGACATGATCCGTTATCAATCTTTTTCAAACCTCCGTGATCAGCTAGCGACATATCTGCCGCAGATTGTTACGGCAGCATTTCCCACAGTGGCGAATCTGGTCGGAGAGTTGCCCCCTAGTGTTATGCGGCTCCTCTGTGAAAACTGGAGGAAAGGGGCCAGCACACCGAAGCAAGCGATCTACGGGTCGTTTCCGGATCGGAACTCGGCAGAAGCCAATATCGCCGTATTCGTCAAGGCGAGTATGCTCATTGATTCGAACGGAAGTGTCAGCTTAACGAAAGAAGGGGCGCGGACGTTTTGTGCCAGCGTTCAAGCGACGTCCAAGACGTGATGATGCTGGAACTCGATCAGCACTAAGGGCTCTCAGCAGCGTGTCGTACAAGATAAGGCGAGGACGCACGCGTCCGGGACGACGAGCGGCGTACCCGTCATTCCTGGTTGGGCAGGAGTCGTTCGTATAACCCGGCTCCGTCAACCGCCATGCCGACTCTGCGCAGAGCCTCCAGCCGCCTGCCACGCTGACGCTCATCGAGGAACTGGCGGACAGCGTGTTCGATCAGTTCATCGCAACTGTGATAACGCCCGCTAGCGAGTTCCTGTTCGATTTCTTATTCGAGGTCTGCTGGAAGTGTAACTTCCATGGGTCGTCATTTTACGCGTTCGCGATCCGCTGCACCGGGGAGCCCGTCACCCGACATGCCAAACCTTTGACGCGGCTTCTGAATCTCGTCTATGACATCAGCAACGTACTCGAGGCGTCCCTCGCTCAGCACGGCGTACTCCGCCGGCGCAACAGCAGCCCATGCGTTCGTCTGCCGCTCGATTACTCTCGCGGCTCCCAGTCAGCCGCGAAGTGGGAACCGCGACGGTTACGGAGCGGCAGACGTGGATGCGCCGATTCGTTGGCCGCTCGATTACTCTCGGTGCTCACAACCCAGGAAAAGGGCACCGGCGCCGGTCACGTCAGCCGAGCCCGTACTACGCTTGTCGCGACATCACCACGCGGAGAACATTGTTGATCCGTGTCGAATATCCTGGGCCGAACTGCCGAATCCATGCAAACACGTCGGCATCTAAACGCACGGCGACGAGCTTTTTAGGGGTTCGTTCGAACTGCGCGAGCTGCTTTGCGGTAAGCGGAGGAATGTCCGAGTAGTCTATCGCCGAGTCGCTGCCGCGAGCTTGCTTCTTCGCCACACCGTCGAGCACCGCCTTCTGCCGCTTACTCAACGGCTTGCTCCAAATAGCTTCGGCGTTCACGCGAATTGGCTTCACGGGCCGAGATGATACGGATTGCTTCTTCGCCATTTGGCTGTTCCTCCCAGTAGACATGCACGACCAACAATTATGGCTTCGCGGACGCGGCCGATCGCATGCCATCGCTGCTCGTCCGCCGCTCCGCTGTAATCGCGGTTATCATATTCGCGACTGACTGTGAGCCGCGAGAGTAATCGAGCGGCAGACGAATAGGCGTACACACAACGTCTGCCGCTCCGTTACCGTCGCGGCTCCCGTTACGCGGCTGTCCGTGAGCCGCGAGCATGATCGAGATGCGGCAGCCGAACCGATCGGACCACTCAGACCCGCCCGTGCTGCCCCAGGCGCTATCATCATAAATTCCGGAAAAGGAGACCTGCTTGACCCTCGCCCTCGCCCTCACGCTCTTTCTCGCCCAGGACCGCCGCGGTGCGCCGCCGCAACAGCCCGCCCCCGCGCCGCCCGCCGCCACGTCGCCCGCGCAGCCCCGGCCGCTGGTGGAAGAAACTCCCGTCGTAACCAAGCACTCGATCACAGTCAACGGCAAGACCCTGAACTACACCGCCACCACCGGCCAGCTTCCGATCAAGAGCGCCACCGGCGAGATTGAAGCGCTGATGTTCTACATCGCCTACACCCTCGACGGCACGCCCGACAAGAAGACTCGGCCTTTGCTGTTCAGCTTTAACGGCGGACCGGGATCAAGTTCCGTGTGGCTGCACATGGGGGCTCTGGGACCGAAGCGCGTCAAGATGCTGGACGACGGCAACCTTCCCCCCGCCCCGTATCAACTGATCGACAACGAGGGCACCTGGCTGGATGAAACCGACCTGGTGTTCATCGATCCCGTCGGCACCGGATATTCGCGCGCCGCCCGGCAGGACCTGGCGCAGCGCTTCAACAGCGTCCGGGGCGACATCCAGTCCGTTGGCGAGTTCATCCGCCTGTACCTGACCCGCAACGAGCGCTGGCAATCGCCTCTGTTCCTGGCTGGCGAAAGCTACGGAACCTTTCGCGCCGCGGGGCTCGCCGGCGCCCTGGTGGATCAGGGGATCGCGCTCAACGGCATCTATCTGATCTCCACCATCCTGCAGTATCAGACCGTGCTGACCACGCGCGGCAACGATCTGCCGCACATCCTGATGCTGCCCACCTACACCGCCACGGCCTGGTATCACAAAAAGCTCCCGGCGGACCTGCAAAAGGACCTGAAGAAAGCGCTGGCGGAAAGCGAGGCCTGGGCGATTACCGGCTATGCCGAGGCGCTGGCCAAAGGCGATCGCATGACCGCGGCGCAGCGAAAAGCCGCGGTGGATAAAATGGCCCGCCTTACCGGTCTCGATCCGCGATATGTCGACGAAAGCGAGCTGCGAATTCCGCTGCCCCGCTTTAACCGCGAACTGCTGCGGGATCGCAAGCTGATGGTCGGCCGCCTGGACAGCCGCCTGACCGGACCCGCGCCGCTCGACGCCGGCGACTCCTACGAGTTCGATCCCTCCAACAGCGCCATTCGTCCGCCGTACACTTCGCTGTTCAACCAGTATGTCCGGGAGCAGTTGGGTTACAAGTCCGACGCCACCTACTTCATCCTCGGCGGTGGCATCCAACCCTGGGACTTCAACTCTCAGAACCAGTTCGTCGAAACCGGCGATGCGCTGCGCGCCGCGTTCGCCAAGAATCCGCACATGAAGGTGTTCGTCGGCTACGGCTACTACGACATGGCGACGCCTTACTTCGCCGCGGAGTACACGCTGTCGCACCTGGGCTTGCATCCGGCGGCGCGCGCCAACTTCACGCACAAGTACTACGAAGCCGGACACATGATGTACATCCACAAGCCGTCGCTGCTGCAGTTGAAGCAGGATGCGGCGGAGTTCCTGCGCAAGAGCATTCCGCCGCGGTAGCCGCTACCGTTTCTGCGCCAGAATCGCGTTGCCGGGCGACAGCGTCACCCGGACGGGCCGCTGCGGCAGTGTGACCGCGAAGTTCACCGGATCGGTGGAGCTGCGCACCCAGTGCACCATCGGAGCGCCGCGCGCGAACTGGATTTCGATCGGCACGTCCACGCTGAAATCCTCGTCCACCTGGGTCTGGGAAAGCGTCCCGGTCAGCCGGAACTCCTTGCCGCGCGGCTTCAGCGAATGATTCAGCGCCAGGGACGGAACCCCGGTGCCGTACACCCAGGCTTCGAAGAACTCTTCCAACCGCGGATCGCGCGACTTGGCAGGCAGGAAGCCCGCCGCCAGCTTGCGGAACTGCTCGGTGGTGATCGGCTGCAGCCTGTAGCGCTTCAGCAATTCCGCCAGCATCGCCCGGAACGACTCGTCGCCCATGCGGTAGCGCAGCATGTGGATAATCCACGAGCCCTTTTCGTAAGTGATGGCGCGCCACGCCTCGGGCGTCATGGAGGTCAGGCGGACGCCCCACACGATGGGTCCGGCCGACTCCACGGTCGCGCCGCCGTCGCCCTTCCGCAGCAGCCGCTTGCGATAGTCCTCCAGCACGGATTCCACGGCCCGCGGGCCGCGTTTCTTTTCCAGGAACATCAGCGCCGCGTAATTCGCCAGCGATTCCATCAGCCATTCGTCCTGATAGCCCGCGGCGATCACCAGGTTGCCGAACCATTGATGCGCGGTCTCGTGCTCTTCCAGCAATTCGGAGAAGAATAACTGCAGGTCCGGCGATCGCAGCGCCGCCGGCCGCTGGCTAGGGTCCAGATAGGCGATCGTGGAGAGGTACAACAGACCCGGAAAGCCCTGCCCGAACGTGCCCGGGATCGGCGACACGCGCAGCGTGGCCGCCGGCGGCGGCCCAAATCGTTCGGTTAGAAATTCCAGCGTGCTCGCGACGTCCTCGGCGATGGCGCGGAGGCGGGCGGTCGGATCGGGCGGCAGGCTCGGCGAAGCCATCAATTCCGGGGACCGCCGGGGCGGCAGCCCCCCGATCGTGGGCGGTGCGAAAACCACCGCCGGAGGGCGGCTGAGCGCGGTTTCCACCGCTCGATTTCCGAATACCTCCACGGTGAGGCCGCCGCGCACGGACTTGGCTTTCTCATAGTTGCCGAGATTGAACCCGGCGGCCCGCACCGGCGTCCGCGTCACCGTTCTGGTGATCCGCCGCTCGCCCTCCGTCTGGTCGTCCACGATCTCGCCCGCGATCGCCAGGCTTAGCGCCTTTGGATAACGGAAGGTGACGTCGTGCATCACAAATTCGCCAATCCGGTGCGGATACCAGGTGGCCCGGGAGCCGACGAAGTACACGTTGTTGCCGGCCATGCCGATCACGTTGCCTTCATGCCGGATCTCCACTTCGGCGCGCGCACCCGCCGGCAGTTCCCGCGCCGGCACCACGAGGAACGTTTCGCTGTCGCCGCCGCGCAACGCGGTTCCGCGCAGGGATTCGCGCAGGAAGATCTGCGCCGGCTCCCCGTTCACGCGAGCTTCGGTCAACTTCATGCGCCGCGAGATCTCCAGCGCCACCGCGCGCACCGGCTTGTCCAGCGTCTGGATGGAAGAACGCGTCACCGCGCGAATGCGCAGATCCGGAAGCAACTCGGCGTCGATGCGGATGGCCTCCGTCCGGAACAATGACGGCAGCACCGGCGGCGCGCCCTTGCGCACGGACCGCGATTCGAAGCTGGTCCAGATGTCGTACAGCGTGCGGTTGTTGCGCTGCGTCAACTGGCCCGCCACCACCTGCTCGCGCGCCCGGGGGTCGAGGAAGATGTCGAAGTTGCCGAGCGTCTTGCCGGCCGCGGCCATGAAGAAGAAGCCGGGCTGCGCGCCGTCCAGCAGGTCTTCGAGCAGCCGGACCTCGAAGCTGGCCTGGATGTTGCGCACCGTCTCCGACCAGCGGTCGCTCAGCAGCACGCCCATCTCCTCGCTGCGCTTCGCGCCGGTCCGCTCGATCTCGGCCAGCAGCGCGGCGGCGGTGTCGTCGGTGAAGATCATCAGCGCCGAGGAGATGTGCTCGCTCAGATTCGGCGACTTGGTGAATGAGGCAAGTGACCGCCGTTCTCCGCGATGCGGCGGCAGCATCAGAATCTCACCGTCGCCGCCCTCCGTCTCGGCCGAGAACATGGCGCTCAGACGCTTGCCGTTCAGCGGATGGGCGAAGATCAGGTAGCCGTCGGTGAGGAAGATGCGGACATCCTCCTTCACCAGCGTGAGCTCCCGGACGCGGTAGCAGGCGGTTGCGTCCAGCTTGCCCTCGCGCAACTGGCGGGTGATGGAGGAAGGTTGGAGCGGTTGCGGGTCGGGAGCCTGCCAAGCGAGCAGAACTGCCCCCAGTGCGGGCCAAAGAAACTTCACCACACCAGTGTATCGGGATCAGCGTGACGGCGCGAACGTCGTGGGGCGAATCAGATGAACATCTCTTCGTCCTGCGTGACTTGCGCGACGCTGGGCCGCCCGCCTCTCAGGAACTCGAAGAATCCGCGCACGCCGGCGGACAGCGCGTTGATCTCGCGCAGCGGCTTCAGGACGCCGCGGTGCACCAACGCGACGGTCTCATGAACGCGGCCCAGCGTGTCGTCGATGATCAGCTCGGCGCGCTCCAACTGCACGCGGGCGCGGCCCGAGGCATCATTCAGCACGCCTTCCACCACCAGAAGCTGCCGCTTGCTGATGTCCAGCACCTCATTGGCGCGGGTGGTGACTTCCAGAATCTGCTTGCGGCTCTGCTCCACCGCCAGCGTGGAATTCTTCACCAGGTTCTCGATGCCCGGTTGCATGGCCGTCAGCTTCTCACGCATCTGCTTAAAGGAGATGTACATCCCCACCAGCATGCCAGCCTGGATCACCAGCGCCACGGCGGCCACGATCACGAAGATCGTCATTGTTGTGAGAAGCGTGCCTTGGTCCATGTCAGCTTACCGTCCCGATCCTCGAGGGTGACGGCGGCCTCCGGCGCGCGGCCGGAGGCCCCGTTCGATCTTTATCTACCTAAACATCCGAACCGGCGGTTCGCGATTCGCGATACGCCGACTTGCCTGCGTCCACCGCCGCCGACAACTGCTCCTTCTGGCGCTGAATCGCGGACTTGCCGCGCTCCACCGCTTCCTCGGCGGAATCACGAATCTCCTGGCCACGCCGCCGGAGGTAGTCCCGTCCCTCGTCTGTCTTGCTGCGGATCAGTTCCCGGGTTTCCGAACCCGCCTGCGGCGCAAACAACACTCCCAGGGCTACCCCAACTCCCAAACCTAAGAAGAAGTAAGACAGCCTGTTGTCGTCCTCCATCGTGTACCTCCCTTTCTATCGAACAACTTCCTGGACAACTTCAGAATACCACCGCATTTTAAGACAACCGCACCAGGCCGTCGCTTTCCATCTTCTTAAGCTGGCCGCAGGCGGCGAAGATGTCGCGACCCCTCGGTTTGCGCACGAAACAGGGCACGGCGCGGCGCACGATCGCCTGGAACGACTCCACCCGGGCGCGCTCCGGCGTCCCGAACGGAATGCCCGGACCCGGATTCAGCGCGATCAGGTTAACCTTGCAGTTCAGGTTCGCCAGCAGCTTTACCACCCGGCGGGCGTCGGCGTCGGTGTCGTTCACATCTTTCAGCAGAACGTACTCGAAAGTCAGCTTTTCCCAAGGGCGCAGGGGGTAGGCGCGGCAGGCGTCCATCAGATCGCTTAAGCGCCACTTGCGGGTGATCGGCATCAATTCCTCGCGCTGTTCCTGGTGCGACGCGTTCAGCGAGATCGCCAGCTTCGGCCGGACCGGCTCGCGGCCGAGTTCCTCGATCTTGGGGATGATTCCGGAAGTGGACAACGTAATGCGCCGGGGCGAAATCGCCATGCCCTCCGCGTCGGTCAGGATGCGGGTGGCTTTGATCACGTTGGGCAGGTTCAGCAGCGGCTCGCCCTGGCCCATCATGACGATATTCAGCCGGTCCGAGTTCGCCTCCAGGGCGTTCGCCGCGCACAGGAACAGCACCTGGCCCACGATTTCGCCGGCGGTGAGGTTGCGCTCCAAACCCATCAGCGCCGTCAGGCAGAACTGGCAGTTCACGGGGCAGCCCACCTGGCTCGAAATACAGGCCGTGTTGCGAGCCTCCTCCGGCATCAGGACGGTTTCCACCGTCTGCCCGTCCTCCAGGCGCAACAGGTATCGCCTGGTACCATCACTTGAAAGGTACTGGGTGTCCTGTGCCGGCAACCCGATCCGCAGCCTGGTGGCAAGATCCGACCGCAGCGCCGCCGGCAGGGTGGAGATCGCGGTCCAATCGGTTCTGCGCTGGCGGTACACGGCGTCGTAAATCTGGCGCGCGCGGTATCCTGCGACACCCTGCGGCAGAGCCGCCTGGATGTCCGCAAGTTCCATTCCTACAAGACTTTGCGCCATTTCCCCCATTGTACCAAGGGAATCCGCGAGTTTTCGATAGATCGGATCGGGGTACAATGAAACGTGGCATTCACTGTCCCCCGCGCGCTGCAGTCCAGATCGATAGAGACCGCGACGCTCCCGAACGGAGTGCGCGTGATCACCGAACAAATGCCTCATGTCCGTAGCGTTTCCGTGGGCATCTGGATCGCCAGCGGCAGCCGCCGCGAGACCGCGGAAGAATCCGGAATTACGCACTTCACCGAGCATATGGTCTTCAAGGGCACCAAGAAGCGCTCGGCGGAGCAGATTGCGCGAGCCGCGGATTCGATCGGCGGCGGCCTGGACGCGTTCACATCCAAGGAACTGGTCAGCTTCAATTGCAAGGTGCTGGACGAGCATGTTCCGATCGCCTTCGACATCATCTCCGACCTGGTGCTGAATCCGGTGTTCCGCCCCGAGGACATCGAGCGCGAGAAGGGCGTGATTCTGGAAGAGCTGAAGATGGAATCCGACAGCCCGGAATCGATGCTGCACGAGATGTTCTCGCGCACCTTCTGGAAGGGGCATGCCCTGGGCCGCCCGATCCTGGGCACGCGCCGCACGGTGCGCAGCTTCGATCGCGACAAGCTGTTCGATTTCCACCGGCAGGCGTATTCGCCCGCGAACATCCTGATCACCGCCGCCGGCAGCCTGAAGCACAAGAAGCTGGTGCAACTGGCTTCCGATCACTTCGCCGGCCTGAAGCGGCGCAAGCGGAATCCCGCGCCGGAGCCGCCGGAGCCGAACGCGCAGTTTGTGTTCCGGTCCAAGAAATCGCTCGAACAGGTCCACTTGTACCTCGGCGTTCCCGCGCTGCCGATGCCGCATAAGGATCGCTACGCCAGTTATCTGCTGAATACGATTCTGGGCGGCGGCATGAGCTCGCGGCTGTTCCAGAAGATTCGCGAGCAGCAGGGCCTGTGTTACGCCGTCTTCAGCGAACTGAATCTGTATCGCGACGCCGGCTGCATGGCCATCTACGCCGGAACATCGCTCAAGAGCGCGCGGCGCGTGGTGGAGTCGATCGTTCGCGAGCTGCGCGAGCTGCAGGACAAGCCGGTGTCGGCCGATGAGCTCCGCCGCGCTAAGGATCATCTGAAGGGTTCCTTCGTGCTCGGGCTGGAGTCCACTTCCAGCCGCATGGGCAACCTCGCCCGGCAGCAGATGTACTTCCAGCGCTTCCTGTCGATCGACGAGATGCTGGACAGCATCGAGAACGTGGAAGCCGAGGAAGTCCGCCGCCTGGCGGGGCAGTTCTTCAATGTGGAGCGCATGACGCTGGCGATGCTGGGTCCGCTGGACGACTTCCGGCTGCGGCGCGAGGATCTGGCGCGGGCTTAAACTGCTACCATCGAAGCGGATCATGCGGCAGGCATTGCTCATCGCGGCAGCGCTACCGCTGCTGGCTGTTGACGTCACCAAGCTCAAGCCGCAAGGGTATGTCAGCGACTTCGCCAACGTGGTGGACGCCCGCTGGAAGCCGCGCATCGAAGAATCGCTGGCGAAGCTGGAGCAGACCACCGGAGCCCAGGTCGCGGTAGTGACCATCCGCTCGCTCGAAGGCGACTCGATCGAGGATGTCGCCAACAAGCTCTACAACCAGTGGGGAATCGGAAAGAAGGGCAAGGACGAGGGCGCGCTGGTCCTGTTCGCGATTGAGGATCGCCGCAGCCGGATCGAGAACGGCTACGGTCTGGAGCCGATCCTGACCGATGGCGCCACCGGCGCGATCCTGCGCAGCCTGCGTCCCGCGCTCCGCGCCGGCGATTACGGAGCGGCGGCGTTTTCCGCCGCGCAGCAGATTTCCGAGCGGATTCTCGCGCAGCGTCCCGGCGAGGTGGAGGAACGCAGGGGAACACCCGCTCCCCGGGGAACGTCCATTCCCTTGCCGCTGATTGTTTTCGGCATCCTGGCCCTGCTGTTTCTGTTCCGGGGCGGCGGAGGAGGCGGGCGAGGGTTGCGCCGCCGATCTGGACTGCCATTCCCGGTGATCCTGCCCGGTCCCGGCTGGGGCGGCGGCGGAGGCTGGGGCGGCGGAGGATTCGGCGGCTCCTCCGGCGGAGGCTTTGGAGGATTCGGCGGTGGCGCCTCCGGCGGCGGCGGCGCGAGCTCGAACTGGTAGAGGCACTCATGGATCCACTCACGCAACTTACCGGCAAGCTGGAGCGGCATTATCCCGGAACGCTCGTCTCCGTGATCCTGTACGGATCTGCCGCCGCCGAGGATTACGACGGCAAGTATTCGGACCTGAACATCCTGTGCGTGCTGAAGGAGATCGGCCTGCGCGAACTGGAGGAGGCGGAGATCGTGTTCCGCTGGTGGCGGGAGCAGGGCAATCCCTGGCCGCTGCTGATGACCGAACGCGAGGTGGCAAAATCCGCGGACGCCTTCGCCGTGGAGTTTCGCGACATGAAGGAGCGGCGCCGCGTCCTGTACGGCGTGGATCTGGTGGAAGGCATCGAAGTCGACGGCGTGTACTATCGCGCCGAAGTGGAGCATGAGCTGCGCGCCAAGCTGCTGCGGCTGCGGCAGCGCGCGGCGGCGATCCTGTCGCATGAGCCGGAACTGCTGGACCTGTGCCTCGACTCCGTGTCCACGTTCTGCGTGCTGGGCCGGCACGTGCTCCTGCTGACCGGCCGGCAAGCGCACTGGCGGAAGCGCCAGGTGGTGCGGGATCTGGCCGAGGCCGGCGTCATCCGGCCCGCTTCGTTCGACACGCTGCTGGACATCCGCGAGGGTGTGGTCGCGCCGGAAACGGTGGAGCCGCGGACCTTGTTCGCCGATTATCTGGCGCAAGTCCGGGCTATGGTAGATTTTGTGGACAATTGGAAGAGCTAGGCAGAGAGAGAGCCATTCGATGAAGACAATCCTGATCGTGGTGGGCGCGCTGGTCCTGCTGGCGCTGCTGGTGGGCGGGCCGCTGATCGGCGCTCGCAACGAGCTGGTGACGGACCGCGAGGCCATCAACGGCGCGTGGTCCCAGGTGGATGTCGCGCTGCAGCGCCGCGCGGACCTGATCCCCAACCTGGTGGAGACCGTGAAGGGTTTCGCCGCTCAGGAAAAAGCGGTGATCCAGGCGGTGGCCGACGCCCGTTCGGCGCTGGTCTCCGGGCGCACGCCGCAGGAGCGCATCGCCGCCAACAACCAATTGGACTCCGCCCTCAGCCGGCTGCTCGTTGTGGTCGAGAATTATCCGCAGCTCAAGTCCAACGAGAATTTCCTGCGGCTGCAGGACGAGTTGGCGGGCACCGAGAACCGCATCGCCCAGGAACGGCGCAAGTACAACGAGGCGGTGCAGCGCTACAACACCAACATCGACCTGTTCCCCAAGAATATCGCGGCGGGGCTATTCGGCTTCTCACGCAACGATGCGTATTTTCGGGCAGAGGGAGCGGCGCGCGAAGTGCCGAAGGTCAAGTTCTAATTCCACCCGCCGGGCAGGCACACGTGTGCCTGAGGCGCATCCGCGAAATCGCGATTCAGAAGGCCGCCGGCCTCCCGCTTCCGGGAGGTCAGGCGGCCGTAGTTGCTTTTCATTGCGGGACCGATCCCGGCTTAAGAAGCAGGCTGGCCAGCCCGTCGCGCTTCGGGTTCTTTATCGCACACGAGCCGCGGCGCGACCCGCCGTCGCGGACCTAAGTGGCTGGAACAACGGCAAATCCAGCCGCGATCCGGCTGTGATCGCCGGCCGTGGAAGCACAACGGCGCGATTCCGCGTCCTACGTGCGGCATGAAAGCCTGGTTCAACCGGCTGCGGGAGAAGCTGATGTCCAGCTTCTGGTTCCTGCCCAGCGTGATGGCCTGCGCCGCGGTGGCGCTGTCCTACCTGTTCCTGTACCTAGACCGCTCGCCCTTGCAGGAATGGCTGGCGAAGACAAGTCTAATTTATGCCGGAGGAGCGGAAGGAGCGCGCGGCGTACTCTCCACCATCGCCGGCTCGGTGATCACGGTGGCGGGCACCACCTTCTCCATCACGGTGGCCGCGCTGTCGCTCGCTTCGGGACAGTTCGGTCCCCGGCTGCTGCGCAATTTCATGCGCGACACCGGCAATCAGGTAGTGCTGGGCACGTTCACCTCGACCTTTCTGTATTGCATCCTGGTGCTGCGGGCGGTGCGCGGCGGCGATAACACTGCCTTCGTTCCCGAAATCTCGGTGACCGGCGGCGTGGTGCTGGCGGTGATCAGCCTGGGCGTTCTGATCTACTTCATCCATCACGTCTCCGAGTCGATTCAGGTCTCGCACGTGCTTCAAGCGGCCGCGCACGAGCTGAATCACGCCTTCGACAAGCTGTTCCCGGAGCGGATCGGAGCCGGCGGGAGCGCGTCAGAGCCGGTGCTGACCGGCACGCCTGCCGAGGTGCTTGCCCAAGGCGAAGGTTACATTCAAGACGTGGACGAGGCCGCCCTCATGGAGCAAGCGGAGAAGGGCAACCTGGTTATTGAACTGCTGTTGCGCCCCGGCGACTTCATGATCCCGGGCGCGCGGCTCGCGCTGGTGTGGCCCGCCGTCGATGAAGCCGGGGCGGGCCGCATCGCCCGCTCCTTCACTACCGGGAGAGCGCGAACTACGCTGCAGGATGCCGAGTTCGCGCTGCTGCAGGTGGCGGAGGTGGGGGTCCGCGCCTTATCGCCGGGAATCAACGATCCCTTCACCGCGATCGTGTGCGTGGACCGGATCACGGCGGCGATGTGCCGGCTCGCCGGGCGGCAGCTGCCGGACCGTGCTCGACGCGATTCCAAGGGCGCGGTTCGGGTGGTGGCCCGCCCCTATGAATATTCCGAAATGGTAGAGGCCGCGTACCGTCACCTGCGGGAGGCGGCTAAAGGTCACTGGCAGGTGGAGCGGCGGTTGCGCGAAAGCCTGCGCGAGGTCAGCAGCCGCGCGCATGACGCGAGGTTCCGGCGCGAGCTGGAAAAGGAAAGCGCGGCCCTGGGAAGCGGCTGAGATGCTTACTCCGAGCCGCCGCCGGGCGGTTCCGGCTCCTCCAGCTCCTCGATCTGCTCCGCCTGCGCCGCATAACGCTTCAGCACGCCGATCGCGTTGCCCGCGCCAAAACCCGCCATGCGCAGCTTGCGGAACGCGGACATCAACTGCCGTTCGTCCTTGAGCAGCACGCCGAGATCCTTGCCGCGATACTTGCGCGCGAGGAACGCCTCGATCAGCGCGGTTTCATCGGAGCCGTCGAAGACCTGCTTCACGGTCTGCTCGGCCAGTCCCGGCGCGACGCGGCGCGCCCGCAGGTCGCGCAGCACCCGCATCTTCCCGAAGCCCTGATTCTCCAGCCGCGCGGCGGCGAAGGATTCGGCGAAGCGTTCGTCGCTCAGGTATCCGGCTTCCTTGAGCTTGGCGAGCACGGTGTCCACGTCGCCCGGCTCCGCCGCGCGCCGGCGCAGTTTCTCGCGCAATTCGCCGATCGACAGCGCGCGCCCCGTCAGCAGTTTCAGAGCGTAGTCGAGCAGCGTCTGATAAGCCAGCTTGCGAGGTTGGGACCGCATGAACGCGATGACCCATCATCCTCGCGCGGGTCCCCGATGTCAACCTAGTTGATCTGCCACAAGGTGACCGTGCCGCTGACCTCGTTGGCCACCACCAGCATCGGCCGGCCGTTGGGCGAATCGGCCTCGGAAATGAAGATAATGCCCTCCGGCCCCAGGTCGCCCGCTGCCGCCGTATTGGTGGGCGCGAACGGATTTCGGTTCCACCACTGGCCGATATAGCGTGGATTGGTGGGATCCACCAGGTCGTAGATCAGGATGTTGCCGGTGCGCTCATTGATGATGAAGGCGTAGGGAACGCCACGCACCGAACCCACCGTGACCCCCTCCGGCTCCGGTCCCTTGTCGTCGCTGCGATCGTCGAACGTGTTATTGCTGTTCGACACGTTGAACGCGGGGCGGAGGTTCACGTCGTTGATGATTTCGAAGTGATTGGCGCTGTCGAACACCAGATCCAGGTTGGCGTTCCAGACCGAGAAGGAGCGCGCGCCGAAGACGTGCAGGAAGTCGATGTCGCCGTCGCCGTCGGTGTCGCCCGTCGCGGTGGTCACGTTCAGCCGCCCGAGTTCGGAGGCCTGCTGCAGTTCCGTGGGGTTGGGGTAAAGCGCCGGATCCAGCCGCACGCTGGCCACCGGGCGAACTTCGGAGAAGCCCGGATAGTCGCGGGCGTCTCCCTCATTGGCGGTCAGCAGGAACACCTGTCCCCGCGGGTCCACGTAGGTGGCGATCGCGTCTGGCTGGTACATGCCCCACACGGTCCAGGTGCGCAAGGCAACGCGGCCGTCGCGGTCGCTGGCATCCATCGTGTTCTCCTGCCGCCAGTGCTCCTTCAGGCCCAGCGGCGCGACGCGCGTCACGCGCGCATTCTCGATATCGATCACCGCGATGGCGTTGTTCTCCTGCAGCGTTACCCAAGCGGTCCGCGAATCCGGCGACACGGCAATGTACTCAGGCTCGAAATCCTGGGCCGGCGTCGCCCGCGGGCCGAACACCCGGACCCCGGCGGGAAGGTTCTGCGTGGTGAAGGACTGGAAGTTTGCGGTGCGGACGTTGGCCTGCGTCAGATTCGCGATGCCGCCGGAGATGTCGATGATGCTGATCGTGCCCTCGGGGTCGATTGTGTACTCGTCGTTCGGCTCGCCCTCGTTGGCGGTGAGCACGCGGCGTCCGTCCGGGGTGAAGGTGATCATGTCGGGAAGCGCGCCCACCTTCACTCCCTTCTGGAACACGCCGTCGGCGTTGAGGAAGATCACCGAGCCCGCATCCGTCTTCGGCATGGCCTCCACGGCCACCGCGACAATGCCATTCTTCACCGCCACGCTGTTAGCCGCGACGCCCCATTCCGCCGGAATACGCACCTGCGAAATGCGACCCGGCTCGCGCGGGTTTCGCGCGTCCAGGATGTCGATGGTCCGGTCGGCGCCGTTGACCACGAACAGCCGCTGCGTTTGCGGATCGTGGGCCACGATCTCGGCGGCGCCTTGATTGTAGATCCCGGTGCGGAACGTCCCCAGCGGCGTCAGCGTCGGATCCTGAGCGTACAACGCAATGGAAATACAGCCAAGCAAGCCAGCCCGTCTCAACAATTTGTCTCCTTGAAGGACCGGCCCCGCCATGGGGGACGGCCGCGATGATTCCGAATAGACTAGCAGGCGATTCTGACTGAACGATTACAGGAGGGTTGCTAATCGGAGACGGCGAGCTCGCCCGGCTTGATCACCTGCGTCCGCGGCAGCAGGCCGCGATACGCCAGATAGCCCATGAACGCGAGCACGCCCACGAAGGCCAGCAGCTTGATCCAATTGGTCAGCGGATTCTGGGGCAGCAGCTTCCACAGCACCAGCCCCACGGGTTGCGCCGCGCACACGGCCCACACCGAGCCGTAGAAATAGCGCCGCTCGTGACCCTCGCCCCTGGTGGAGGCTCGCACCCGAGGCAGAATCTTGAGGAATCCCAGCACCCATACCAGGCCCACCAGCGGGAAATATCCGTACTGGTAGATCTGCTTCATGTACCACTTGCCGGTGAACGCGGCCACCGCCAGGCCGGCCAGATTCAGCAGGCCGAATCCCAGCACCGCGCCCCAGGCGAAGGTGTAGCAGATGCGCCGGTACAGCGGGTTGGGCTTGTCCTCGGTGAAGCGGATGATATAGGGCTGGGCTTCGCATCCCGGAAGCTGCGCGAACAGTCCCGCGATCCCGGTCCCCAGCAGGACCGCGCCCAGCCATGCCCCGATGCGCCAATCGAATCCCTGGTTGAACAGATCGAAGATCAGCGGACCGGGGACCAGGAAGTAGACTCCGATCCAGATGGGCCAGTGGTTGAAGCGATAGTAGAGCTTATTGCGGGAGCGGATCTTGCGCTGGGTATCCAGCTCGACGCGTACGGGAGACGACATGCAAGCTTTTAGTGTAAACGCAAAAAAGGGCGGGAACAGGGGATCCCGCCCTTTTCGGTCTCGCTCCGAGGAGGGTCAGAACGAAAAACGAGCCGCGAGTTGGAGGATTCGCGGATCGAAGCTGGAGGAAATCTGCCCGAACAGCCGGTTGTTGATGTTCGTCGTGTTGCCGGACGGAGTCAACTGCAGGCTGTTGAACAGATTGAAGGCCTCGCCGCGGAGTTCCAGGCGCATGTGCTCGCCGAACGCCAGCGTCTTCGAGACCGTCATGTCGAAATTGAAGCGGTTGGGATCGCGGAAGGCATTGCGGCCCAGCGTGCCCCAGTTCGCCAAGGCCGGATTCAGAGCCGCCGCGGTGCTGCTGGCGGAAAGACCGGCCGTGGAAAAGGAAGTGGGATCGAAGTAGTACCATCCGGTCCGCCCGTTGATGGTCCGCTGTTGCGGGACGTCGAAGAACTGGATGGGCGCCACCAGGTTGGCGCGGACCAGGTGAACATCGCCCGAGCCCGAAGGTCCGGGACGGGTCTGGGTGCGCGACGCCGCGCTGAATGCGCCGACATCCAGCGGGAATCCGGTGCGCCAGGAAACGATGGGGAACAGGGACCAGCCGGAAACCAGGTTCTTCGGTCCGGACTTCCACATGCGATCGAAGGGAAGGTTCCAGCCGCCCGAGAACGCGACCCGGTGGGTGACGTCGAAGTCGGACACGGCGCGGAAGCGGCCGGGCTCATAAGCGGGAACCGCCGAGTTCCGCTCCCGGAATCCGCTGGCGTTGTCGATCGACTTGCCCCAGGTGTAAGCCAGGGTGAAGAACGCCGAGCCGATGGGCGAATCCGCCATGCGGCGCGTCAGGGACGCCTGCATGGAGTTGTAGTTCGAGGTCACCGCGTTCTGGAATGTATCCAGGTAGCTGAAGGTGTTGTTGGGGACCCCCGTCTGGGTGTTGTAGAGACGGCTCGTGGTGCCGGGAACGAACGGATTGGCGTCCTGCAGTGCAGTCAGCTTGCGGCCCTGGCTGCCGACGAAGGCGACTTCCGCCACCAGCTTGGACCACAGCTCGCGCTGCACCGAGAGGTTGTAGTGCATCACGTACGGCGTCCGCAGGTTGGGATTGACGAAGAACACGCCGCCGTCGCCCACCGGCAGGAAGCCGGCGTCGTCGAAGTCGATGTCGCGCGGCGTGGGCCGCGAGGGGAAGGGATTGGGGAGTCCCGCCGCGACAAACGGGTTCCGGAAGTTCGCTGGTTCCGAAGTGATCTGCGCGGGAGGGTTCAGCACCAGGTTCGAGACCGCGAAGAACGGCGCCTGCCCGTTGAACTGCAGGTTGTCCTCGCCTTTCAGGATGTCGTGGAACACGCCGAATCCGCCGCGGACCGACATCTTGCCGCTGGGCGAATAGGCGAAGCCGAAGCGCGGCGCCCAGTCGTTCTTGTCGGCGAAGTTGGCGCCGCGGGGGGCCGCCGCATCGCCGGGGAACACCAGGCCGCGGGGGGCGCGCGTGAACACCTGCGACTGCTCGCCGAACACGGTCGAGAAGCTGCGGCCCTGCAGGTCGAACTTGGGTTGCGAGTACTCGTACCGGACGCCAAGCGTCAGCACCAGATTGCGCGTCACCCGCCATTCATCCTGGAAAAAGCCCGAAACATTCTTGGAGCGAATATTCGATGGCGCGGATGGGAACTGGCGGTAGAAGTCCGGCAGGCCGAACAGGAAATCCGCGCGATCGTTGCCGGAGGCGATGCCGCCATTGGTGGCCGGGCCGGAGAAGAAGAAGATCCCGTTCACGAAGAAGTCGTACTGCGTGTTGTTCTGGAACGCGGCCAGGAAGCCGCCCATGCGGAACGTGTGCCGTCCGCGGGTCCAGGACAAGGTGTCCTGATAGATGAACGTGTTGTTGATGAGCTGCGCCGGGCCGTTGTTGTTGAAGCCGACCGTGAGTCCGTTGAAGGCGAGGATCGGGGGACCGGACACGCGGTCCGGAGTGACGGCGATGCCCAGTTCCGACGGCCCCGGACGCTTCACCGCCGGGTTATTCTGATCCGTGCTGCCGCGCTGCGCGGTGAAGCGGAAATCGTTCACCACATTCGGCGAGAACGTCCGGGTATAGGCAACGCTGCCGAAGCGGTTGGGAAGCAGCGATACGCGCGGGAACAGGCCGGCGTCGGAGGCGAAGGAGAAGGGCGTCAGCGTGGTGTTATCCTGCCAGCCCAGGGTCACCGAGAAGCGGTCCTTCTGGCTGGCGTTCCAATCCACCTTGCCCGTGTACTCGTCCAGATCCACCTTGCCCGCGCCCTGCGGGACCACCGATCCGGTGGCCGACACCGGAATCATGCCGGCCGCGATGTAGTTGCGCGCCGGGGTGGAGAATCGCGACGGATCGATGATCGCCTGCGAAGCCATCGCCGGATTGGACTGGAAGTAGGGATTGGCGCGGAGGAACGCCGCCACACCCGCGTCCGGCGTCCGTCCCGGACCGCTCTGCGAGAAATCGCCCCGCAGCTCCGCCGGGGTGAACGTCACCACCTCCGGGTTGGACTGCAGCCGCCGCTGCCGCTGGCTCTGCCAGCCGAAGAAGAAGAACAGCTTGTCCTTGCCGTTCACAATCTTGGGGATGGTGACCGGACCGCCGATCGTGGCCCCGAACTGATGCCGCTTGAACAGCTCCTTGGGCAATCCCTGGGCGTTGTTGAAGAAGCGGTTGGCGTTGAACGCCTCATTGCGGACAAAGTCGAAAGCGCTGCCGTGGAGCTGGTTGGTGCCGGACTTAGTGACCACGCTGACGATGCCGCCGCCGTTGCGGCCGAACTCCGCCGTGAAGTTGGAAGTCAGGACGCGGAACTCGGCGATGGTATCCGGGTTGGGGTTGAACACCACGCCGTTGGACAGCAGGTTGTTGTTCATCCCGCCGTCCACCAGGAACGTGACCGAGTCGGAGCGGTTGCCGGCGATGTTGAATCCTCCGGCCGAGCCCGAAAGCGGCCGGGCGTCGGTAACTCCCGGCTGCAGCAGCGCCAGGCCGAGGACGTTCCGCCCGTTCAGCGGCAGGTTGCGGATCGGATGCTCGGTGACCGATTGGCCGATGGTGGCGTTGACGGTTTCCACGCCGCTGGGCGTGGCTTCCACCTGAATGGTCTCGGTGGTCTGGCCGAGCTCCAGCTTCAGGTCGAAGCGCTGGCTCTGGTTGATCTCGATCTTGAAGGCGGGCGTCACCAGCTTGCGGAAGCCCGGCGCCTCCACCGTCAGCGTGTAGGAGCCGATGGGCAACAGCAGAATCTGGAAGCTGCCGTCCTGCGCCGTGGAGACGGTATTTATCAGGTTGGTGGCGACGTTGGTGACGGTGACTTTGGCGCCCGCGATTACCGCTCCCTGCGGGTCCTGAATGCCGCCAACGATTCTGCCGGTCGCATCCTGCGCGGATAGCGTCGGCAGCAATAGAGTCGCGCCGCAAAGCAGACGCAGCGCGGCGGAAGAGAAAGACTTCATAAAACCCCCTGTCCTGTAAACCCTGTACGGACGATTCTGGAACAATCTGAACCGAAATCCGGCGGGAGGGCAACAAGCGAGGGGCGAAGGGCGCTACATGCGGGGTAAAATTGCTGCTTTCGCCACAGGGAAAAGAAACAAAGCGGTAGGAAGAGAGCCTGTAAGGTGCTTAAAAATCGAGCTCAGACGCAAAAAAGGCGGGTCCGAAGACCCGCCCCAAATGCCGGAAGCGGCGTTCTTAGAATTCGTACCGCAACGCAAACTGGAATACGCGGGGCGTGCCCAACTGCGTCGTGTACTTACCGAACGTTGCCGGATTGTTGATGTCCACGTTCGCCGTGAAGGGATCGAAGCTCACGGTGTTGGTGATGTTGAACCCTTCCACCCGGAACTGCAGCGTATGCGGGTTGTCGCGAATGACAAACAGCTGGAAGCGCTTAGCCAGGCCCACGTCGACACCGAAGAAGCCGTCGCCGCGGACGCCGTTGCGCTGGCCGCTGCCGCCCGGCAGGGCCGCCTCATAGGAATTGAACACGAACGCCGGATCCTCGAACAGGTTGGGACCGGCAGGTCCCGACCCGGCCGAGGGGGCGTTCTTGTTGGTCTCGGGAGTGGGGAAGGGGCGCGTCTGCACGGCGAAGCTGGAGATGTTCCAGTTCGTCGGCCACACACCCAGGGCGAAAATGGACGTCGGCAGCCCGCTCGACTGCCGCCAGATTCCGGTCGCTTGCCAGCCGCCGATCAGCGCATTCAGGAAGGAATTGGCGTTGCCGCCAAACTTCTTGCCTTTGCCGAAGGGCAGCTCCGCGACCACGAACGCGCTCAGAATGTGCGTCTGGTCGAAATCGGAAACGCCGCGCATCGCCCGCCGGTCCCAGGAGTTGACCACCTGAGTGGCGACCGAGGAGCCGTTCGTGGTCAGAATATTGTTCTCCGGGGTGGAGCCAAGGTCGATGGACTTGCTCCAGGTGTAGTTCACGTCGAACTGAACTCCCTGGGAGAAGCGCTTGCGAACGGTGAGCTGCAACGCGTTGTAGTTGCCGTTGCCCACCGACTGCTGGGTGCCGAGCGAGGAAAACTGCGTGTTGAAAATCGCGGCGGGACCCAGACGGCTGCACGCCGGAACGCAGCCGAGGTCGAAGTTCACCAGGGCGGTGGTGGTGTCCGGATCGTTCGCGGCGATCTGGCGGAAGATGGCCTGGGTCGCGGTCAGACCGTTGCCGGCCGCCGCGGGCCACATGTTTTCCCAGAAGGCGACGGGCGCCACCTGAGCCGTCGGCGTGCCCGCGCGCGCCAGCCGCGTGAGGATCGACGCCGCCTCGAAGTAGGTCATGCCGGAACGCGGATCGCGCAAGTTGGTGGGCATGGCCAGGTCGCTGCGGAGCAGCGATCGCCGCGACAGGCGCCCGACGTACGCCACTTGCCCGAACAGTCCGCCGGCGAACTCGCGTCCCATCGAGAAGTTCAGATTCATCGAGTACGGTGGCCGGATGCGGTCATCCACGGAATTCGCGATCGCGAAGTTCTCCGGCTGGACGATTGGGAAGCCGCCCGGAGGCGCGGGTGGCAGCGCGGCGGAGGGCAGTACGCCGAAGCTGACGAAACGCGGCGCCGTCACCGGAGAGAAGGTGGGCGGCGGCTGCAACTGGCTGCTCAGTCCCAGCGAGGTTTGATTCGCGTTGCGAAGAATGCCCTGTCCGAACAGGTCGTAGAACAATCCGAAGCCGGCGCGAATGGAGGTCTTCGAGTCCGGCGACCAGGCAAGCGCGAGCCGCGGCCCGAAGTTCTTCTTGTGGAACGGATACAGGCTGCGTCCGTTCGGCGAATCGGCGAGCACGAAGCTGATTTCCCCCGCTTCGGTCTGCGACAGTCCTGCGTTGGCGAGCGCCTCGCGCCGCGCCGACCACTCCGCCAGGTTGGGAATCGGGGTGGTCTGGAATCCGCCCACCTCGTGCACCGGCGGCATCAGCGAGTAGCGCAGCCCGGCGGTGATGGTCAGGTTGCGGGTCACCTTCCACACGTCTTGAATGTACGCCTCGAATTCGTTGCTGGCGAAGGCGCGCTGGATCGGCGTGCCCTGCTGCAGCAGGTTGCCCTGCAGGTCGTAATTGTAGTTCGCCGTGATCTGCGTCACCAGTCCGAGCAGGTTCGCGAACTGCCGCCGGTACGGCGTGGTGATCACCGCGTCCGCGATGTCGAACTCGCGGCCGCTGCCCAGCAGGTAATTGGCGTTCGTCAATCCGTTGGAGAACGAATTCCCGGTGCTGATCACGTTGTTCTGGATCATGCGGCCGACGGCGCCGAAGGTGATCGAGTGGGCGCCCTTCGTCCAGGCGAAGTCCTGGCTCAACTGATGCACCGGCGTGATTCGCTTCTGGGTGGTGTTGATCCCGAAACGCGGAGAGATGTTGCGGAACGTGACAAAGTTGGACGAGGCGATGCCCAGAATGTCGGTGCCCTGGCGCGTCAGGCCATAGCGGAAAGTGCTGACCAGGTTGGACTTCCACAATCCGGTGTAGCCGATGGCCAGACCCTTGCTGTTGTCCAGCAGCAGGTCGTTGCCGGGCTCGCCCGGAAACTGCGGCAAGGAGGTGGCCTGCGCCGGCACCAGACGGTCATTCTGCAGGTTGCCGCGCACGAACAACTGATGCTTGGCGGACTCGTCGATGTTGTAGTCGAACTTGGCGATATAGGTGTTGAAGTCTACCGGCGCGTTGGCGTTGAAGCGGAAGCCGGCCGTGTTCAGGGCATCGCCGGTGGTGGTGTCGTTGGGCAGCGGATAGGACCGCAGCACCGCCAGCACTCCCGGGCTTTGACCGATGCCCAGCGGATCGATCCGCCGGAAATCATCCGGGCCGAGGAACCCGATCCCGCCCGACCGCCGCTGGTAGGCGAACTGCCCGTTGCGGAAGTTCGCGGTGGGAACGACGCGGACCACGCTCTTCTCGCTGCGGTCGCGGCGTCCCTCATAGTTCAGGAAGTAAAACAGCCGGTTCTTCTTGATCGGACCGCCGAGGGACGCGCCCCCGATATTCCGGTTCAGCTTTTCGCGCGGCGTGCCGGACTGGTTGTTGAAGAAGTCGTTGGCGCTGGTCGCCGTGTTGCGCAGGAACCAGTACACCGAGCCATGCATGCTGTTGGATCCGCTCTTGGTCACCAGGCTGACCTGCGCGCCGCTGGTGCGGCCGAAGTCCGCGTTGGCGTTCGCGGTGATGGTGCGGAACTCCTGCACGGAGTCGAGCGTTACCCGCAGAACGCTGTTGAACGCGCTGCGGTTCTGCTGATCGTTCACGTCCACGCCGTCCAGCGTGACGTTGGCCTGATCGCTCTTGCCTCCGTTGACGGCGCCCTGACGGTAATCCGTGGGCACGCCGGGGGGCGTCTCGCCGATGAAGGACACGCCCGGCTGCAGCGAGAGCAGTCCCACTACGTTGCGTGCTTCGAACGGAAGCTGCAGGATCGGCCGGTCGCCGATCGCATTCCCGATGGACGCGTCCTGCGTGTTCACCTGTGTGGTGTCGGCCGTGACGGATACGGTCTCCGACACCGCGCCGACTTTCTCGAATTTGATGTCGATGACCGCCGGCGTATTCACCAGCAGCCGCACGTTGCTGACGCTGACGTCGCCGAAACCCTGCGCGCGCGCGGTGATGCGGTACGCGCCGGGCGCCACCTGCGGAAAGCTGTAGCGTCCCTGCGAATCGGACACCACCTCGCGCCTGGCGCCGGTGGCCGTATTCTCGAGGACCACGGTGGCGCCTGGAATCAGCGCGCCGCTGGGATCGGTCAGCGCGCCGCTGACCTGCGTCACTGCCTGAGCCAGGCAAAGCCCGCTAAACAGCAGAACGAGCGCGCACAATTTTCTGATTTGCATTATCCCTCCTGAGCGTTTTTCTCCAACCTCACGCAGCCCCGTTGCGAGGCTGCAATTTGTTAGCTCCAGGATAAAGTTGGCGGGGCGAGCCGGGTCCTAAAGAGGGGCGGATGACGGAATAGCGGGGCAGGTGGTTAGAACATTCGAAACATGTTTGCAGCAAAAGAAAGGACCGCGGTTTCCCGCGGTCCTTTTCGCTATAACGACGCTAACCGGCTTCTAAAAATCGATCCGCGCGCCGAACTGCATGATGCGCGGGTTGCCGATCGTCCCGGTGTACTTGCCGAACGTTCCGATGTTGCCGAGGTTCAACGAAATCGACAGCGGATCGAAACGAACGGAGTTCGTGACATTGAAGACCTCCCAGCGGAGCTGGAGGGCCGAAGTCTCGCTCCAGAGCCGGAAGCTCTTGGCGAGGCTGGCGTCGATGTTGAATGCGCCATCGCCGCGAACCGAGTTGCGGAGTCCCACTTCGCCCGGCAGGGTGTAGTCGAAAGCGTCGATCGCCTTCGCCGGATCCGGGAAGATGTTGGGTCCGCTGGTGCTGCCCGTGGTGGGAGCGGGAGCATTCTTGGTGGTCCCGATTTCCACTGGACCGGTCTGCGTGGCGTAACCGGTGATGTTCCAGTTGGTGGGCCAGAAGCGGCCGTTGCCGACGCTGGTGGGGAAGCCGGAGGACTGCCGCCACAAGCCGGACAACTGCCATCCGCCGATGATCGCGTCCGCCACCCGCCCGGCGCCGGAGCCGAACTTGCGTCCCTTGCCGAAGGGCAGGTTGTAGACGCCGTTGGCGTTGAAGATGTGCGTGGTGTCGAAGTCGGCCACCGCGCGGAACTGACGCCGCGCCCAGGTGTTGATGATCACCGCGTTGGTCTGGTTCTGGCCCGACTCGGTGCGCGACGAGTAGTCGATCGCCTTGCCGTAGGTGTAGTTGAAATCCACCTGATCGCCATTGCGCCACCGCTTGCGCACCGTCAACTGCCCGGCATTGTAGTTGCCGAAGCCGATGGAGCGGAGCGTGCGGAGGTAGGAGTACTGCGCGTTATACAGCGCATAGGGACCGAAGCGGCTGCAGGACGGATCGCACGCCAGGTCGATGTCGTACAACGCCGACGTGTAGTCCGGCGCATACGCGCGGTACACCTCGTAGGCTCCCTGCGTGGCGCTGATGCCGGGCCGCGCCAGTCCGGGGAAAATATTTTCCCAGAACGCGTTCGGCCGGACGTTGGCCACCGGTGTATTCGAGTTCACCAGGTTCGCCAGGTACTTGGCCGCCGTGAAGTAGTCGATGCCGGAGGCCGGATCGATCAGGTTCGTCGGCTGCGCGATATCCTCGCTCACCAGGGTGCGGCGCGACAGCCGACCCACGTAGCTGGCCTGGATGAACAAGCCGTTGTTGAACTCGCGGCCGTAGCTGAAGTTCATGTTCATGGTGTAGGGCGGCAGCAGATTGTCGTCCAGGCCGTTGGTGATCTGGAAAACGTTCGGCTGGCGCTGCGGGAAGCCGCCGCGCGGCGCCGCGATCAGCAGTTGCGACGGAATAGTGTTCAGATTGGTCAGGCGCGGGACCGTGCTCAGGTTCAAGGCGCCCGCCGGGTTGGCGATGTTGGTCGACAAACCCAGTGCCGAGGCATCCTGAGACGTGATCAGCCCGCTGCCGAACAGATCGTAAAACACGCCGAAGCCGGCGCGAATCACGGTCTGCCCCGGAGCTCCGAAGAAGGCGCGTCCGAAACCGCTGTCGCCTTCCGGCGACCAGGCGATGGAGAAGCGCGGCGAGAAGTTCTTCTTGTGGAACGGGTACAGATCGCGTCCCTGCGCCGAATCCGCCAGCACATACTCGATCGGCGTCACGCGGCTCTGCGGCAGACCCGCGTTGGCGAACGCCAGACGGTCGTTGTACCACTCGCCCAGCGGCTGGATCGAGCTGGTCTGGAACCCGTTGGCCTCATAGATCGGAGGCATCAGCGAGTAGCGCAGTCCCAAGGTGATCGTCACGTTCCGCCGGATCTTCCAGGTGTCCTGGCCGTAGAACTCGTATTCTTCCGCGTTGAACTGGCGCAGCACCGGCGCGCCCTGCGGCTGCACCGATCCGTCCAGCAGGTAGTTGTACTGCGCGTTGCCCTGGCTCACCAGGCCCAATACCGCCATCGCGGCATCGCGCCAGGCCACGCGGAAGGTGCTCCGCATGTCCGGGAACGGCGTGTTCAGCGGCGATCCCGAACCGGTCAGCCACGAAGCGTTCGTGCTCGCCGTCGAGAACGAATTTCCGTAGTTGATGCGGCGGTTGCGGATGGTCCGGATGTTCACGCCGGCCTGAATGGTGTGCTTGCCCTTGGTCCACGTGATGTCGTCGGTCCAGTTGTTGACCGGCGTAATGCGCGTGAAGCTGCGGTTCAGCCCGAACGGGTCCGACAGCCCGCGGAAGGCGACCTGGGTGGCGCGCGACACGCCGGTGAACTCCACGCCCTGGCGGGTGAATCCATAACGGAAGTTATTCACCAGGTTGGGACGCAGCACGCTGGTCAGGCCCACCGCCAAACCCTTGGAGTTGTCCAGAACCGTGTCATTCGGGGCCTGTCCGGGGAACTGCGGCGCCCTCGTTTCGTTGTCATTCTGCAGGTTGCCGCGAACAAACGCGTTGTGATTGCCCGCTTCGTCGATCCGGTAGTCGAACTTCGCGATGTAGGTGTTCTGGCGCAGCCGGATAGGAGCGTTGAAACGGTAACCCGCGATGTTGATGCCGTCGCCTTGCGTGAAGTCGTTCGGCAGCGGATAGGTGCGCAGCACGCGCAGCGATTCGGCGTTGGGTCCGATGCGCAGCGGATCCAGGCGGTTCGCCAGGTCCGCGCCGGTCAGCGTGTTGACCGTTCCCGCCGCCGTCAGGTAGCTGATCGTGCCGTTGCGCATGTTCGCGCTCGGCACCAGGCGAAGCGCCGAGTCTTCCGACCGGTCCTGGCGTCCTTCGTAGTTCGCGAAATAGAACAGGCGATTCTTGATGATCGCGCCGCCGAGCCGGCCGCCGTAAATGTTGCGGTTCAGCTTGGCCAGCGGCAGCCCGGACAAGTTGTTGAAAAAGCTGTTGGCATTGGTCGCCCGGTTGCGCAGGAAGTAGTAGAGCGCGCCATGGAGCTCATTGCTTCCCGACCGCGTCACCAGCGAAACCTGGGCGCCCGAAGTGCGGCCCTGATCCGCGCCGCCGTTGGTGGTGGTCACGCGGAACTCCTGCACCGAGTCGAGCGTCACGCGCAGCACGCTGGTGAACGCCGCCCGCGTCTGCTGGTTGTTCACGTCCACGCCGTCCAGCGTCACGTTGGCCTGATCGCTGCGCCCGCCGTTCACCGAACCGGAACGGTAGTCGTCGATGTCGCCGTTGAACGTCACGCCGGGCTGCAGCGTCAGCAGACCGACCACATTGCGCGCCTCAAAGGGAAGCTGCAGGATCGGCTTGGTGCTGAAGGCGTTGCCAAGCGACGCGTCCACCGTGTTGATCTGCGTCGCCGCCGCTTCCACCGAGACCGTCTCGGTAACCGCGCCGACTTCCAGAATCACGTTCAAGGTCGCGGGCTGATTCACCAGCACCCGGACTTCATTGAACTGCTTCGCTGCGAATCCCTGATTCTTAACCGTAAGACGATAAGTTCCCGGGGCCAGTTGCGCGAACGTGTATACGCCGCCCGAATTGGTGACGCTGTTGCGCTTGGCTCCCGTTTCGATGCTTTCCAGATCTACCGACGCACCCGCGATGACACTCCCCGACGGATCGGATACCGTTCCCGTTAAGGACGTCGTCTGCGCAAGTGCGCTAAAAGCGAATAAGACCAGCAGCATGCTGGCCAGCAGCAACTTCTTCATTTGGACCCCCAACAAACGTTCGATTCTGCATACCCGCCCATCCGTTATTCCCCAATCCCGGAAGCGGGCAAACTGCGAACGACAACAGACTTGCTAGGTCGTTTGTACCGGATTACAAACCCATGAGTCAAAGCCGCAATGATTAAACTTGGTTAATGTGGTAACCCGCCCCAAACGGCCGAACCTCAGCGGATCCGCTCCCCAGTCTCCAAGTTGTTATATACTGGCCACTTAAAGCCATGTTCGTCCCACTTACCCCGCTCCGCTGCCTGCATCGCGCCGTCGATCTCTTCGCCTCCAAGACCGGTGTCGTCTGCGGCGAGAAGGAATTCACCTACGCTCAGTTCGCCGAACGGAGCGAGCGGCTGGCCACCGGATTGGCCAAAACCGGCATCCAGCCCGGCGACCGCGTCGCCTACCTCAGCTTCAACAATCACCAGTTGCTGGAGGGCTATTACGGCGTCGTTCAAGCCAAGGGCATCGTGATGCCGCTGAACGTGCGGCTCTCCGCGCCCGAGCTGATCAACATCCTGAACCACTCCGGCGCGCGAATGCTGATCTACGAAAACGACTTCCTGCCGCTCATCGAGCAGTTGAAACCGGAGTGCAAGTCGGTTGAAAAGTGGGTCTGCATCAACGACCGGACGCCGCACGCCGACCTTGCTTATGAAGAGATCCTGGCCCAGGGGCGGGCCGAGCGCGCCGACATCTTCTCTTACGATGAGCGGTCCATCGCGGAACTGTTCTACACCTCCGGATCGACGGGCACGCCGAAGGGCGTCACGCACTCCCACCGCACCTTGTACCTGCATGCGCTCTCCGTCGCGACCCTGATGGAGAAGCCGCACGAGATGGTGGATCTGCACACCATCCCGCTGTTTCACGCCAACGGCTGGGGCCGGCCGCAGGCGTCCACCATGCTCGGCATCACGCAGGTGATGGTGCGGCGCTTCGAGCCGCTGTTCGTGTTCGGTCTCATCCAGAAATACAAGGCCACGCACATGAGCCTGGTGCCGACCATGGCCAACGCGCTGATCAACTCGCCGGACGTGAAGAACTACGATCTGAGCTCGCTGCGGCAGATCATGATCGGCGGCGCGGCGGCTTCGCCGGAACTGATCGACCGGATCGAGAAGGCGCTGGGCGGGGAAGCGTTGTGCGGCTACGGCCTGACCGAAACGGCGCCGGTGCTGTCGATGTCGCGGGAGAAGGGCTTGCAGTATGCGGATGCCGCGGATCGCCTGCGGCGGCACGCGATGGCAGGCTGGCCGGTTCCCAACGTCACCGTCCGCGTGGTGGACTTCGACATGAAGGACGTGCCCAAGGACGGGACCAGCATCGGCGAGGTGATCGCCATGGGCGATCACGTGATGGAGGGCTACTTCAAGGAGCCGGAAGCCACCGCCGCGGTGATGACCGGTCCGTGGTTCCATACCGGCGACATGGCGGTGTGGGACGAGGACGGCTACATCCACATTGTGGATCGCAAGAAGGAGATCATCATCTCCGGCGGCGAGAACATCTCCTCCATCGAGGTGGAGAAGGCGATCTTCGCGCACCCGGCGGTATTCGAGTGCGCGGTGGTAGCCGCGCCGGACGAGCGCTGGGGCGAGGTCCCGGTGGCGATCGTGGTGCCCAAGCCCGATCATCCCTTGCAGGAAGAGGAACTGATGAACTTCCTGCAGGAGCGCCTGGGCAAGTTCAAGCTGCCGCGCAAAATCGTGATCCAGGCCGATCCGCTGCCGAAGACCGGCACCGGCAAGATCAAGAAGGTTCAGATCAAGGAACAATTCTGGGCGGGCAAGAGCAAGCGCGTGCAGGGCTGAGCGGATGTACTCGCTGTTCCTGGACTCCGAAGCCGCGGATCGCGAGGAGCTGATCGCCCGGCTGCACGAGCTGGGAACGCTGGGCATCGTGGAAGGCGAGGCGCACCTGCAGGCGTTCTTCGATTCCGCCACCGGGCCGGAGACGCTGCTGAGCGAGTTCGCGGCCCGGCATCCCGAAATCCTCCCATCCGAGGAGGTCGACTGGGAGCAAAGCAACTATGACGCCTGGCCGCCTCTCGAGATCGGGCGGCGCTGGTTCGTGATCGCGCCGTTCCGCCGGGATCCCACGCCGCCGGGCAGGCTCCGGCTGGAAATCAACCCCGGCATGGCCAGCGGCACGGGAGTGCATCCCTGCACCCAGCTTTGCCTGGAAGCAATGGAAGAGGCGGTTCGCCCCGGAGATCGAGTGCTGGATATCGGCACCGGGTCCGGCATCCTGGCGCGCGCCGCGGAGTTGCTCGGCGCGAGCATCGTGGTCGCGTGCGACACCGACTTCCCGTCATTGCAAGCCGCCCGGCAGGCCACGGGCGCATTCCTTTATCAGGGCAGCGCGGACGCGGTGACTCCCAACGACTTTGATCTGGTGATATGCAATGTATCCGAATATTTTGCCCGGACCGTGCTCGATTTGCCATTTGATAAAGGTAAGCGCATCATTCTGAGCGGGTTCTCCGATCTGCCGCAAGCGCCTTCCGGAACGCTGCTGGAGCGGTCCGGATGGCAGTGTCTCTTAATTCGGACATAGAACCATGGGCTATTGTTAATTCCCGAAACATTCTGTTATTCTTGTGCCTCAACCACCCGTGCGGCGGCAGCGGAGGATTTGGAGTGGAAAAAGGGTGGTTTGATTCTCGCCGGAAGCAGGAATTGACCCGAGGCTTGATGCAAGAACCCGTTCAGAACGCCACCGGGGATGCTTTTCGCGTTCTGTACTTCTGCAGTTCGCCCGCCAACGTCGCTGTTCTGTCACGCCAGCTCGATTCCGAGAACCTGCGCTGCAAGGTTCTGATTCCCGAGGAACACAGCGGGGAGAACATCGACGCGGTGTGCGTCGACTCCGATGTCTCCGGCCATGTCTTTCAAAACGCCGTGCAGCAGGCGGCGGCCGCCATGGGATCCGTGCCGGTGCTGATCCTGGAAAATGGCGTGTCGCCGGTGGCGACTCTGCGCGAGGCGATCGCCCGCGTCCGGGACCTGCAATCCGATCGCGAGATCCTGGAGCTCGGCCGCTGCCGCCGGGTGATCGAGGGCTCGCACGACGGCATCTGGGAATGGGAATTGGCGAGCGACGAGTTTTTCGCCTCGGCCCGCTGGTTTGAGATCCACGGTCTGGCGCAGGATGTCCGCCAGTTGCGTTCGGCGGAGTGGTTCGATCGCCTGCATCCGGACGACGCGGAACGGCTGCGGGGCAGCGTCAGCTCCCATATCGCGGGCCTCTCGCCGCGCGTGGAGCTGGAATGCCGGGTGCGGCACACCGATGGAGTGTACCGTTGGGTGCATTGCCGCGCGGTGGTGTCGCGCGACACCGCCGGCGTGGCGCAGCGGCTCTCCGGCGCGATCACCGAGATCACCGGGCGCAAGCTGATCGAGGAGCAGTTGCTGCACGACGCCCTTCATGATTCGCTGACCGGGCTGGCGAACCGGACGCTGTTTCTCGACCGCCTGGCGCACCGCCTGGCGCGCTGGCGCGCCGACCGCCATCGCGAGTTCGCGGTCCTGTTCCTGGACCTCGATCGCTTCAAGATGATCAACGACAGCATGGGTCACCTGATCGGGGATCAACTGCTGATGGAGCTTGGCCGCCGTTTCCGCGGAGCGGTGAGCCCGGCGCATACGCTGGCGCGGCTGGGCGGAGACGAGTTCACCATCCTGCTCGAAGAGGTGCGCGACGCCGGCGAAGCGACCTCGGTGGCCGCGCGCATCGCCGAAGTGGTGCAGGCGCCGGTTCGGCTGGGGGAGCAGGATGTCTATCCCACCGTTTCCATCGGCATCGCGCTCAGCACCGCGAACTATCAGGACTCGATCGCCATGCTGCGCGACGCCGATGCCGCCATGTACCGCGCCAAGGCGCAGGGCCGCGCCTGCGCCGTAGTCTTCGAACACGGCATGCACTCCTCCGCGATGAGTGCGTTCTTGCTCGAACACGACCTCCGCGCGGCGGTGCAGCATGGCGAATTCCTGATGCATTACCAGCCCATCGTGGTGCTGCAGTCGCGCAAGCTGGCCGCCTTCGAAACCCTGGTGCGCTGGCAGCATCCCGTTCGCGGGCTGCTGGCCGCCGAGGAATTCATGCGCATGGCCGAGGAAACCGGCCTGATCGTCGCCATTGACGATTGGATGCTGGAAAGCGCGCTGGTGCAGTGCCGCAAGTGGTTCGGAGCGGGTCCGTTCAGCTCCGGGCTGGGCATGAACATCAACCTTTCGCCGGCAAGCCTGCTGCGGCCCGACTTCCCGGATCGCCTGCATGAGATGCTGCGGACCGTCCGCATCGATTCCCGGCGCATCAACCTGGAACTCACCGAACGCATGCTGGTGGAGCGGGGAACGCTGTCGGAAGGCGCGATCAGCCGGCTGCGATCACTGAACGTAGGCATGTGCCTGGACGACTTCGGGATCGGCTATTCGTCGCTCAGTTACCTGGCGCGCTTTCCCATCACCCAGTTGAAGATCGACGGCAGCTTCGTCAAGGCGATGAACACCGCCGACCGCCATCAGGTGATCATCGGTACCATCATCCGCCTGGCGCGCAGCCTGGGCATCGCCGTGATCGCGGAAGGCATCGAAACCGAGGCGCAGGCTCGCGAGCTGCAGGCCATGGGCTGCCAGTACGGCCAGGGCTTCCACTTCTCTCCGCCCCTGCATCCCGAGGCGGCGGAGGAACTGGTGCGTCAGTCCAAGCTGGCGTCCTCCGCGCCGGCCTGAGCCCGGGTCACGGCTGCGACGGTTCCACCTTCTTCGTCCACTCCGTGATCCACTCGAGGAACGTGTTGTACCACAGCACCGAGTTCTGGGGCTTGCCGATCCAATGGCCCTCATCGGGGAACAGCAGAAGCTTCGACGGCACCTTCTGCATTTGCAGCGCGGTGAACAACTGCAGTCCCTGGCCGAGCGGCACGCGGTAGTCGAGCTCGCCGTGAATCACCAGAGTCGGAGTCTTGAAGTCCTTCACGTAAAAGCTGGGGGACCAGCGCTGGTACACATCCGGGTTGTCCCAGGGCATGCCGCGGAACTCCCACAGCGGGAACCACAGCTCCTCGGTCTCGCCGGCCATGCTCCGCAGATCGAAGACGCCGGCGTGCGACACGAAGGCCTTGAAGCGGTTGCTGTGACCCAGCAGCCAGTTGACCATGTAGCCGCCGTACGATCCTCCCGCAGCGGCGAAGCGATCGGCGTCCGCCCAGGGTTGCGTGCTGACGTTGTCCACCACCGCCATGAGGTCCTCGAAGACCTTGCCGCCCCAGTCGGAGTTGATGTCGTCGGTGAACTTCTGGCCGTATCCGGTGGAGCCTCGGGGATTGGGCATCACCACGACGAAGCCCTGCGCCGCGAACACCTGCGGATTCCAGCGATAACCCCAGCTTTCCGACCAGGCGCCCTGCGGACCGCCGTGAATCAGGAACAGCACGGGGTACTTCTCGCCCGCTTTGAAGGTGGGCGGCTTCAGAATGAAGCTGTGTACGCGGGTCTTGTCCGCCCCTTCCACCCACAATTCTTCAAAGGGCTTCAGCGAGTACTCGGCGAGCACGGCATCGTTCAGGTTGGTGAGCGCGGCGGGGGAGCCTCCGCTCGAAGACACGAGATAGATGGCCGCCGGTTTCGCGCCCGTCGATTCCGTGTAGACCAGCGTCTTGCCGTCCGGCGAGAACTGCACGTCATCGATGGTGGTGGAACCGGTGATGATGGAGCGCGCGCCGCCGCCCCGCACAGGAACCATCTGAACTCCGTGGCGTCCGCGATCTTCCACGACGAAGAAGAGGCGGCTCGAATCGGGGAACCAAGTGATGCTCTGGAC
>CAYOQB010000035.1:12539-36297 GCA_964406035.1 uncultured Solibacteraceae bacterium | reverse complement strand
CTCGAACGCGAACGCCGCGAACGCCTCACCGCCCCGGATTCCGCGCGATCTCGCACCGCGGCTTAGCATCCAGCACGGCCGGCGGGACGTTAGTCATCGGATCCTCAGAGGTTTGGCAGCCTCCCTTGACGCTGCCCGTCTCCCGGCGCATACTAAGAGTTCAGATGCAAGTGAGTTTCAAGAAGGCTGAGACCGTCCAGACGGCGCCGTTGGCGGAGCTGGCGCCGGGGGAGTCGGGCACGATTGCCAGTCTGGACCTGCCCGAGGAGCTCGCCCAGCGCCTGATGGAGCTCGGCTTCCTGCCCGGCCACCCTGTAGAGCGTTCCGCCGCCGCGCCCGGCGGCGATCCCATGATCTTCTCGGTCGACGGCTCCCAGGTCGCCCTGCGCCGCGACATCTGCCGCCGCATCCGCTTCACCCGGTGAGGGCCAACCGATGAGCGATTGTCACGCCGGCGGAACCGTCACCCTCGCGCCGGAGACGCCGTCTTCCCGATCCCACCTGGTCGCGCTGATCGGGCCGCCGAACAGCGGCAAGTCCACGCTGTTCAACCAGCTTACCGGCCTCCGGCAAAAAGTCGCCAATTTTCCGGGAGTTACAGTCGAGCATCACATCGGCAAAGCGAAGCTGAACGGACGCCGGGAAGTGCTGTTGGTGGACCTGCCGGGGGTGTACAGTTTCAACGCCCGCACCGAGGACGAGCGGGTGGCTCTCGACGTCCTGCAAGGCGGGCAGCAGGGCCTGGAGAAGCCGGAAGCCGTGCTGCTGATCCTGGATTCGACCAACCTCGGGCGGCACCTGGTGCTTGCGGCGCAGGTGCTCGCGCTGGAGCTGCCCACGCTGGTGATCCTGAACATGGCGGATGACCTGGAAGCGCGCGGCGGCAAGATCGACATCGGGGCGCTCTCGCGCGAGTTGGGAGCGCCGGTGGTGCTGGCGAGCGCGGCGCGCGGCGTGGGCATCGAGCCGGTCCGCGAGTTTTTGGCGCAACATTCACGCACCGCGGAGGTACCCAAGCTTCCCCCCGTGTTGCAACCGGCTCTCACTAGCGTCCCGGCTTGCCGGAAGTGGTCGGCGGAGGTGACGCAAAAGGCAGGCTACCGCTCCCCCTCGCCTCCGGAATGGAGCCGCAAGCTGGACCGCGTCTTCCTGCATCCCTGGCTGGGACCCTTGATTTTCGGCCTGGTCGTGGTGCTGGTGTTCCAGTCGATCTTCACCTGGGCGCAGCCGGCAATGGATTGGATTGAGCAGGCGATTGTCGATTCCGGGGCCTGGATCGGCACGCAACTTCCCGAAAGCCTGTTCCGCTCCCTGCTAGTGGATGGCATCTGGAGCGGCGTGGGCAGCGTAGTCGTGTTCCTGCCGCAGATCCTGCTGTTGTTCCTGTTCATCGGCGTGCTGGAGGACTCCGGGTATCTGGCGCGCGCGGCGGTCATCGCGGACCGCACCATGGCTCGGGTGGGACTGCAGGGCAAGAGCTTCATCCCGCTTCTTTCCGCTTACGCCTGCGCGGTTCCCGCGATCATGGCGGCGCGGACCATCGAAAACAAGCGCGACCGCCTGGCGACCGTGCTGATCGCGCCCTTCATGACCTGCTCCGCGCGGCTGCCGGTGTACACGCTGCTGATCGCCGCGTTTATCCCGGATCGCCCGCTGGCGGGCGGATTTCTTGGCACGCGCGCCGCGGCGATGCTCGGCCTGTACGCGGTGGGATTCTTCGCCGCCGTGGTGACCGCCAAGCTGCTGAAATCGACGGTTTTGAGAAGCGGCCCTTCCACCTTCCTGCTGGAGATGCCCCCGTACCGCTGGCCCACGCTGCGATCCCTGGCGTTCCGGCTGCTGGACCGCGCCAAGGTGTTCCTGAAGCGCGCCGGCACCGTGATCCTGGGCGTCGCCGTGCTGCTGTGGGTGCTCGCCTCCGTGCCCATGACCGACGGAAAGCCGCCGGTGATCGCCGACAGCATCATCGGACAGATCGGACACGCCATCGAGCCGGTGATTCAGCCGCTTGGATTCAACTGGAAGATCGGCATCGGCCTCATCACGTCGCTGGCGGCTCGCGAAGTGATTGTCGGAACCCTGGGAACCATTTACGGCATCGAGGGAACCGCGCAGTCCGACGGCCTGCAGAAGGCGTTGCAGCAGGATCTCTCCTTCGCCGGAGCCATGGCGCTTCTGGTTTTCTTCGCCTTCGCCATGCAATGCATGTCCACGGTGGCCATCGTGCGGCGCGAAGCGGGAGGCTGGCGCTGGGCGGCGGCGCAGTTCGCCTACATGACCGCGTGGGCGTACGCCGGCGCGTGGATCACCTACACGCTCCTCAGCTAGAATCGCGCATCTGCGTGATAGCATCTATACAAACAGCCTGAGGTCCCCCGAAGGGCTTTTTTCCCAAGAAGAACATGCGCAACGTCATCATCATCGGGTCCGGCTGCGCCGGAAACACCGCCGCCGTCTATACCGCGCGAGCCAGCCTGAAACCGCTCGTCTTCATCGGACACGAGCCGGGCGGGCAGCTTTCCATCACCAGTGAGGTGGAAAACTACCCCGGATTTCCGGAAGGAATCCTGGGTCCGGACCTGGTGGAGAACATGAAAAAGCAGGCAGAGCGGTTTGGCGCCGAGTATCTGCCGGGCAAGGTGGAAGAAGCGGACCTGTCGATGCGCCCGTTCCGCGTCAAAGTGGACGGCGAATGGTATGAGTCGCGGACGCTGATCGTCGCTTCCGGCGCTTCGGCCCGCTGGATCGGCCTGGAGAACGAACAGAAGCTGATCGGGCACGGAGTCAGCTCCTGCGCCACCTGCGACGGCTTCTTCTATCGCGACAAGAAGATCATGGTCGTGGGCGGCGGCGACACGGCGATGGAGGAGGCGATCTTCCTGACGCGCTTCGGCTCCGAAGTGTCGCTGGTGCACCGCCGCGATTCGTTCCGGGCATCCAAGATCATGGTGGACCGCGCCAAGCGCAACCCCAAGATCAACTTCGTGGTCAATACCGTCGTGGACGACGTCTACGACGTGAGCAAAGGCTTTGTCACGGCGGTGAAGCTGCGCAACGTGCAGACCGGCGAGACCTGGGTTCGCGACGTGGACGGCTTCTTCGTGGCCATCGGGCACATCCCCAACACCAAGCCCTTCGTTGGGCAACTGGACCTGGATCCGGACGGCTACATCGTCTCGCACGGCGGGGCGCGCACCAACATTCCCGGCGTCTTCCACGCCGGCGACGTGCAGGATCGCGTGTACCGGCAGGCCATTACCGCCGCGGGGGCGGGTTGCATGGCCGCCATCGAGGCCGAGCGCTTCCTGGAAGCCGAAGGACATTGATCCCTGGCAAGTTCCTGCGGCGGGTGCCCGGATCTGGGCATCATAGAGGCAGGTGATCGATCTTTCCCAGGTTCGCAAGGAGTTTGCAGGCAAGCGCCGCGTGGTGGCTCTCGACACGGTGGACCTGAGTATCGCCAAGGGCGAGATGGTCTCCATCGTCGGCGCCTCCGGTTCCGGAAAGTCCACCATGCTCAACCTGATCGGCGGGCTGGACCGGCCGAGTTCCGGTGAGATCCGGATCGACGGGGTTGCTCTCGGCAGCCTGCCGGACGATGAGCTCACCCGCCTCCGGCGCGACAAAATCGGTTTTATTTTCCAGTTTTTTAACCTGCTGCCGACCTTGACCAGCCTGGAGAACGTCTCCCTGCCGCTGCATCTGCGCGGCTGGCCGCGCAAGCAGATCGACGCCCGGGCCAGGGAACTGCTGGATCTGGTGGGATTGTCGCACCGTTTGGAACATCAGCCCGACGAGCTCTCGGGCGGCGAGCGGCAGCGCGTGGCGATCGCCCGCGCGCTCAGCGTCTATCCTCCGGTGCTGCTGGCCGACGAACCCACCGGCAATCTGGACTCGAAGACCGGAGTCGAGATTCTGAATCTGATTCACGATCTGCACGACCGGTTGGGCGCCACGGTGCTCATCGTCACCCACGATCCCAACGTCGCGGCAAGCTGCGAGCGCAACATCACCATCCGCGACGGACGCATTCAGGCCGACGTCCGCCGGGAGGCGCTTCGGCGGTGATCCTGCTGAAGCTGATCTCCTGGCAGTACGTGCGCAAGCACCTGCTGCGAACGGCGCTGACCGTCGCCGGCATCGTGATCGGAGTCGCGGTGTTCGTCGGGATGCACACCGCGAACCAAAGCGTTCTCTTCGCCTTCAACCAGACCATCAATCAGATCGCGGGCGCGACGCAGATTCAGATCACCGCGGGCGAGCCCGGCTTCGACGAAGAGGTCCTGGAGAAGGTGCAGAACGTCCCGGGAGTCCGGGTTGCGGTGCCTGTGATCGAGGCCACGGCCGCCACCAACCTGCCCGGGCAGGGCAACCTGCTGGTGCTGGGCGTGGACATGACCGGCGACCGCAGCCTGCGGTCGTACGATCTGGAGGGCGCCGCCGACGACGTCATCGACGACCCGCTGATCTTCCTGGCGCAACCCGACTCGCTGATCGTCACCCGCCGCTTCGCCGAAGCCAACAACCTGAGCATTAATTCCAAGATCCCCATGGACACGATGGCCGGACGGGTGCAATTCACCGTTCGCGGCATCATGAAGGACTCCGGCCTGGCCAGCGCCTTCGGGGGCAACCTGGCCATCATGGACATCTACGCCGCGCAGAAGATGTTCGGCCGGGGCCGCAAGTTCGATCGCGTGGACGTGGCAATCCAGGAAGGCGAATCGGCCCCGGAGGTCCAGGCGCGGATCGAGAAGGCGCTGGGCGAAGGCTTCGCGGTGGAGCCGCCGTCGTCGCGAGGGCAGCAGTTTGAGAACACCGCGCAAATCTACACGCTCGCTTCCACCATCACCAGCCTGTTCGCGCTGTTCATCGGGATGTTCATCATCTACAACACCTTCGCGATCGCCGTGACGCAGCGGCGGGGCGAGATCGGCATCCTGCGCGCGCTGGGCGCCACGCGAGCTCAGATCCGGACGCTGTTCCTGGGTGAAAGCGCGGTGCTGGGCATGCTCGGCTCGGCGGTGGGCGTGCTGGCGGGAATCGGAATCGCGCGGATAATGGCGGGCTATATCGGCAACCTGCTGGGCGAGGTGTACGGCATCGCGCAACGCGCCGAGGAATTGTCGCTGAACCCCCGGTTGCTCGGCTTCGCGATGCTGATCGGCGCGCTGACCAGTGTTGCGGCGGCCCTGCTGCCGGCGCGAACCGCCGCCGCCACGGATCCGGTAAAGGCGCTGCACAAAGGCGGGGCGGAGCTGATCACGGAACGCGAGAACCGCATGCGGCGGCTGGCCGCCCTCATCGCTGTCGCCGGCGCCATCCTGTGCCTCTGGTTCAGCCAGCAGCGCGTGCTGTTCTATGCCGGCTACATGCTCGCCGTGATCGCGGCGCTGCTGATGACGCCGACCTTCTCCCTGTGGATCTCCAAGCTGTTCCGCCCGTTCCTGAAAGCGTTCCGGCCGGTGGAGGGAACGCTGGCGGCGGACTCGCTGATCCAGGCCCCGCGCCGGACTTCGGGAACCGTGGCCGCGCTGATGCTCTCCCTTGCGCTGGTGGTGTCATTGTCCGGGCTGGCGCGCGCCAGCTACGGGTCCATCACGCAGTGGATGAACATCGCCCTGAATCCCGACCTGTTCGTCTCCACCTCGGAGTCGATCACTGCGCGCAGCTTCGTCTTCCCGGCGGAAATCGGGGAGCAGTTGAAGCGCATCGAGGGCGTCGATGTCGTGCAGAGCGTGCGCAGCGTGCGCGTGCTGGTGCCGTCCAACAAGACCGGAACCAGCGTGCCGGTAATGCTGGTGGGCGCCGATATCGATCGCATTGCGGAGCGAGCCCGGCTGCCCGTGATCGCGGGGGACGCCGCCACCATGTATCAGGTTGCCGGCGCAGGCCAGGGCGTTGTCGTTTCCGACAACTTCGCGCTGCTGCACGGCTATCGCCTCGGCGACGCGGTGGAGATTCCCAGCCCCAGCGGAGTCATCCGCCTGCCGGTTTCGGGTATTGTGATCGACTACTCCGATCAGCAAGGGTCGATCCTGATGTCGCGGCGGCTGTTCAGCCAAAAATGGAACGACAGTTCAGTGAATGTGTTCCGCATCTACCTGAAGCCCGGCGTGAGCGATACCGCGGTTCGCCAGGCGATCCTGGATCGCTTCGGAAGCGAGCGGCGGCTCTTCGTCTTCACCAACCGCGAGCTGCGCGCTTACGTGCTCCGGCTGACCGATCAGTGGTTCGGGCTCACGTATGTGCAGATCGCCGTGGCGGTGCTGGTGGCCATCCTGGGTATCGTGAACTCCCTCACCGTGTCCATCACAGATCGGCGCCGCGAATTGGGCGTGATTCAAGCTGTCGGCGGCTTGCGCAAACAGATCCGCCACACCATCTGGATGGAGGCGGCGGCGATCGGCGTGCTGGGCCTGATTCTCGGGCTCGCGCTGGGCGCCGCCCAGTTGTACTACACGCTGGAAATCGCGGAGCGCGACCTGGCCGGGCTGCGTCTGAATTATGAGTACCCGGTGGGGATGGCGCTGGCGCTGCTGCCGGTCATTCTGAGCGCCGCGTTTTTCGCCGCCCTGGGCCCGGCGGAATCGGCGGTGCGTGGATCGCTTGTGGAGGCTTTGGAGTATGAGTAGGATGTTCGCTCTCCTGGCGCTGTCCGGGGCTGTCGCGCTTGCGCAGGACCCGCGCGCCATCATCCAGGAAGTGCAGAAGCGATCGGTCTCGAAGTCGCAGCGATATCAGGGCACGCTGGAAGTGTCCGACGCCCGCAAGAAAGTCGCCACCAAGCAGTGGACCTTCGAGCGCCTCGGCTCCTTCGGCGATTCGAAGAGCCTGCTGCGGTTCACGGAACCGCCCGAAGTGAAGGGCATTGCGCTGCTGATCCACAATCACCCGGACCGAGCCTCGGATCAATGGATGTGGCGTCCGGCGATCGAGCGCGACCAGCGGATCGCGCTGCAGGACCGCTCCACGCGCTTCTTCGGAACCGACTTCAGCTACGAAGACCTGGAAGAGCGCGACGTGGATCAGTTCGACTACAAGCTGCTGGGCGAGGAAACGATCGACGGCGCGGCGGCGTGGAAGCTGGAATCGAAGCCGCGCAAGGCGTCGCAATACACGCACTCCCACCTGTGGATCCGCAAGGATAACTACACCGTGCTGAAAGTGGAGAGCTTCAACAAAAAGGGTCTGGTGCGGCGGATCGTGTATAGCGATTATGAGAAGGTGGCGAACATCTGGACGGCGCGCAAGACCGAGGTCCACGATGTCACGCGCGACAGCCGCACCGTCATGCGCGTGGACAAACTCGAGTACAACATCCCGCTGGGCGAAGAGAACTTCACCTTGCAAGCTCTGCGCCGGAAGTCGTAGATGAGAGCAGCCGCGCTGCTGGCGATCGCCCTGGCCGCGCCGCTGGCGGGTCAGACTTTCACACAGCGCGGGTTCTTCGAGAGCCGCAACTACTTCTTTCCGCAAACCGGATTCAACGACTCGGGCCGCGCCGTCAGCGAATTGCTCCTGCGCTATGACGCCGCCTGGCAGGCCCGGCCCTGGCTGCGGTTCAACACCAGCTTCGATACCCGGATCGACTCGCACCGGCAGGTGGATCGGGCCTGGACCTTCGATTGGGACGGCCGGCAAATCCAGCGTCCGCCGTTCTCCTTCCGCCGCTTCAGCGCGATTCTGAACCGCAAGGAATGGACCTTCGAGATCGGCCGCCAGTTCATCCGCTGGGGCAAGGCCGACATCCTGAATCCCACCGATCGCTTCGCGCCGCGCGACTTCCTGAACGTCTTCGACGCCGACTTCCTGGCGGTGAACGCGGCGCGGCTCACCTGGGAACGCGGCGGGAATACGATCGACGCCATCTGGCAGCCGCGATTCACGCCTTCGCGCACGCCGCTGTTGCTGCAGCGCTGGCTGGTGCTGCCCGAGGCAACCCAGCAGATCCGCGTGCAGGACCGGGGCTCGCGTTACCCCGGAGGTTCGCAGTACGGCATCCGCTGGAATCATGTCGGACGCGGCTACGAGTTCTCGCTTTCGTATTTCGACGGGAACAACTACTACCCGTTGTTCCAGCCGTCACTCGATATCGACTTCCGCGCGGGCCTGGACGCCATCCGCCGGGAGCGTCCGCCGCTGGATCAACTGCTGCCGGTGTTCGCCCGCAACGCTGTCACCCTGGGTTTGCAGCGCACCTACCCCAAACTGCGCCTCTATGGCGGCGATGCCGCCGTGCCGCTGAAGTGGTTCACCGTGAAAGGCGAGGCAGGCTACTACACTTCCTCCACGCCCAGGCTCGACAGTTTTCTGCTGTACGTCATCCAACTGGAGCGGACCTGGGGGGAATGGGTGTTCGTCGGCGGCTACGCCGGCGAAGCACTGGCCGCGCCCAATACCAATCCGCTCTCCTTCCTGCCGGATCGCGGCGTGGCGCGATCGTTTATCGGACGCGCTGCTTACACCATCGGCCCCACCAGCAGCTTCAACGTCGATGCGGTAGTGCGGGGCGGGGGAAGCTGGATTCGATTCGAGTACTCACGCGCCTTCGGCCAGCATTGGCGGGCCACCGGCGGCTTCGCCTGGATTCGCGGCCGCCCCGACGACTTCATCGGACAGTATGACCGCAACTCCAACGCCAGCCTGGCCATCCGCTACAGCTTCTGACGCGGCTCACCAGCGGGTCTGCTCGCGAATGGCTCCGGCCAGCCGCTTGCTCACCACCGCTTCATAGCCGCCCGACAGCATCAGCAGCCAGCGCTTGCTCGAAAGCGGCGAAATCTTCTGAATATGATCGGTGTTGATGATCCGCTTGCGGTGCACGCGGCGGAACTGGCCCGGCGGCAGTTTCTGCTCCAGAGTCTTCAGCGGATGCTCGCACAGAAACTTCTGCTGCGCCGTGATGATGTGGACCGTTTCCCCATCGGCTTCAAACGCGATGATGTCGTCGGGGTCGAGCAGGTACAGATCCGGACCGCGCCGCCCCACGATCTTGCGGACTTTCGCTTCCGCGGGTGTCAGCACCTCGGGCTTGGGTCGCGCGGCGATCAGCTTGCGCGCCTTGTCCACCGCCTGTTCCAGACGTTCCCGGCGCACCGGCTTGCACAGGTAGTCCACCGCGCCCACGTCGAACGCCTCCAGCGCGTGCTGCTCGTAAGCGGTCACGAATACCACCACCGGCTTCGGCTCTTTCAGCGATCGCGCCAGCGCGACGCCGGTCAGGCCCGGCATTTCCTGATCCAGAAACAACAGGTCCGGATGCGAATCCAGCACGCGGGCCAGGGCTTCGTCGCCGCTGGCGCATTCGCCGATCACTTCCACATCCGGAATCTCGTCCAGATAGTCGCGCAGGACCTCGCGCGCAACCGGTTCATCGTCCACGATCAGGGCTCTCATCAGGTCATCTCCGCGTGCTCGGGCGCCGGGATCGCGAAGGAAACTTCCGAACCGGATTCGCTGGAGCGGATGGTCAGGCCGAAGTCCGGACCATAGCACAGCTTCAACCTTTGTTCCACGTTGGCCAGTCCCAGCCCATGCCCCTGCGTTTCGGACGCGGCGTCGAATCCGCCGCCGGTGTCGGACACCGCCACCCGGACCACGCCGTTCTCGCGCGTCACCTCCAGCCGGACCTTGCCTCCGCCGGGCTTGCGCGCCACTCCATGCTTGATCGCGTTCTCCACCAGCGGCTGGATGGACAGCACCGGAATCGGCGTCTCCAGCAGGTCTTCGGGCGCCACTACCTCGGTTTGCAGGCGATCGCCCAGCCGCAGGTGCTCGATATCCAGATAGGCGCGGATGATCTTCAGTTCCTTGCCCAGCGGCAGATAGGTCTTGCCGGCGTTCAGGAAGTAGCGGAAGATGTCGGCCAGGTTCAGAACCGTCTCCCGCGCGCCGCGGGCTTCCCGCGGAATCACGCCGTACAGCGTGTTCAGCGCATTGAACAGGAAGTGCGGATTGATCTGGCTTTGCAGCGCTTTTAGTTCCGCCTGTGTCACCAGGCGGCGCATCTCGCTTTCGCGGAGCCGTTCGACATACCCGCTGATCTCCTGGGCGGCGCGAGCCAGCGCCTCCAGGTCCTCGCTCAAGTAGCGCCGCCCGCCGCGGCGCCGTCCCAGCAGGATGAAGCGCTGCTCGCCCGGACCCAGCCAGAGCGGGACCACCACCTGCACGCCCGCGCGCGACACCGTGTCCATCCGGCCCAGGCCGCTGGCCAGCACCGGCGAACGCAGGTCGAGCGAGTGCCACTCCGGCGTTTCCGCCTGGATCCACTCCGCCTCCAGAAACTCCGCCACCAGCGCGGCGGCGCGATCCAGATACTCCTGTTCCCCGGCCGCGGAAAGGGCGGCATCGCGCAGCGCGCCGATCCAGCGGTCCCGCTCCGGACGCCGGAACGCGATCCGCGTCAGCAGCCGCTGCGCCCACCCTCGCACCATGGCGTAAAAGATCAGCAGCAGAACCGAGCCGATGATCAGCAACGCCTGCTCGAACGGCGTGCGGCGATCCCACTCGATGCGATTCCAGGCCACGATCGCCAGCAGCAGAAACCCGCCCGCGACGGCAACGTTGGTCAGGAAGCGGAGGAAGGCGTCCAGCAGGACGAAACGGTAATCCTGCAGCAGCACGATGAGCGCCAGGGGAATCCCGGCGTGATGGAAGAACAGTTCCCGGCTCCACAATTGCTCGGCGTGTTCGGCGTCGAAATGAACGAAGGACACGGCGAGCAGGAACAGCGCCATGGTGGCGATCATGCGGCTGGCGGCGGCGCGGCGGTCACGCTCGCCGCCCAGCAGCGCGCCGGCGGCTGCGAGCGCGGAGATCGCGCCGAATCCCAGCGTGATCGAGTTCAAGCCCCAGCGGTGCAATCCTTCGCGATTCAGGATCCATTCGCACACGTGCAGGACAATCGCGGCGGCGCTCAGGGCGTAGCCCGCCGCCACCAGTTTCCGCCACCGCTCGGCCACGCTGAGATCGAAAAGCACCGCGGGGAGCAGGCTCAGGACGCTGAAGCCCATGGTCGCCAGCGCCTGCGTGCGAGGTCCGGCCGCGGTGCCTTCCGCCAGCACCAGGAGCGAAACCAGGTTCCAGGCGAGCGCCAGCGCGGCGGCCAGCGCCGGCTTCCCGGCGCTGCGTCCCAGGGCCGCGGATCGCTCCCGGAGCAGCAAATACAGGAAGATGCCGAACACCAGGACGCCCGATGCATGACCCAGCGTGTTGACCAGGAATGACTCGCGCACCTAAGGTCTCATTTTACTTCTTCTCCGCGAATCTCTTGCTAACCTGGAAGTGATACGGACACGTCTCATTGAGTTTAAGGGGCTGGGTGAGAAACTGGCCCGCCGGAGGTATTTGCTTGTTTTCTGTCCGACTCCCCGCGATTCTGTCGCTGGCCGCGATGCTGATTCTCACCAGCGGCGCCGGCGCGCAAATCCCCAAGAACGCCAAATTCCGTCACGGCTTGGATGGTCACCCGAAGAAACAACGGACGCCGGAGGAGCGGGTGCGCGAGGCGCTGGTCTGGAATCGCGCCAATGAGGCGCGCCTGGCCAAGAGCGGCGTCCGCTTCGCCTCCCGAACCGCGGTTACCGACACCAACGATGTCGCCATCGTAAACGGCGATGCCCGCGTGCTGGTGGGACAGAACCTCTTCGACCTGGAGGGCAGAACGGTGACCTTCACGCCGCAGGGCGCCGGTTACGTGGTCACTGCCTCCACCGGGACGCTGGACGCCAATCTCGGCGCGAAAATCGACCTGAGCGCGGCACCGGCGGTGAACCCGAATCCGATCGCCGAACGGGGTGACGACGGTTACTTCCCGCAGGATCTCGGCTTCACGTTTCCGTTGTACGGCGCCAATTACACCACGGCGGCCATCGGCTCTAACGGTAATGTGACATTCAAACCCGCCGGCATGAGCGACGCCGTATTCGATTCGGCGGCCTCCGAACCGCAGCAGAGCCTGAATGGCCTGATGAGCGGTCCCCCTCGCCTGGCGGCGTATTGGACCGATCTGGACGCCAGCCCTTCGCAGATCTCGGGCGACGCCGGCATTTGGGTCCGCCGCGACGCGGATCGCGTGGTCGTCACCTACAACAACATTCCGGACTTCGGCGACATCGGCGTTCACCGGTTTCAGATCACGCTCTTTCGGGACGGCCGGTTCACGTACTTCTACCAGCGGGTGCAGTTGACCACCGGCGCGATCACCGCCGCGACGCCCGGCACCACCACCGCGACCCCGCAACTGGTCGACTTCGCGGCCCCGCCCTCCGCGCCGCAGAGCGGACCCCTGGCGGAAACCTTCAGCACCGTGGCCCGCCTGGATGACGTTGCCGCCATCCGCGCCTTCTTTGATTCCGCCCCCAATCGCGACCAGTACGACTTCCTGTACCTGATCACCGATTTCGACGTCGACCTGGACGACGCTTTCGCTTACTACGCCCCGATTCGGAATCGCATCACCGGCATCGGCCACCCCATCGGCGATTCCGATCCGGGCGGCCGCCAGTTCGGCGGCAGCCGCTTCGAAGGCTATCTGAATCTCTCCAATTTGCTCGACGGTTATCCCAATTCCCCCACGGCGCGTTTCCTGGGAGCGAACAACGCGCTCTCGATCTTCGGCCAGGAGCAGGGGCATCGCTGGCTGGCGTTCATCAGCGAGCCCGGCGGAAACCGCCGCGCCATCCTGGGGCGCGACGACGCCCACTGGAGCTTCTTCTACAACGCGGAATCCACCCTCAGCCATCCCGCCGCGCCGCGCTCCTCCTCCATGGAAGGCAACGTCTGGCGCGATAACGGCGACGGCTCTTTCCAGAGCATCGGGCTGATTGACGGTTTCTCCCGCCTGGACCAGTACCTGATGGGCCTGCGCCCCGCCAGCGATGTCGCCGACTCTTTTGTCATCGAGGATCCGGTCACCGGGTTTCCGCCGCGCACTCGCTCTTCCGGTCCCACCCCGAATGTCACCGCCCGCGGCACCCGCCGCACCATCCGCACCGAGGACCTGGTGAGCGCCAACGGAACTCGCAACCCCGCGGCGGTCGACGCGCCCAAGAACTTCCGGGCCGCCTGGCTGGTGATCGTCCGCGACGGGATGCAGCCCTCCGCCGGCTTCATGGACAAAGTCGAGCGCTTCCGTCTCGCCTGGGAAAGCTACTTCGCGCAATCCACTGACTTCCTGGCCACCATCAACACCGGGCTCAGCGAAATGCAGACGCCGCGCGCCATAGCCACGGTCGCGGCCAGCAACTACTCGGCGGCGGTGGCGCCTAACGGCATCGCCACGATTTTCGGCCGGGGCCTCACTGCCGGCGCGACCGAGCAAACGCCCTCCGCGAATCTGCCCACCACTCTCGCTGGAACGCAGGTGCTGGTGGACGGCCTGCCCGCGGGCCTGCTGCTCGCCTCGCCGGATCAGATTAACTTTGTGATGCCGCGCGGCGTGCTCGCCAGCACCGGATCGGTGCCCTCCAGCAGTTCCACCATCGAAGTCCTCAGCAACGGCGCGAGAATCCGCGCCGGAGCTGTCCAGGTGGCGCCCTCCGTTCCGTCATTCTTCACCGTGGATCGCACCGGCGCCGGTCCCGCCGCGGCGCAGGATGCCTTCGACTTCTCCGGCGCGCCGTTCCGCGCCCGGCGCGCCAACGGCGAGCCCAACATCATCTCGGTCTACGGGACCGGATTCGGAGCCGACGCGGCTTCCGGCAACGTCGCCGATCAGGTCCGGGGGACGTTGAACGGCAATGAGGTTCGCGTGGATTACGCCGGTCCCGCGCCGGACTTCCCTGGACTCAACCAGGTCAACATCGTGCTTCCGGCGAACATCGCGCCCGGCAATTACAATCTGGTGGTGACGCGCAACAATGTTCCCGGCAACACCGTGGTTCTCCAGATCCGCCAGTGAGATTTTTCGGGTCGCCGCCGCACTACTAATCAGGTGCTGAAGCCTTGCGTGCTCGCCGCTTTCCTCCTTTGCGGCTGGGGCGCGGCGGGTCAGGAAATCGAGATTCTCACCCGGGAACTGCCCTGGGCCATCGTGGACCGTCCTTGGACGCCGCCGCCGCTGCAGGTGCGGGTCAGCGGCCGCTGCCCGGTGGCCGCGCTCGGCTTCTCGGTGGTGGGCGGCGCCCTTCCTCCGGGCGTCGTGATGTCGGCCTATGGCGATTTTTCCGGCATCCCCAGGCGAATGGGCCGCTTCCCGGTCCGGGTGCGCGTCGCCAACGGCTGCCTGTGGACCGCGCAGTTGCTGGAGATCGAGGTCACCGGACCGCCGCTGTTGCGAGCGGAGCCCGCTCAGGTCTTCTTCCAAGCCCGGCAGGGAGAATCGCCGCCCTCCCAGACGGTTCAGGTTTCCGGTACCTGGCCGCGGCTTCCGTATGAGATCGCCAAGCCGCCCCCGTGGCTCCGGGTGGAGCCGCAGCGAGGCTATCTGCCGCGCATCGGGGCCGCCGTCAGCAGCGATCTCATCACGCTGAGCCCCGACACCACAACGCTAGCGCCGGGCTCCCACCGCGCCCGCATCCGCATCTACGCGCGCGACGCCGCGAACGCGCCCGAAATCGATGTGCTGCTGGTGATTTCGAAGTAAGCCTTTACTTCGGAACCGCCAGAAAGGTACCCGAGAAGGGGTCCCGGTAAGCCACCCGTAATCCGAGTTTCGCCGCGGTCTGCCCCTCCCCGTCCGCGAACACATAGAAGTCGTGGCCGGGACCGGCCGGCTCGGCCCGCTCCACCGGTTGCATCCAATGCAGCTTGCGCTGCAGCCGGTGGTACTCGATGGCCTGCGCGAACACCCAGTTGCCGCTTACCGAGGCGGCGCCGGGCGGGCGCGCCGATTCCATGCGGGATACGATTTCCGCGATCGGGGCGTGCTCTGGCCAGTCGATGTAGTAATGCGTCCGGAACTGCATGCCGAAGTGAACCAGCACCGCCGCGAGCGGGGCCGCCACCCAGCGGCTGGTGCGCTCCGCCACCAGCAGCCACAGCAGTGGAATCAGGACCAGGAAGAACAACAGCGCCCGGCCCCAGGGCCACGGCGTGCCGCGCAGATAGTGCATCGCGGCGATTACCGCCAGCGCTCCGGCGAATCCGGACAGCGCCAGCGAAAGACGCGAGTCGCGCTTGCCGCGCAGGGACAGAAACGCCGCGATCATCACGATACCGCCGATCCATGCCGCGGCGGCGTGCGGTCCGTACGCAAGCCAGGGTATCAACGCCGGTGCGCCCTGATCCCCGGTAATCACAATCTGATACATCGATTCGAAGGACTCCCAGGCAGTCGGGACCCCCAGGTAGAAATGCTCCGGCTGAACCTTGGCCGCCGGTCCGAACCACAGGCTTAGGGAAGTCACCGCGAAGGCGAGCACCAGTCCGGCCAGCTCCCGGCAGCGGCCAGAATGCAGATCGCGCCAGGCGGCCCAGGCCAGAATTCCCGCCAGCGGAGCCGCGAACGAGAGGTTGGACCCGACGCAGAGCCCGAAGGCAATCCCCGCTCGCCACCCGTCCCCCGCTTCCCGCCGCGCGGCGAAGAACAACCCCCACACCAGGAATGCGAGCGCCAGCCCGTAGCCGCGCGCGCAGGAGAGGAAATCGAGGACGTAAGGATTCACGGTCAGCGAGGCCAGCGCGGCCAACCCCAGCCAATTCCGGCCGAACCAATTCCTTGACAAAGTCAAGCATCCGGCGAAGTAAAGAACCCCGCCCAACAGGCTCGGCAGGCGCAAGGCCAGCGAAGAAAGGCCGAAAGCGCCGGTGCTCAGCTTCACCAGGATGGTGTGCAGGATATGGTGGTTGGCGTCGTAGCTGTGGAAGACCTGATACCAGGGTTTGCTGGCAAACCAGAGGTAAGTGGTTGCTTCGTCAATGGTCACCGACTGTGATCCGGCGCGGTAGACGTTCACCGCCAGCAGGAACACAAGCAGTCCGATAGAACCAACGTCCCAGAGGAAGCGCAAAGCGATGCTCCCATTGTAGGCCGTCCGGTACTATGACCGTTCAGGCGCAAAGTACCTTGGAAGCTTGGCGTTCCGCCAATTAACGTAGAAGTCGGAGCATTGCAGTTCGGCCCGAGCGTATGGAAAGAGCGGATCTGGAGCATTGGCGATCGCGGGAGGTGGGGCGGCTGCTCGCCCTGGTGGAAACGGAGCGCCGTTTCTATCAGAACCTGCTCGCGCTGGTGCCGGTCGGCCTCGCGGTGGTGGGCGAGCGGGGCAGCCTGATCTCCGTCAATCGCGCTTTCCGGCGCCTCTTTCAACTCCGCGGGGATGACACGACGCGCACCACCATCCATCAACTGCTGCCAGGCGAGCCGTTTCTCGAGGCCCTGCGGGGCGCTCTCGAAAACGGCGATGCGCCCGCACCCGTAACGGTGATGGTCGCCGGCCGCGGCCTGCAGGCATCGGTGCTGCCTGTCCGCAGCCTGGCCGATGCCGAGGAAGCTCAGGCGCTGGTAGTGGTGCAGGAGGCCGCCCCCGGCGCGCCCCCGCCGGTGCGCGAAATCGAGGTTGCGCCTCAGCCGGAGCCCGAACCCGAGCCCGAACCGGAACCCGAACCGGAACCCGAACCCGAACCGGAACCTGAGCCCGAACCCGAACGGGCGCAGCCCGAGCCGGAACCCGACCCGCCGGCGCCCGAACCTCCAAGCCTACCGGCGGAGCGTCCCGCCTCCCCTCCGGAGCAATCCGATCTCGAAAATCGCCGGGTGCAGGCCGAGCGCCTGGATGCCCTGCAGCGGCTGGCTGGCCGGCTCGCCCACGACCTGAACAATCCCCTGATGCTGATCAACGGTTACGCCGAGGAGATGCACCAGAGCGCGCCGCAGGAGAGCAGCCTGCGGCGTGAGCTAGAGGAGATTCTGCTCGCCACCGAGCGCATCGCGCGGATCACCAATCAACTCTCCGGTTTCACTCGTTCCTCGCCGGGCACGCCGGTAGACCTGGACGTGGCCGCGCTGTTGCACGAACTTGCGCCGCAAATCCAGGAGGCGGCGGGCGTGCATGCCGACCTCTCCGAGGTCCCGCCCGGCGGTTTGTGGACCCAGGCGGATCCGGACCTGTTGCGCGACTCCATTCTGGCGCTGGCTTCGCCCGCGCGGGAGGGAACCGCGGGCCGGACGCAGGTCCGCATTTCCTGCTTCGCGCGGGAGGTGCAGGAGCCCCCGTCCCGCCTCGGGTCGGGGCGCTATGCCGTGATTCAGGTGGACGACGACGGCGAGGGTGTGCCCGAATCCCGTCAGACCGCGATGTTTGAGGAGTTCCTGACCGTGAAAGATCCGAAGCGCAACGCCGCGCCGGGCATCGCCCGGGCTTACCGGATGGCTCGGGATACAGGAGGGGAAGCGGTGTTTCAAAACCTGCCGGTGAAGGGATCGCGCTTTCTGTTATACCTGCCGGAGCGGCCGGCGCCGCCCGTTCCCGCCGCGCCGCCGGCGCGCCCGGAGATCGCCGAACCTCCGTCCGACGCGAGGCTCGAAACCGTCCTGCTGGTGGAAGACGAAGGCGGCATCCGTGCGCTGGTGCGCAAGATCCTGCGCCGCCAGGGATATGAGGTCCTGGAAGCAGCGGGCGGAGAGGAAGCCATTCGCACCGCGCTCTCCCATATCGGGCGCATCGACCTGCTGCTGACCGATGTCATGATGCCGGGAATGAACGGCCGGGAACTGGCCGACCGGCTGCGCCAGACCATGCCGCACCTGCGGGTGCTGTTTATCTCCGGCTACACCAATGAGCGCTCGCTCTACTCGGCGGAGCTGCCGGAGGGGACGGAGTTCCTGCAGAAGCCGTTCACGCTGACCACACTGCTCGAGAAAGTCCGCAAGGTTCTGCAGTCCCCCGCCTGAAAAAGAAAACCGCGCACCGGAGACTGACTCCGATGCGCGGTTTCGGTCTTTTGTTGAGAACCTAGGCTGCCTTGGCGATCGGCACCCGATCCACCTTGGCCAGGCCGAAGGACTCCAGCAGCCGGATCACCGGCCACGCCAGGTCGATCTCGCCTCTCTTCAGGGCGAAACGCGCCGAGGTCGGATACTCGTGATGATTGTTGTGCAGGCCTTCGCCCGCCGTCAGCAGCGCCACCATTTGCAGGTTGGTCGCCATGTTCTCGTAATTGCGGTAGCCGATCCAGTGGCACAGGCTGTTGATCATGGAGTTCAGCAGGATGTAAGCCACCACATGGAAGCCCCACGCGGCCAGACCCCAGGCCCAGCCGAACATCGCCATGAAAATGGCCAGCCCGCCCAAAACCCCGTACGACTGCAGCTTGCCGAGCTTGTCCACCAGATCCGGCTTATAGTCCGGCGTGTACTTGTTGATGGTCCGCGCATCGTGCGTTTCCTTGCGATACAGGAAGAAGTTGCCGAACAACACGGTCCACAAACCCAGCACGTGCGGGCTGTGCGGATCGCCTTCCTTGTCGGAGAAATGATGGTGCTTGCGGTGAACGGCAACCCACTCGCGCGGGATGATCCCGGTAAACAACAGCAGGTGGAGATGCATCAGATTGGCGACAACAGGGTGCAGTTCCAGGCCGCGATGCGTCTGGCTGCGATGAAGATAGATAGTAGTGGCGAAAACCGACATCTGCAGAATGCAGAAAGTAATCAGGAACATCCAGAGCAGGCTCATTCACTCTCCGAAACGCCGGACACGATCCCGGCGCGGCTAAAGGATTCATGCTACAAACCGGCGCAACCCGGCTGATCCGGCGGACCCGTTCAGCCGCCAGCGACTTCTCGGCTATCGTACCAGATTGCCCAGGACCCCGGCGTGGATATTTTCCGGCGGTCTAAGTGATCCGGTTTCATGGGGATGTAAGGTACAGCCCAGCTCCCACCCCAGCCATCGGCAGAAGCTTTCCACAAGAGTAGGGTTATTTCAACCAGTTGACGCTTACCGGCGCCGTGCTTTCACACGCGATCACGTCGGTGACGCCGCTGGCCAGAAGACCGCAGGCGTTGGAGATCGCCGTGCGCTGCGCGAACTCGCGAGTCGAGCCCGAGGCGGTGCGGCACGCCTTCGCGCCCTTAAACTCGATGCAAACCTCCACGCGATGCTGGGACAGGGACAGCGTGGAATAGAGCAGAACTCCCACCACCACCAGCAGAAACAGGATGCCGAGCAGAACGGGTTTTCGCTTCATCGGATGACGGTGTGGGCCGCGACCGGTTCGGTGAAGAACGCGCCCATGCGGCGGAACTTCTGGTAGCGGTCCTCGATCAGTTGCTCGGGGGAGAGGGCGGACAGCTCCTGGAGCGCGCCGCGGAGCACGCCGCGCAGCGATTCGGCCGCCGCGTCGGCATCCTGATGCGCTCCGCCTTCCGGCTCCGCGACAATCCCGTCCACCAGTTTCAGATTCAGCAGATCCTCGGCGGTCATCTTCAGGGCCGCGGCGGCTCTGGGAGCGTTGGTGGAGTCGCGATAGATAATCGCGGCGCAGCTCTCCGGAGAGATGACGCTGTAGATGGAGTTCTCCATCATGTACACGCGGTTGCCGACGCCGAGGCCGAGCGCGCCGCCCGATCCGCCTTCTCCGATGACCACCACCACCACGGGAACGCGCAGCCGCGACATCTCGCGCAGGTTGAGCGCGATCGCTTCCGCCTGCCCGCGCTCTTCGGCGTCCACGCCGGGGTACGCGCCGGGGGTATCGAGAAACGTAACGATGGGGCGTCCGAACTTGGAGGCCATGCGCATGACACGAAGCGCCTTGCGATAGCCCTCCGGCTTCGGCATCCCATAGTTGCGATAGACCCGCTGCTTGGTGTCGCGCCCCTTCTGTTGTCCGATGACCATGATCGGACGATCCTCGAACCAGGCCATGCCGGCGACGATGGCCGGATCGTCGGCGAAGGAGCGGTCGCCGTGCAGTTCGGAGAATCCGGCAAACAGACGCTGGATGTAGTCGAGCGTGTGGGGCCGCTTGGAATGGCGGGCAAGCTGCACCCGCTCCCACGACGGATTCGGGGGTGCAGGTTCCGGAGCGGGAAGCGCGGTCTGCGTGTCAGCCATGATCTAGGAGAATAGGATAGCGTTTTCCGCTTACTCGTCGCTCAACCCGGTGACCGGCTTCTTGTGCTTGGGCTTGTCGCGATCCTTGGGGGAGACGATCGGGCGGGCGGCTTTCACCGTGCCCACGCGCTCCCGCGCCAGCTTGCGGACTTCCTTCTTCTGGTCGAAACCCTTGCGCTTCGCCATGTTTTCATCTTAGCTGGACCGCGCCCGGCGGGCGGGGCCCGGTTGACGTTCCGGGACGCCGGTCCATACAATTGAAGTGTCTGTACTTGGAAGGAGGGCTTATGCTCCGTTCGATCGGATTGCCCGAACTGCTGATCATCCTTGCCGTCGCCGTGCTGCTGTTCGGCGGGAAGAAGATTCCCGAGGTGGCGAAGGGTCTGGGTGAAGGCATCCGGAACTTCAAGAACTCCCTGAAGGGCGACGAAGCCGCGCCTTCCAACGAGAAAAAGCAGGCCTGAGCGCCCGCGATCTCCCACCGGAAACACAAACCCCGCGCGGACTCCCACCCGCGCGGGGTTTTACTTTGGACCCCTGAAACTCAGACCGGCTACTTCTTCTTGGGCGGAACGATGGCGTCCTTGACGACCTTCGCCACCCGGAACTTCACAACCTTCTTGGCCGGGATCTTGATGGATTCGCCGGTAGCCGGGTTGCGGCCCATGCGAGCCTTGCGCTCCTGGCGAACCAGACGTCCCAGGCCGGGCAGAACCGCCACGCCATTCTTCTTCGTTTCCTTCACCGCCATCTCGGCGTAAGTGGTGACCATCTGCTTGGCCACCTTCGTGGGCACGCCGCAGGCGACCCCCAGATCCTTGATGAACTGCGACTGCGTCATCTTCGCTGCTGCCATTCGAATGCTCCTTTGTAGACTTCTCTGGACTTCCGGATCCCGGTCAAAATCGTTCTTGCCCTGGAATTCAGGGCTGAAGCAAGAGGCGAAACGTCCGAAACATTTCTACCCGAAATTGCTTTAGCACCTCAAATCATACGGGAGACCGGCTTCCGTGTAAAGGGGCAACTGGCGAAAACAGGCCGTTTCTGAGGGTTTTCTCGCGAACAATCGCGCCGGAGGGCTGAAAACAAGGGCTTCCCGCCAGTTTTGGGCCCGTGGGAGCGGGACGGAGGGGATTCCTGGAAGGGAAGGGAGGCCGGCTCGTCCGGCCTCCCCCAAAGGAGGAAAAACGCGGTTGACTACTTCTTCTTGCCGGCCGGAGCCTTCTTCTGCGCGCCCGGCTTGACGAAATTGGTCTCGATAGTCTGGCCGAAGGACGTGATCATCGCCTTGGCGCCCTCGGCGTTGGGGCCGGCGGGCGCGAGCTCCAGGTACTTCTGGAACGCTTCCACCGTGCCCGGCGGAGGCGTGATCTTGCCGCTCGCGTCCGTGGTCGCCTTCCCGACCAGGATGATGCCCAGTTGATAATGCGCCTCGGCGTAGTTCGGATCGACTTCGATGGCCTTCTTGAATGCTTCGCCGGCGGCGTCCTGCTGGCCGGTGTTCACCAGCACCGCGCCCAGGTTGTAGTAGTACTTGCCGGCGCTGGCCGGATCCACCTGCGCCGCCTTGGTCAGCTCCGCCTGCGCCTCCGGGATCTTCTTGGCGCGGGCCAGCATCAGGCCGAAGTTGTTGTGATACGCGGCATCGTCGGGCTTCAGCTCCACGGCTTTCTGGAAAGCCTCGATGCCTTTCTGGTACAGCTCGTCCTTCTCCGCGCCGGTCACCTTCCCGGCCTTGGCGCCGTAGGCTTCGGCGAGATTGCCCCACACCACATGCTGCGTCGCATCCAGCGTGCTGGCCTTGGCGAACTGCTCGATCGCCAGATCGAAGTTCTGGGCGGTCATCGCTTCCTTGCCCTGATTGAACGCGTCGTTCAGTTCCTTGTTCTTCGCCAGTGCAGCCTGACGCTCCTTGGCTTGCTTCTCCAGGGCTGCCTTCGCCTCGGCGGACAATTCGCGCGATTGCTCCTGCGTCAGCGGCTGCCCCGACTCGGCGGCTTTCTGCAACGCGGCCTGCCGCGCGGCGATCTTCTGCAGGTCGAAGTCGACAACGAAGGGGTCGCCCAGGCGCGGGCGCACGCCGTCGGCGAAATCGCGCTCACGGCCGTCGATCTCCACCGAAACACGGAAGGTCGCCCCCGGAGGCAGACCGCCGTGGAAGTAGTGGCCCTTCTTATCGGTTTTCGTCTTGTAGCTTCCCTTCATGTCCTTGCGCTCGATCTTGACAACAGCGTCCTTGATCGGCTTGCCGTCTTCGCCCTTGACATCGCCTTCCAGGGCCGCGGTCTGCGCCAGAGCGCCGGCGGCGAACAGCAGGATCAGCGGGATTACCAGTAACAACCTACGTGGATTCAACAGCATGGGCTTGCCCCCCTCCAAAATCGGCCGGATTTCCTCGAAAAGTTTATCATACTACGACGACTACACCGACGTCCCCCGCAGGGTTGCAGTTACCCGCGCGCCGCCGAGCGGCAAACCGGCGTTCTAAGGTCCTAGATTAGGCCACCTGAGTTTTCGCCTATCCGAACTCAGTGTAACGCTCGATGGGTGCTTCCCGGAGAATCCGTTACTCTAGTCCAGGTGGGAGTATTCCCTTCAGGTCATGCTCCGCCAAGTCGACGCGTAAATGATTAGATCCAAAGCGATTCCGGCGTTTTTCGCGGGCTCGGTTCTGGCGCTGGCCGGGATCACCAATTGCCCGACCGGCGCTCCGTCCACTTCGCTGCCAACTGGAAGCCTGCAGGGGATCAACGCCAACAGCCCAACCGGTTGCCAGGGGGTGGACCTGCAGTTTTCCGGGTTCAGCACTGCCGGAAGCATCAATGGCGGCGGTGGGAACGCAAACGCATTCCCCGGAATCAGCGACATCACCATGGGGATCACCGGCGGGGCGGTCAGCGGCGACACGATCTCCCCGATCCGCGCCACGTTCTACGACCCTCACAACTCCAGGAACTGGTTCGTGACGCAAAACGTGGGCGGACAACCGCTGCTCAGCATCCTGAGCTACGTGGTGCGGGTCGACAACAGCGGCGCCGCTCCGGCCACCCCTCCGGCCTCGCCCGGGATGCAGTGGTCCCTGAACTCCGTCACCCTGGGCTACGCTTCCATCCTGGGCATTGACGGCCCCGGAGATTACGTCACCGCGCGGACCGAGTTCTGCCTGGGGGCTACCAGCGTAATCGGTTGCGCGACAGCGAATTACGGCTACATCCAGGCGGCAACTACAGTCGCCGGAACGGTCCTCACCGCGTACTTCGCGGGCGCGGTTCTGCCGCCCTCCTTGACCGTCAATTTCGCCGGAAACTACAATCTGATCGCCATCCGCAACACCTTCACGCTCGCCCGGAACAATGGCGGGCTGGTGGAATTCCTCCGTCCTTTCAACGAGTTCGGACAGGGTCCGGTAGTGCCTGAGCCAGCCACCGTGGGATTGGTGGCGGCGGCGCTGAGCGGGCTTCTGGTCATCGCCCGACGCCGCCAGGCGTAAGTTCCTGCAACCGCGGGGTGTCCGCAAAACATCCAAATAGCAGGTTTGCCGTATACTTTAGAGAGAGTTTTTTTCGCGTAATACTACATGAGACTAGTGAGAGCCGCCGTTGTGCTGCTCGGCCTGGCGGGTACGCTGTCCGCAGCCGACCTGAACACGGCGATAAACCATTTCAACAGAACAGATTACCGGGCGGCGCTGGGCGAACTGGCAGCCATCGACCCGAAGGACGCCGCCGTGTTTGCGTGGATCGGCCAGTCTCAAT
>CAYOQB010000035.1:0-12529 GCA_964406035.1 uncultured Solibacteraceae bacterium | reverse complement strand
AAGAAAGCGACCGAGGCTCTCGAGAAAGCAGTTCAACTGGAGCCTTCGAACTCCCGCTACAACCACTGGTTGGGCCGGGCCTGGGGACGCCGGGCGGAGACCTCCAGCCCGTTGACCGCCCCGGGTTACGCCGGCAAGACGCGCCAGTACTTTGAGCGCGCCGTGGCGCTGGACAGCGACAATCGCGAGGCGCTGACGGATCTATTCGATTACTACCTGCAAGCCCCCGGATTCCTGGGCGGCGGCCTGGACAAGGCCGCGCAGGCGGCCGAGCGCCTGGCGACCATCGACGCGGCCACGGGGAACTGGGCCAAGGCGCAAATTTACGACCGGCGCAAGGAATTCGTAAAGGCGGAGGAACATCTTCGCCGCGCGGTGCAGCTCGCGCCGCAGCAGGTGAGCCGGATCATCGACCTGGCGAAGTATCTGTCCAAGCAGGGACGTTCGCGCGAAAGCGATGCGGTGCTGGCGCAGGCGTTGAAGATGGCGCCGGACAACCCGCAGGTGGTCTTCGCGCGCGCCGAGCAACTGGTCCGCGAGAAGCGGAACCCTTCGGAAGCGAAGGCGCTGCTGGAGCGGTACTTGAAGTCGACGCTGACTCCGGACGATCCGCCGCGCGAGCTCGCGCAGCAGCTTCTGCGCCAGGTCGGCAGCTAAACCATGGCGGGGCGGCGCGGCACCGGCAATCTGCTTGCGTCCGCCGCGGAGGTGATCCGGTTCAGCTTCCAGGCGCTTTCCGCCAACCGGATGCGCACGTTCCTCACCGCGCTGGGGCTGGTGATCGGCAACGCGGCCGTGATCCTGGTGGTGACCATCTCGCTCACCGGCCGCGATTACATCCTGGAACAGATTCAGCGCATCGGCTCCAACCTCATCTACGCCAGCTACGAGGCTGGAAACAACCCCAACGCGGGCGATGTCGTGGCCGATTACGTGAAGATCGCCGACATGGACGCGGTGCGACAGATTCTGGGCGCACGGGTCGCGGCGGTCACCGGGGTGATGACGGCTCAGGATCGGATGCGAGTCAACGGGCGCGAGCAGGACGTCCAGATCCTGGGCTCGGACGAGAATTACGCCGTGGTGCGCAATCTGCAGTTGCTGAGCGGGCGCTTCCTGGATCCGAGCGATACGCAACTGCGCCAGAGGGTGGCGCTGCTGACCGACAAGCTGGCGCGGCGGCTGTACGGGTCGCAAAGCCTGGCTGTCGGCCAGACGATGAAGATCTTCGGGCTGCAGTTCACCGTGGTGGGCACGTTCAAGGAGCGAACGGAAACCTACGGGCTCAGCGAAATTCGCGGGGACATGGTGCTGATCCCCATAACGGTGCTGAAGAACTTCGTGCCGGTGGAGCGCATCGATCCGCTGTACGTGAAGGCTCATTCGGCGGCGGAGGTGCCCGAGGTGACGCACATGCTGCGCACGATTATCGAAAGCCGTCACCGTCCGGGGGCGAAGTATAACGTTCAGAATCTGGCGGCGATCGTGGAAGCTGCGGAGAACGTCTCCGCGATCCTGACCGTCGTGCTGATGCTGGTGAGCTCCATCGCGCTGCTGATTTCGGGCATCGGGATTATGAACATCATGCTGGTTACGGTGACCGAGCGCACGCGCGAGATCGGGGTGCGGATGGCGGTAGGCGCGTCACGGCGCGCGGTGCTGGCGCAATTTCTGTCCGAAGCGGTGCTGATCAGCGTATTGGGTGGCATGCTGGGGATCGCGGTGGGACTGTCGCTGCCGCTGGGCGTGCGGTACTTCGTGCCGGAGGCGCGCATCCCGGTTTCCGCCCTGTCGGCGCTGATCGCTTTCGTGGTGTCGGTGATCGTGGGTCTGGTGTTCGGCATCCTGCCGGCGAACCGCGCGGCGCGACTCAGTCCCACGGAAGCGCTACGCTACGAGTGATGAACCGCGCGTGGTGCCTTGCATTCCTTTCCGCCGCAACCAGCCTGGCGGAGATCCGGACGATGACCCTGAAGCAGGTGGTGGACGCCGCGAGCCGCCAGAATCCGGATCTTGTGCTGGCGCGTCTGGATCGCCAGAAAGCGACCGAAGGGGTGAAGATCGCCCGCGATCCATTCCAGCCGAAGGTTTTCGGAGGGTCCGGCGCGGCGTACGTCAGCGGATTTCCGATGAGTATCGAGGGCTCCGCGCCGGCGATCTGGCAGATGCGGACGCAGATGGCGTTGTTCAACCGGCCGCTGAGTTATGAGCTGGCGAAGGCGAACGAGGAAGTCCGCGGCGCGGATCTCAACGTCATGGTGAAGCAGGAAGAAGTGGTGTACCGGGTGGCGACGCTGTTCCTGGCCGCGGAGCTGGCGCAGCGAGGCGCGAAGATGGCGGAGCAGCAGATCGCCAGCCAGAACCGGGTGCTGGAGGTGGTCCGGCAGAGGGTGGAGGAAGGCCGGGAGCTGGCGATCGAGCAGCGGCGCGCGGCGCTGGACGTGAAGCGCGCGGAGCAGCGCGCCGCCAACCTGCGGGTGGATCAGATCGCGGCGGAATCCGACCTTTCGGTGGCGCTGGGTTATGAGCCCGGCGATCAGGTGCGCGCGGCGCAGGAGGATCGGCAGCCGATCGCCGCTCCGGAAAGCGAGGAGGAAGCGATCAACGCCGCGCTGCGGTCCAGCCGCGAGCTGCAGCGGCTGGAGTCGAGCATCCAGGCGCAGCAACTCGAGCTCCGGAGCTACAAGGCTCGCTGGCTGCCCACGGTGAATCTGGTGGCGCAGTACGCGGTGCTGGCGGAGCGGGCGTACAAGGACTTTTTCGGACGGTTCCAGCGGAACAACTGGCAACTGGGCGGCGCGGTGACGGTGCCGCTGATCGTGGGCAAGGCGGCGTCGGCTTTCGCGGCGCAATCCGAGATCGAAATTCTGAAATTACGGACGCAGTTGCTGCAGACGCGATCCCGAATCGCGGCGGAAACGCGGAAGAGCCTTCTGGAAGTGGAGAAGGCAGCCACCGCGCGGGACCTGGCGCGCGCCGACCTGGACCTGACCCGCGAGCAGTTGGGCGTTTATCTCGCGCAGTTGGAAGAGGGCCGCATCCCGATGGTGAAGGTGGAAGAACTGCGGGTGATGGAGAATCAGAAGTGGATCGGCTACTACGATGCGCTGCGCGCTTATGAGCAGGCGAAGCTGCTGGCGGCGCGGCATTCCGGCACGCTGATGGCGATTTTCAAGTAGCCTCCGCGACGCCAGCATCGGCGAAGGTGGCCATTTCACGGTACAGGCGGAGTGCGGCTTCGATAACCGTGATTGCGATGGCCGCGCCACTGCCTTCGCCGAGGCGCATTTCCAGGTCCAGCAGCGGATCGGCGTCCAAATAGCGCAGCATCGCGGCATGGCCGCGTTCGGCGGACCGGTGCGCGAAGAACACGTAATCGATCGAGGCGGGCGCGATGGCGCGCGCGATAATCGCGCCCGCGCCCGAGATAAAGCCGTCCACCACGACCGGGGATCGGGAGGCGGCCGCGCCGAGAATTAAACCGGCGATGGCGCCGATCTCGAACCCGCCGAGGGCCGCCAGCACGGCGATGGGATCGGAGCGGTCCGGCCGGTGGAAGGCGATGGCCCGGCGGATCACGTCGATCTTGCGATCCAGGATCGCAGCGGTTGCGCCTGCGCCCAGACCAGCGCTGGCGGCGGGATCGACATCCGCAAAGACACTGAAGAGCGCGGCCGCGGAAGTGGTATTTCCGATGCCCATCTCACCCGCGCCGAGTATCGCGCCGGGGTGCTCCCGCGCGATTTGGATTCCGAGGGCGATGGACTGCGCCGCCTGGTCGCGGGTCATAGCCGGGCGATCCGCGAAGTTGGCCGTGCCCGGCGCGATGTTCGCCGCGCGTACCCCAGGCGGCGCCAGGCCGTTGATCCCGGCGTCGACGATCAGCGGTTCGATTCCGAACTGGCGGCAGAGGACGGAGATCGCCGCGCCTCCCGCAACGAAGTTCGCGGCCATCTGTCCGGTGACCGCTTGCGGATAGGCGCTGACGCCCTCCGCCACAACACCGTGATCGGCGCAAAAGATCACCATGACCTTGCGCGGAATCGGGGGCAACGCATCGCCCCGGAGGAGTGTATAGCGAAGCGCAATCTGCTCCAGCTTGCCCAGGCTCCCGGGCGGCTTCGTCAGGCGATTGAGACGATGCCGGACGAGTGCTTCGATCTCGGAGTCGCCGGCGGGGCGAATCGCCGCAATGCAGTCTTCGACCTGCCTATAGCTCATATTCCAGAACCTCGCAGTAGCGCTGGCGGAATCCGAGCGCATCGGAGCCTGTAAGCGCAGCGTGGATCACGCTGTTGACGCCGAGATGCGCAACGACCGTGCACTCCGTGCCCGGGTCACGGATGGCCAGCAGCGCGGCCCGGACCCGCTGTTCGAACTCCTGCCAGGGTTCCCCGCCGGGTGGCGTAACGCCATGCCAATCGGCAGCCTTGCGACGGGCGAGTTCGGGGTCGCTTTGTTCGATGTCGCTCCAGGTGCGGCCGTCCCACTGCCCGTAAGAGATCTCGCGCAGGTCATCCAGGATTACCGGTGAGTCCGTTATGCAGGCTGCGGTCTGGCGGGCGCGCAGCAACGGGCTGCAGTAAACAACTGCGCGAGGCGCGGAAATCTGAATGGCGCACGAACGCCCTTCGGCGCTGAGCGGCGTATCCGTGTGCCCCAGCACGACCCCGCGCAATTCGGGCTCCGCGTGCCTTACCAGGTACAGTTTCGGCACGTGAACATCCCCAGGATGAAGATTTCGACTAAGTATCCGGTTGCGCCCAGGCAATCGCCGGTAACGCCGCCGATCCGGCGCACGAAGTAGCTGCGCGCGCCGAGGGTGATCAGCGCGGCGCCGGTCAGCATCACGAGCGCCGCCTTCCAGCCGCAGGCCAGCGCGAGCGCGGCCATCTGCAGGGCTGCCGCCACGACCCCGCCCCTTGTCAGTGAAGCCTGAAATGCCGCGCCCAGGCCGTGTCCGGCCGGAGGGGCGATCCAGGCGAGCAGGACCATCGCGCCCCGGCCGACGCCATGAGCCGCGGCGACCGCGAGAAGGAAATGTCCTGGTCCGCCGCCGATCGCGGGGAGCGAACTCCATCGCAGCAGCATCGCCAACAGCAGCGCCACTGCGCCAAACACGCCGATCCGGCTGTCCTTCAGGATTTCCAGAATGCGCTCCGGCTTGCGGCCCGCGCGGAACGCGTCCGCGACATCGGCCAGCGCGTCCTCATGCAATGCTCCGGTCAGAAGAGCCCAGAACGCCAGCGCGATTGCGGAGGCAATCGTCGGGGGAAGCACCGCCGCGGAACCGAGATAAACAGCCCCGCCCGCGACGCCGATCAGCGCTCCCACCGCGGGCAGCCAGGGCGCCGCACTCCCCGGCGGAGCGCTTCCGCTCACCGGGATCACGGTGAGGAGCTGAACTGCGCTTCGCAGGCCTCGCATCACTTCACCCGCATGGGATGGCCGAATACCATCCACTGGATTCGGGTCGCGATGCTTCCGATCATCTGGTTCAAGCGGCCTGCTTCATCGCGAAACTGACGGGCGAGCGCGTTGTCCGGAACCACGCCGCAGCCGACTTCGTTGGTCACGAAGATGAGCTCTGCATGTGATTCTGCGGCGGTCGCGCGCAATTCCTCGAACTCGCGGCTCAGGTCGGCTCCGGCCAGCAGGCGATTGCTGACCCATAAGGTCAGGCAGTCCACGACGGCGACGCCTTCGACGTATCGAAGGGCCGCGGCTAGGGAATGAGGCTCTTCGATCAGCCGGAACGCCGGATCGCGATCCGCCCGGTGCTTCTCAATCCGTTCGTGCATTTCCTGATCCAATGCCTCAGCCGTAGCCACGAACGTCCACGGGCCGGGCATGGAACGGGCGAGATCGAGCGCGAAGCGGCTTTTGCCGCTGCGGGAGCCTCCGCCGATCAAAGTCACACCCACAGGCTGCGCCTCCGCGACCTCAAAATTGCAATGAAAACCGGCCCTCCGATCAGGGCCGTCACTACGCCGACGGGAATTTCGGTGGGAGCCAGCACGGTCCGCGCCAGCGTGTCGCAGCAGGCGAGAAACGCGCCGCCGGTGAGGAAGGAACAGGGCGCCAGGATGCGGTGGTCGGCTCCGAATCGCAAGCGCAAGGCGTGGGGGATGATGAGACCGACGAATCCGATGGGTCCGGTGAGCGCGGTGATCGCGCCCGTGAGCAGCGATCCGGCGATGTAACCGATCACGGCAGTTCGTGAAGCCGCGACGCCCCGGGCCGTGGCCCAATCCTCGCCGATCGCGATCAGGTTCCACTGGCGCGAGTAACGGAACAGGATCGCAGACATCGCTGCGATCAAAACGCTGACGGCGGCGAGGACCGGATACGCCACCGGGTCGATGCCGCCCATCAGCCAGCGGGTGATCGCGAAGGACTGGGAAAACGTAGCCACGTTGTGCAGGAACAGGATCAGCGCCAGGCACATGCTGTTCACGGTTACGCCGGCCAGCAGCAGCGTAAACGACGAGAGGCGGCGTCCTTCGAATCCCAAAGCCAGCACCAGGAAGAGCGCGCCGAGCGCTCCCGCCGTCGCGGCCATCCAGATTCCCGATATGCCGGCCACCCCCTGCCAGCCGAGACAGATGGCGAGCACCGCTCCCACTGCAGCGCCGCTCGACACGCCGAGCGTGTACGGCTCGGCCAGGGGATCGCGCAGCACTGCCTGGAACACGAGGCCGGTCAACGCCAGCGCTCCTCCGGCGACCAGCGAAAGCAGGACGCGGGGCAAACGCGCGTGGAAGAAGATCTCAGTGTCGGGGGACAGACCTTCGAACGCGCGGCCAAAGCTGATCTGCGCCGTCCCGAACAGCGGGGTGATCGCGGCCGCGGCCAGGAACAACGCCAGCGACAGCGAAACGGCGATCCAGAACCGGCTACGGCGCATAGGTGATCCAGGGGCGGCCGCCCGCGCCGTACAACATTTCGACATTGACACCGAAGACTTCCTGGATACGCTGCCGGTTCAGGACTTCGGCTGATGGCCCGTCGCCCGCGACGCAACCGTCCTTCAGCGCGACCACTCGATCCGCATAGGTGAGGGCGAGGTTAAGGTCGTGCGTTGCGGCAATCGCCAGCAGCCCGGAGCGGGTCAAGCTTCGGAGGAGCGAATAAATCGCCACCTGGTGCTGCAGGTCCAGGAACGTAGTCGGCTCGTCGAGCAGCAGTACGCGAGGCTCCTGCGCGAGCGCCGCGGCCAGGATCACGCGCTGCCGCTCACCTCCGCTCAGCGCGCGGAAGTCGCGCGCGGCGAATCGTTCCGCGTCCGTGATGCGCAGGGCGCGCCGCACGGCATCCGCGTCGTGCGGCGATTCGAACAAACCGTTCGCGTAGGGTGTTCGGCCCATCATCACCACTTCCGCGGCGGTGAAGGGGAAATCCAGATGCAGGGTCTGCGGCACCCAGGAAACCTGGCTGGCGAGCTCGCGGCGGCCCCAGGTGCGGACCTGTTTGCCGTCGAACAGGCACTCCCCCGCGTACTCGCGCAGGCCGGCCATCGCACCCAGCAAGGTGGACTTGCCCGCGCCGTTGGGACCGACCAGCGCGACCAGGCCGGAATCCGCGAAATCGGCGTGGATGCCGCGGATCACCTCCGCGGGTCCGTATGCGACACGCAGGTCACGAAGCGTGAAGCTCACAGACCCGCCTCCGGATGCAGCATGCGGGCGAACTCGCGCGCGGCTTGGGCGATGCGCGGACCCGGGACCACGTACACGTCGGACGCGATCGCGAACACGCGCGCGTTCAATACCGGGTGCCGCTTCCAGAGAGCGACGGCGCGCCGCTTGTGATCCTCGGTTACCTTCGCCGTTTGCGCCATGTCGCCCATGTCCAGGATGACGTCCGGATTGGACCCGATCACCTGTTCCAGCGAGATGCGTGGATATGCGGCAACGGCTTTCTCGAAGATGTTGACACCGCCCGCGATGGTAATCAGATCGTTCAGGTAAGACGAACCGCCGACGGCCATCATGCCTTCCAGCGAGTTCGCCGACCTGCCCACGACAAACAGCACGCGGCGGCGGGGCCTGGAATTCGTCTTGCGCCGGATCTCGTCCAGTTCGCGGTTGATGTTCTGCGCGAGCTTCGCGCCCGCCGCCTCCGCGCCGGTCTCGGCGGCGATCGCGGTGATCATGCGCGGAATGTCGGCGATGGTCTGCGCCGGGATTTCGAGCACCTTCAGCTTCATCGCCTGCAGTTTGGGGCCGAGCTGAATCGGGTTGCGTTCGATGATCACCAGGTCCGGGCGCAATGCCGCGATCGCTTCGATATTCGGTTGCGTGTAGCCGCCGATTTTTGGCTTGGCGATCGCTTCCGCCGGATACCGGCAGTAATCCGTTACGGCCACCACGCGATCACCCAAGCCGAGCGCAAACAGCGTTTCCGTGATGGCGGGCGCGGCGGACACAATGCGGCGCGGCTGCGCGTGCAGCATCGCCGACAGCACCACGGCGGCGGCAAGCAAACGGGCGGCCATGCGTCAGCGCACGGCGCGGAAAGACAGGCAATTCACAGGCATCCGCGACGTTCCCCTTCGAAACGTACTCCGGCGTATGAATCGCGAAACCGGTCTCCTGACTTGCGGCTACGGCTCAAGTTTGGTTCCGCCTTCCCGCCCTTTCAAGCAGTGGCATTCCCGGCCGGATTACAGCATGCCGCTCACAGTTGCGGGGCAGTGGCGGAATTACACCGCCTTCCCGAACATTTCCGCGAGGCTCAACGAAGTATCACCGTTACTGTAGAACCCTGACGCGGCGATTTGCAAGCTTCAGGGGCGGGCGGCCAGAGCCTGGCGCAGGGCGCGGACCTCGGCGAGCACGCGAGCGGCGGCGGCCTCGGGAGTGGAATCGCGGTCCTGCGCGGCGGTCTGCTCGGGATCGCCCAACCCGGCGTCGCGGTAGCGCCGCAGCCGCTCCAGGATCAGGTCGCGGATGGATTCGGCGTTCTCCACGCCGTGGAAGTACGCGGCGTGCGAATCGACGCCGTGTTCGTTCTTGCCGCCGCCCCCGGCGCTGCGGACCTGCAGATCCGCGATCCCCAACCAGCCCTGCAGCGGGCCCGCGGTCACCCGCAAATCCTGGATATTGGCGAAGGTCATCGTGATCTCCTCCACGCTCCAGATCCCGCTGCGGATGCGCAGGCTGCGGTCGGTGACAATGTACCAGCGGAGCTCGTAGTTCAGCCGCTGCACGAAGTACGTGAAGATCAAGCCGGCGGCGAAGGAGACCACTGCGAGCACTTCCACGGAGGTCCACACCGCGGCCACCCAGCCAGGAAGGCGGCGTAGTATCGGCACGGAGAACAGCAATCCGGCCAATAGCGCGACGGCCACCCCAAGCTGCGACAGCGCCCACAGGAACAAGCGGTAGCGGTAGTAGTTCCGGCCAGCGCGGAAGACGCGGATCGACTCGGGCGAGCCTTCGGGCGGCGACGGTTCGGGCGGGACGCGCAGCCAGCGGAGGATGTTGCCGGTGATCGCCTCAGCCACGGCGGGCGTCCTGCAGGGCGACGCGGATCTCGCGAAGCTCGGCCGCGATCTGATCCAGGGTCGCGGCCAGCGGCGAAACGTCCGGCTTGGGAGGATGGTGCACACCACGCATTCTCGAGTAGAGGAAGTCGCGCATGCCCTCGGAATCGGTGATGCCTTCCAGAATCATTTCCGCGTTGCTCGATCCGGCGGCGGTCTGGATCTCGATGCGCGCCAAGCCGAGGATGCGCTCGATCGCATTGGAGCGGAGGTGGATGTCCTGAATGCGGGCATAGTTCAGCACCACCTCATTGCGGAACAGGATGCCCCAGCTCATGCGGATGCCTTCTTCGGTGAAGCGGTAACGCATGGTGTGATAGCGGAAGTAAAGCAACGGCATCAGCACCGGGAATGCGACGGTGCCCGCCAGCGCGCGCAGCACGTAGTAAGTGAACAGCCGATCTACGGGCCGTTCGATCGCCGCGATTTCCGCTGGGATTTTTTCCATCGCCGAAGTAAGGCTCATTATGCCTTACACGGCGAGCCTAGGTGCGGGTTCGCTGGAACGTGAATCGCTCTTCCACGACATCGCCGGACGCTTTGCGGATCCGGACGAAGCATTCCAGCGTGTCGCCGTTCCGGCGATACGTGATGCCTTCGAAGTACAGCTCGTTCGCGGTCGCCTTCACGAGCGGGAAGCGGAGCACCCGGTCCTTTTCCTCCCACCCCTTCAGGTCGGAATGGAAGTGTTTGATGTTCAAGGCCAGCGATCCGGCGTCCTCCGCGATGGTCAGGAGCTCATAGAAGATCAGCTTGCCGTCCTTCACCAGGCGGAAGGTGCAAAGCATCGCGCCCGCCTTGGGCGCCAGCCACACCTCCTCCGCGTCCGCGTTCATGCCGCTTCCGGTCCAGTGTCCGGTGAGGAACGCGGCCTGGGCGAGCGTCGCCTGCGGCGGCGGATCGGCGGGATTGCGGCTGAGGGTGTTCGATTCCGCGGCGGCGGCCACTGCAAGGATCAGGGAAAGGGTGAGTTTCAACATGCGGTGTGTCCTTCTCTATGGCAACGAAGGACACACCGCGAATTCGACAACTTACGACTTCTGGAAGTAGGGGATGCCGTTGCGGTCTTCCAGGAACGCCACCGGATCTCCGACCGCAACCCGGTCGCCGGCGATGCGCCCGGTCAACTGTCCACCCTGAGCCAGGGAGACGATCACTAGCTGATAGGGCACGTCATTGACGAACTGCTCGGGCGGCGAATGAACGATCGTTTCCGTGTAAACGACTCCATTTCCAGGGTTTTGCATCAGTTCCGCCCGAGGATGGTGACCACTGCCGTGGCGCCCGAGCCACCCAGATTCTGGGCCAGCCCGATGTCCGCTTTCTTCACCTGCCGCTCGCCGGCCTGCCCGCGCAACTGGATCACGAGGTCGCAAATCTGGCCGACGCCGGTGGCGCCCACCGGGTGACCCTTGGCTTTCAGGCCGCCCGAAGTGTTGATCGGCTTCTCACCGTTGATGCAGGTGGCGCCGGAGAGCGCGTACGGGCCGCCCTCGCCCTTCTTCACGAATCCGAGATCCTCGCTGGCCACGATTTCGGCGATGGTGAAGCAATCGTGGAGTTCCGCGAGGTCGATGTCCTTAGGACCCACGCCCGCCATGCGGTACGCCTTTTCCGCGGCGGCTTTCACCGCGCGGAACTCGGTGATGTCGTCCTTCTGGTCCAGCGCCACCTGGTCGGAGGTCTGCGCGATTCCCAGAACCCGGCATCCCTGGCTGGTGAACTCGTGCGCACGGTCGAGCGGGGCGAGAATCACGGCGGCTGCGCCGTCGGAGACGAGGGAGCAGTCGAAGACGGTGAGCGGCTCAGCGATGGGCTTGCCGTTCAGCGCCTGCTCCATGGTGATGACTTTCTTCATGTGCGCCTGGGGGTTTTTCGCCCCATTGCCGTGATTCTTGACAGCCACAGCGGCGAGCATTTCCCGGGTGGTGCCGTACTGGTGCATGTGGCGGCGCGCGATCATCGCGAACAGCGCGGGGAAGGTCGCGCCGGCTTTTACTTCGCCGCAGAGGTCGCCCGCACCCGCAAGGATCTCGGTCACCTTGGGGGTGGTCTGGGAAGTCATCTTTTCGACGCCGCCGACCATTACCAGGTCATACATGCCCGCGCCCACTGCGCTGACTGCATGGAAGAAAGCCGACCCCGAGGACGCGCAGGCGGCTTCGAACCGGGTGGCGGGGACGCCCGCCATGCCCAGCGCGCCCGCGATGTACGGCGCCAGGTGGTTCTGACCCACAAAGGAAGGCCCGGCGAAGTTCCCAAGGTAGAACGCTTCGATCTGCTTCGGCTCGAGTTTGGCGTCGGCCAGGGCTTTCTGCCCGGCCTCGACGGCCATGGAGCGGATGTCCTGATCGGCCAGCGCCCCAAAGTTGGTTTTGCCGATACCAATAACGGCAACAGGTCTCATAACTTCAGGATAGCGAAAGGCGGAGGGGCATCGACCGGCTCATCGGGCCGGGGGTTCTACGCGAGTAGACCCGTTCCGCGGCTCGTCAAAGGGCAGCTTCTCGGGCAGTACGCGCACCTGGGTGGTGAAGCGAAGGGGATAGCGGCCGGTCTTCGGAAACTCGAGTTCGGCGAAGAAGGCGGTCCAGCCGGCGGGCGGGACAGTGATGCGCGCCTCGTACTCGCCGGGGCGCGCCGGCTTCAGCTCCCGGGGCTTGTACGCTTTGCCGATGCTCTGCAGCCGGAAGTCGCGCGCGCGGGGGTTCACCGCCTGCCACAGCTTTACCTTGACCGGCGAGCCCTGCTTCATCCGCACCGTCAGCGTGCCATCGCGAAACTCTTCTTCAAACTCGGGTCGAGGAGTGCCGGTGAGAATCGATTGATAGAAGGCGACCACGCTGCGCAGCGCATCGAAGGTCTTGCCGCTCAGGCCGTGGTCGGCATTCGGAATGTAGCGGAGGTGTTTCTCGCCGGGCAGGTCTCCGAAGTAGAACCGGGTCGAATCCGGGAGGAAGAACTGATCTCCAGCGGCGTTGA
>CAYOQB010000034.1:0-36389 GCA_964406035.1 uncultured Solibacteraceae bacterium | reverse complement strand
GGCTCGATCGCTACAAGGAAATCACGGCCAAACTGGCGGATCCCCGCAAGCTGGACGATGCCGAGGCGAAGAAGCTGATCGCCGAAGGGTTGCCCATCTATTGGGCCACCGGGTCGATTCACTCGCCCGAAACCGGCTCGCCTGAGATGATCATGGAGCTTGCCTACCGTCTCGCTGTCAGCGAAATGCCGCTGATCCAGAACATTCGCAAGAACTCCATCGTGCTGCTGACCCCGGCCACCGAGGTCGACGGGCGGGATCGCATGGTGGACGTCTACAACTATCGCAAGGCGTTCCCGAATAAGCAGGCGCCCGGGCTGGTGTACTGGGGCAAGTACGTCGCGCACGACAATAATCGCGACGGCATGGCGCTGACGCTGCAGCTTTCCAAGATCGTCATGAAGACGTTCTTCGACTGGCATCCGCAGGTTTTGCACGACCTCCACGAATCCGTGCCGTTCCTTTACACCTCTACTGGGACCGGACCGTACAACGCCTGGCTGGACCCGATCGTGGTGAATGAATGGCAGAAGATGGCCTACCACGAAATCGAGGAGATGACCAAGCGCGGCGTGCCGGGCGTGTGGACGCACGGCTTCTACGATGGCTGGGTTCCGAACTACATGTTCTACGCGGCCAACGGTCACAATTCCATCGGCCGCTTCTACGAGACGTTCGGCAACGGCGGCGCGGACACGCGAGAACGCACGGTGCCCGCGGGACAGACCTCCCGCACCTGGTTCCGGCCCAATCCGCCGCTGCCCAAGGTGAAGTGGTCGCTCCGCAACAACACCAACATGCAGCAGAGCGCGCTGCTGTTCGCAATGAACTACACCGCCACGAACCGGCAGACGTTTCTTGAGAATTTCTACCTGAAGGGAAAGCGCAGCATCGCCAAGGGCACCACGGAAGGTCCCGCGGCATACGTGATCGCCGCCGACGATCCGCGCCCGGTGGAAGCCGCCGAGCTGATGCGCCTGATGCAGGCGCAGGGTCTGGAAATTCACAAGACCACCGCTGATGCCGAAGTCACCACCCAAGTCGGCCGTGAAAAGAAGACCGTGAAGCTGCCCGCCGGATCCTATGTGGTCCGCATGGATCAGCCCTACTCCCGCATGGGCGACATGCTGCTCGATACGCAGTATTACAACGTCACCGATCCCAATCCGTACGACGACACGGGCTGGTCGCTGGGTGCGCTGCGCAACGTGAAGACGGTCCGTATCACCGACACCGCGGTCCTGAAACTGCCGATGCAGGCGATCGCCGGGCCGGCTGAGTACAAAGGGCGCATCAGCGGTTCCGGATCCGTGTACGTGATCAATCACAACACGGACAACACGCTGATGAGCTTCCGCTATGCCATGAAGAATCAGAAAATGATGGCCGCGGAGGAAGCGTTCGAAGCCGGCGGCCGTAAGTTCAATGCCGGGTCCTTCATCATCGCGAACGCGGATCGCGCCGCACTCGAACGCGCCGCCGCGGAGTTCGGCCTCGATGTCACCGCCGTGAGTGAAGCTCCGAAGGTGCCCCAGCACGAGATCGCCGCGCCGCGCATCGCGCTGGTCCATTCCTGGCTGAACACGCAGAACGAAGGTTGGTACCGGATCGCGTTCGATCAGCTCAAGATCCCGTACACCTACATCTCCGATCACAAGCTGCGCAACGATCCCGACCTTCGATCCAAGTACGACGTCATCATCTTCGGTCCAACGCCGGGCAACTCGCAGCGCGTGGTGAACGGCCTTCCGATGCGCGGCGATCCCATCCCGTGGAAAACCACGGAGATCACGCCCAACCTCGGATCCGCACCGGACTCCGCCGACGACATTCGCGGCGGCATGGGCCTGGAAGGGTTGATGAACCTGAAGAAGTTCATTGAGGCCGGCGGCCTGTTCGTCACCATCGCCGGCAACTCCTCCATCCCGATTGATTACGGCCTGGTGGAGGGTATCTCCATCCAGCAGACACGCGAGCTTCGCGTTCGCGGCAGCGTGTTGAACGCCGTGCTCGGCGATCGCAAGAGCCCCATCGTCTACGGTTATCCCGACAAATTCGCCGTCTACTTCAATCAGGCTCCCGTATTCAGCACCGGGCTCGCCGGGGCATTCGGAGGCCGGGATCCCTTTGGCGGCGCCTCCGGTCCGCGTCCTACGGGCCGCGGTTCTGCCACCGACCCCGATGTGGTGCAGGGCCGCCCGTTCCAGGCTCCCGAAGCGCCGCCGGTCGTCCGTCCCGGCGAAGACCCGCCGATCCCGGAGGACCTGCGGGAAATGATGCGCGGCATGCTTCCTGACGCCCGCCCGCGAATTGCGCTGCGGTTCGCGCCGGAAAACGACCTGCTGGTCAGCGGCATGCTCGCCGGCGGCCGCGAACTGGCCAACGCGCCCGCGGTCGTGAACCTGCCGGTAGGCAAAGGCAACGTCCTGATGTTCGCCAATAACCCCGTCTGGCGCAATGAAACACAGGGCTCGTATTTCCTGCTGTTCAACGCCATGCTGAACTACCAGAATCTCGATGCGGGCGTGCGCCGACCGGCCGGAGCGCCCAGCGGCCAGGAATAGTTCGAGAGGTTCCAGATCGCTACCAATAGCCGAGAGCCGCCGGCAGTGATCTGGTACTCTCAACGGGCAATGAAATTCACTTTCCTGATGCTGGCGGCGCTCGGCGCCGCCGCTCAGACGCTGGAACCGTCACCCGGGGCTGATCCTGCGGCAAGCCCCAGCTTCGTGCGGCGTGCGTTCACCATCCGCTCCGAGATCCTGCGGGAGACACGCACTGTCGTGGTCGCGCTGCCTCCTTCCTTCGAACGGACAAAGGAACCCCGGCGATATCCGGTGGCCGTGATCCTCGATGGCGAGTTCGTTGTGTCACGTGTCGCGCCTGTCGCCGCGGACCTGATCCGCAACGGTCAGATTCCCGAAATGGTGCTGGTTGGGATTGAGAACATCGACCAGTTTCGCGGCCGCGTTCGCGACCTGACGCCGCCGGGACTTTCGGTGAGCGGCAGCAGCCGCAATGAAGGCGGCGACCGTTTCCTGGACTTCATCGAGCGCGAGCTTCTTCCGGCAATGGACAAACAATTTCGCACCGCCGCGCCGCGCATCCTCATCGGGATGTCCTCGGGGGGCATCCTGGCCACATGGGCCGCGGCTTCGCGGGATACTTTCCGGCTGGTGATCTCGCTCGATGCGCCTCTGCACCTGGATGCGCACTGGCTGCCGAAGAAGCTGATCGCGCGGGTGAAATCGAGCGGAGTGCCGATTCATTACGCCTCCTATACGGCGCGGTTCGACTTCGACGCAGACCTGTGGAAGGATTTGCAGTCCGCCGCCCAGCCCGGCTGGCGGCTGCAGCACCAGCACCTTGCTCGCGAGACGCACAACTCCATGCCGTTGCTGGGAGCGTATCTCGGGCTGCGGTTCGTGTTTGAGCCCTATTCGAAGATGTCGGCACCGGAAATGCCCACCACCAGCATCCTGCCCTACTACGATCAGCTCACCAAGGTCTACGGCGCACCTCTCGAGCCACCGCGGAGTTTGATCCGTGAAGTAGTGGACGACCTGATGATGGAAGGTCGCGGCGCGGAGGCGCGGCGGGCCTTCGAGCGGCTGAGCCAGTTGTACGGACCGAGCCCGGATGCCTCGGCACTATCCGCTCGCATTGCGGAGGTGGAAAAGCGTCCGCCTCCCGCCGAAACGGTCGAGAGCCTGTTGAATCAGCCCTTCCCCACTCCCGAACAAGCCCGCGAGTTTCTCGGCGACTGGAAAGGCGAGGACTGGATGAATCCGGAGGCCCGCAATTCGGCCCACATCCGGATTCGCGTGGAAAACGGACGCGTCGTGGGAGAGTCGTTCGATTACCCTCCCGGTATGAAGCCGATCCGGAGGCCGATTCAGCTCCTCAAAGTGGGCAAGGACACGCTGACCTTCGGCTACATGAACGGTATGCGGCCTCGCGGCATGATCCTTTGGGAACTCAAGCGAACGGGCGAGTACTTCGAAGGTCGAATGCGCTGGGGCGGCGTCGCCTTCCGGATGGAGGACGGCCGGGAGCCGCCCGTCATTCACATGCGGCTCCGCAAGGTGACGGCTCAGTAAGCCAGCGTCTCTTCGAACTTCTCGATCAGATCCGCGTTCTGCGGCAGGATCTCGTCTTCGAGTTGCGGGTTATAGCCGACCCAGGTGTCGAGCGCGCCGATCCGCCCGACGGGGGCGTCCAGGTAATCGAACAGCTCGCTCGCCACCCGCGCGCAGATCTCCGCCCCGTATCCGAAGCTGAGCGTGTCCTCGTGCGCCATCACCAGCCTGCTCGTCTTTCGCAGCGAACGCTCAATGGCGTTCCAGTCGTACGGATTCAGCGTGCGGAGGTCGATCACCTCCACCGTCTTGCCCGGATAGCGCTTCTCGATCTCAGCCGCCGCCTGCAGGCAGCGCTGCACGAGGAAACCGTAGGTCACCACCGTCAGGTGGTCGCCCGCCTTCACGATCCGAGCCTTCCCGAAGGGGATCGTGTACTCCGCGCCGGGATGCGGCGTGCGGTTATAAGGCTCGCGATACAGGCGCTTGTGCTCGAGGAACAGCACCGGATCGTCGCAGCGGATCGCGGTGCGCAGCAATCCGCAGGAATCGAGCGCGTTCGACGGAAATACCACCCGCAGGCCCGGGATGTGGGTGAACGTAACCTCGCCATTCTGGCTGTGGTAAATGGCGCCGCCCGTTAAATAACCTCCGATCGCAACCCGGATCACCGCGGGCGAGGACCAGTGCCCGTTGGATCGCCACCGCATCGTGGCGAGCTCATCCCGGATCTGCATCATCGCCGGCCAGATGTAATCGAAAAACTGCACTTCCACCACCGGCTTCAAGCCTCGCGAGGCCATGCCGATCGCCCGCCCCACGATGCCGGCCTCCGCCAGCGGCGAATTGAACACGCGGCGCGAGCCGTACTTCATCTGCAGGCCATGCGTGGCTTTGAACACGCCGCCCTTGCCCTTCACCTCGCCCAGGTTCTCCTCGCGGCTGCAGTCGGCGACATCCTCGCCGAACACCACCATCTTCGGGTTGCGAGCCATCTCCTCATGCAGCGTCCAGTTGATCTCGTCCACCATCGTGCGGGGATCGCCCGAAAACCGCGGCTCGGACTCGAACTCCGGGGACGTGGGATCGACCGTCTCGCTGTAGAGGTGCAGCAGCGCCGAGCCCTTCGCCGGCGGATCCGCTACCAGCACGCGGTCCGTCGCTGCCTGCAGCTCCTCGTCCACCTCTCGCATGATCTGCTCGATCTCCTGCGCCGTGGTATATCCGGAGTCGATCAGGAACCGCGGGAACCGGTGCAGGCAATCGCGTTGCGCTTCCCGCTCCCGTTCCGCCGCGGTCTTGTAGAGTTTCTCGTCGTCGGAAAGCGAGTGCGAGTACGGCCGGGTCACCATGCCGTGCACGAACGCCGGCATGCGCCGGGTCCTGGCGTACTCCACCGCCTCCCGCATCGTCTGATACGACTCGAGGAAGTCGGTGCCGTCGCACTTGAAGCGTTCCAGCCCGGGGAAGCCTTCCACGAGCTTGGAAATGTCGCCGCCCGCCGTCTGCCGCTCCACCGGAACGGAGATCGCGTAGCCGTTGTCTTCCACCAGGAAGATGACCGGCAGCTTATCCAGGCACGCCAGGTTCAGAGCTTCCCAGAACTCGCCTTCGCTGGTGGCGCCATCGCCTGTACAGACCAGCGTCACTTCGTCGGAGTCCGGATTTAGGATCTTGCTGGCGTGTGCGCATCCGGCTGCCTGCAGGAATTGCGTCCCCGTCGGCGACGAACTGGAAACAATGTTCCACCGCTTGTGACCCCAGTGCGAGGGCATCTGCCGCCCCCCGCTGTTGGGATCCGCGCCTGCGCCTACGGAGCCGAGCAGCATCTCCTCCGCGGTCATGCCCAGCGCCAGGCACAGCGCCCGATCACGATAGTAGGGATAAAACCAGTCGTATCCGGAACGCAGCGCGAATCCGGCGGCGCAGGCCAGCGCTTCATGTCCGGCGCCGGAAATCTGAAAGAAAATCCGGTTCTGCCGCTTCAGCAGAATCTCCCGGTCGTCAATCCGACGGGATGTCTGCATGATTCGGAACGCCCGGAGCAGGTCTTCGCGGCTGAGCTGGGTTGGCTTCGCTGCGAGATCCGCCTTGTGGTCTGTGCTGGTAAGCATCGGTAGCGGGTGGATCTCCCGGTATTAGTGTAGCCAAACTCACCACCACACCCAAGGCCGCAAGCACGGTATTTCGCCCCGAAGCGATGCTACACTTGAAAATTCGCTTCGAGCCCGAGACCACATGGAACATCTGAAATCGCTGATCCGGGAAGTCCCGGATTTTCCCAAGCCTGGCATCAACTTCTTCGACATCACCACGCTCCTCAAGGACCCTAAAGGCCTGTCCGCCGTCATCGGCGGTCTCCGCGATCACTACGCCAGCCAGAAAATCGACGTTGTTCTCGGAATCGAAGCCCGCGGGTTCATCTTCGCCCCGGCGCTGGCCTACGCCCTGGGCGTAGGCTTCATTCCTGTGCGCAAGCCGAAGAAGCTGCCCGCCGCCACGGAGCGGATCGAATACGCGCTCGAATACGGCACTGACGCGCTGGAGATTCACCGCGACGCCGTGGAGCCCGGGCAAAGCGTTCTGATTGTCGACGATGTCCTGGCTACCGGCGGCACCGCCCGCGCCGTCACGCAACTTGTGGAGAACATTGGGGGCAAGGTCGCCGGACTCGCCTTCATCCTGGAACTCGATTTTCTGAAGGGCCGCGACCGCCTGTCCGGGTATGAAGTTCACTCGCTGCTCAAGTACTGAAGCCCGCTGAAGTGAAACGCCTCCGGCTCAAGTCGTTCGCCAAGATCAACCTGGATCTGCGGGTGCTCTACCGGCGGCCGGACGGCTATCACGAACTGCGCACCATCTTCCAGACCATCTCGCTGCACGACACCATTCACGTGGAGTATCGCCGCAGCCGCGTCACGCGGCTGGAGATCGACGGAAACGTGGACATCCCCGGGAACCTGATTTTACGCGCCGCCGAGGCGGCGCTCGATGCCCAGCGCGCCACCGCGATTCTCCGGTTCCAGTTGAAAAAACGGATCCCCATGGGCGCCGGGCTGGGCGGCGGATCTTCGAACGCCGCGGCGGTTCTTCTGGCCATCCCCTTCCTGACCGGCAAACCGCTGCCGGAGCAGCACCGGATCGCCGCGGATCTTGGCGCGGATGTCCCTTTTTTTCTTCACGGTGGAACCGCACTGGCGTTTGGGACCGGAACCGAGTTGTACCCCCTCGCCGATGCCCGGCTCGGGCCCGGACTTCTGGTCGCTCCGGAAATTCATTCCTCCACGGCGGACGCCTACCGCGCGCTCGACCGCCCCGCCCAGCCGGACGCGTTGACATCCCCGGAATTGTCATCTAAAATTAATGGTTTCCAGCACTTAGTCTGGTCCTTGAGCAGGTCTCGCGAAGGTGGGAACGGGACCGGGTACGAGAACGACTTCGAGCCGGCCGTCTTCCGGCAACATCCCCTGTTGGCGAAGCTCCTGCGCTCCCTGGAGAAGCAAGGCGCGGCGCCTGCGCGAATGAGCGGCAGTGGTTCGTCGCTGTTTGGATTTTGGGAAAGCAGGCACAGCCGGGATCGGGCGGCGGCGGCTTTTTCGGGACAAAGGGTGGAGCGGATTCAGGTAGTCAGCCGGAGCCGGTATCAGCGGATCTGGTTGCGGCAGTTGCAGCCGGATTCGACAGGCGGATTGGGGAATCGACACACATGGCTGCCCCCAGGCTGGTTCGGGCAATGAGATTCAACCATCTCAAGATCTTCACGGGCACGGCTCACCGCGCGCTGGCGCAGGAGATCTGCCGTGAACTCGGCTGCCACCTGAGCGCGGCCACGGTCAAGCCCTTTTCCGACGGCGAGATCCACCTGCAGATTGAAGAAAACGTTCGCGGGGCCGACGTGTTCGTTGTCCAGCCGACTTGCACGCCGGTGGATCGCCACATCATGGAAGTGCTCCTGATGATGGACGCCCTCAAGCGGGCCTCAGCGGAACGCATCACGGCAGTGTTACCCTATTATGGGTATGCGCGGCAGGACCGGAAGGACCGGCCGCGGATGCCGATTTCCGCCCGCCTGGTGGCCAGCCTGCTGGAACGCGCCGGAGCGGACCGGATCCTGGCGCTCGATCTGCACGCGGCGCAGATTCAGGGCTTTTTCGATGTCCCGGTGGATCATTTGTTTGCGACCCCGGTGATGATCGAATACTTCGCGCCTCTCCGCGGGGACACGCTGATCGTGGTGTCGCCGGACGCCGGCGGCGTGGAGCGCGCGCGTGCGTTCGCCAAGCGGCTTGCCGCGCCCCTGGCGATTATCGATAAGCGGCGGACGGAAGTAAATGTCGCCGAGGTGATGCACATCATCGGCGAAGTGGACGGGAAGGATTGCTTGATTGTCGACGACATGATCGACACCGCGGGAACGCTGGTGAAGGCGGCCGATGCCCTGTATCAACAGGGCGCGCGGTCCGTCCGCGCCTGCGCGACGCACGCCGTTCTCTCCGGACCCGCCGTCGAACGCATTTCATCGAGCAGCCTCACCGAGGTCATCGTCACCAATTCCATCCCGTTGCGCGAGGAAGCCGCCGCCTGTTCGAAGATCCGGACATTGTCGGTGGGACCGCTGCTCGCGCAGGCCATCCAGTCAATCCATTCCGACGGGTCGGTCAGCACCCTATTCGTATAAGGAGTTCGAGGAGTTTCGCATGAAGAAGGACATCACCATAGTCGCTGAGCCGCGCGCGTCGCGTGGAAAGAACGAAGCCCGCCGGCTTCGCGTCCGGGGTCTGTCGCCCGCGGTCGTGTACGGGGCCGAAAAGGATCCGGTCGCGGTTTGCGTCAATCCCAAGGACGTCACCCGCATCCTGATGAGCTCCACCGGGCATAACACCATTTTCGATCTCGACATCACCGGCGTGGAGAATACCCCGGCGATGATCATCGACTGGCAGAACGATCCCATCCGGGAGCGCATTCTGCACATCGACATGAAGCGCATTGACCTCGGCAAGTCGCTGACGGTCAAGGTGCCGGTGCATACCTCGGGCGAAGCCAAGGGCGTCAAGCTCATGGGCGGATTGCTCGAAGCGGTCACCCGCGAGGTGGAGATCGAGTGCCTGCCGGACGAGATTCCGGAATTTTTCAACGTGGATGTGACGGAACTGGCGATCGGCCAGGGTGTTCGCGCCGGCGACATCCCGCTTTCCGGCTCCATGAAACTGCTCAGCCCGTCCGACAGCGTGATCGTGCACGTGGTGGCGTTGAAGCATGAGGAAGCCGCTCCCGCCGCCGAGGGTGCGCCCGCGGCAGCCGGCGCCGAGCCCGAAGTCATCAAGAAGGGCAAGAAGGAAGCCGAGGGCGGCGCGGACGAGAAGAAGAAGAAGTAACGGGACCCCGTGCCGGCGGAATTTCTCATCGCCGGGCTGGGGAATCCCGGTCCGGAATACGAGTTCACGCCGCATAACCTTGGGTTTCTGGTGATTGACCGGCTGGCCGAGCGGAATCAGATCCGGGTCAGCCGGAAAGAGAACATGGCGTTCGTGGGGCTGGGAACCATCGCGGGCAGGGAAGTGGCGCTCGCCAAGCCGCAGACGTTCATGAACGTAAGCGGCCCTTCCGTGGAGGGGTTGCTGAAGAGATATGAGTTGGGGCCGGACCGGCTGGTGGTTGTCTATGACGAGCTGGACTTGCCCTGGATGCAGTTGCGGATCAAACCGAAGGGCTCGGCCGCGGGCCACAACGGAATGAAAAGCGTGATCCGCAGCGTGGGAACCAACGACTTTGCCCGGGTTCGCCTGGGCATCCATCCCGGTCATTCCGTGGATGGCGCACGGTTTGTGCTCGCTCCTTTCAAGCGGGCGCAGATCGGGGACGTCCGCGATTTCGTGGAGCAAGCCGCGAGCGCGGTGGAGTCCATACTTGCCGAAGGCGTCGAGAAGGCCATGGCGGTTCATAACCGTCGCGCCCAAGGCTTAAATCAAGAGGAAGAATGAGAGTCTACGAAGAGCTGTTTATCCTTCGACCGAACGCCACCGACGAGGAAATCAATCCCCTCGTCGAGCAACTGACCGGGCTGATCACCAGTTCCGGCGGAGTAGTGGACGCAACCGAAAAATGGGGCGTCCGCCGGCTGGCTTACCGGGTGCAGAAGCACGCGGAAGGCTATTACATCCTGATCAAGTTCCACGCGGGCGCGACGCTCGTCAAGGAGCTGGAGCGCCGTCTGCGCCTTACTGACCTGGTTCTTCGCTACCTCACGGTTCGCACCGACGAGCGGATGAAGAAGCTGGTGAAGCGGGCCAAGAAGCGCGAGGAGCGAATGAAGCGGAAGCCGCAGATGCCGGCCCCCGCCCCCGCCGCTCCCAGCGTCGAACAGCAGATGTTGACCCAGCAGGCGCCCGTGCCGGGCGAACCGGCAGCCCAGGAATAAGGAACAGGAGAAATCATTATGGCGGAAGGAAGAGGCGGAAAGCCGGTACCGGCATCCCAAAAACCCACCGGCGGCGACAAGGCGGTCGCCGGCAAGAAACAGTATTTCCGGCGCAAGAAAGTGTGCCGGCCCTGCATGGACAAGAATGAGTCCATCGACTACAAGAATGTGCGGTTCCTGTCGCAGTTCATCTCCGAGCGCGGCAAGATCCTGCCCCGGCGCATCTCGGGCACCTGCGGCCCCTGCCAGCGGCGGCTCACCGAAGCCATCAAACAGGCGCGGCACATCGCGCTGCTGCCCTACGCGGCGCAAATCTAAGGAGCACCAGTCACCATGGAAGTCATTCTCCGCGAAGATGTGGAAAAACTCGGCAGCCGCGGCGAGGTGGTGAAGGTCGCCTCCGGCTACGCCCGCAATTTCCTGATCCCCCGCCGCATGGCGGTGATGGCGACGGAAGCGAACAAGAAGATTGTGGACCAGGAGCGTCAGGCTGCCCTCCGCCGTGAGGCGAAGGAAGCATCCGACGCCCAGGATCTGGCACGCATGATGAGTTCGGTGGTCGTCACCATCCGCCAGAAAGCCGGCGAGAACGACCAGTTGTTCGGCTCCGTCACGGCGCAGAACATCGCCGATGCCCTCGACAAGCAAGGCTACAAGATCGACCGGCGCAAGATTCAGTTGTCCGAGCCGATCAAGACGCTGGGCGAGTTCAAGGTCCCGCTAAAGCTGCACAAGGACGTCACCCATGAACTGCCGGTGAACGTCGTCAAAGAAGAAGAGTAGTTTCCCGATCTGCAACAATCAGGAGGCCGGCCCCGCGCCGGCCTCTTGCCGTTTTGAAGTGAATCTTATGTTTCCTGTCCCCGCCGAGTTTCCCTCGCTTCCCGTTTACGACCTTCTGGCTGCCGCGGCCAGCGGGCGCGCCGGCGTGGATCATCGCTTTTTGAAGGCAATCCTGGACCGCGGCGAGGCGGCTCTTCCCGACCTGCTGCGCTATGCCGGCGAGGAGCACGCCTCCGATCTCTTCTCGTTGGATCTCCTGCTTGTGGACCTGTTCCGCCATTTCCAGACTGCGGAGGCGGTTCCTTTCTTCGCGAAGGTGATTCGGACGTCTCCCGAAGAGATCCCGGATGAAGTTGTCGAAGCTGTCGCTCCGCTCGGCGCGGCGGCTCTCGAGCCGCTCCTGGAACTGTATCGGGAATTCGAAACTTCGGATATCGCGTTCCTGCTGGCCGAACTCGGCGTCCGCGACCCTCGAATCTTAGAGATTCTGCTCGATTGCCTCGAAACCGACGCGCTCCTGGGCGCCTTGGCGCTGGGCATCTATGGCGACCCCGCCGCCAGGCCCGCGATCGAGGCCATGCTCCGGCAGATTCCTGAGGACGACCAGGCGCTTCGCAATGACCTGCAAGCCTCGCTGGATGAGCTCGACCGTCCAAAGGCCCCCCGCGACACCGAACCGTTCGACATCTGGGCGGAGTATCCGCGCATCAGCGGTCCCGCTCTGGAGCTGCTGAGCGAGGGCGACGTGCTGGAGATGACGCGATCCGCGGACGCCGAATACCGGGCTCGCGCGGCTGCCAGCTTCTTCCCGGGCAAGCTGTCGCGTCCGGCACGCGAGCGCCTGCTTGAGATGGCGAAAGGCGACGGCGATCCGAAGGTCCGCGCACGCTGCTGGGAGGCCCTCAGCGATGCCTCGGAGCGCGCTGAGATTCGCGCCGCCATGCTCAGCGTTGCCGGCAACCCGCAGGCGCCCATCGAGGAGCGCGGCGGCGCCGCCGTCGGCCTTTCCTTTGAAACCGCGGAGCCCAAGGTCGCCGCGTGTATCCGCGAGCTTTACGAAAATCCCGCCGCCCGCGCGAAGGCTCTGGAGGCGATGTGGCGGTCCACGGACCGGCAGTTCGCCAATTACATGCCGCGGCACCTGGATGACTCCGATCCTGCTGTGAAGCGGCAGGCGATCTTAGGCGCGGGCTACTTTAACTTTGCCTCCGAAGCCGGCAAGCTGAAACAGCTTCTGAACGACGACGACTTCCGTGACGAAGCTCTGTTCGCCTACGCGATGTGTGTCCCCGCCGAGATCTCTCGTGGGCGCATTCGCGGATTGTTCCGCAGGATTGAGGACGCCGCCGCCGGTCTCACCGAGGAAGAGGCGGACACCGTCCGGATGGCGCTCGACCAGCGCCTGATGATGCACGGTCTGGATCCGGTCTTCGAGAACGAGGACGGTGACGGCGAAGAGCCGATCGAAGAGCCCACCGCGGAAGTTCCCAAGGTCGGCCGCAACGAACCGTGCCCGTGCGGCAGCGGAAAAAAGTACAAAAAGTGCCACGGCGCGTGACACTTAGCTGCTTTTAGTTCACATTTCACATCACTGCTGATTTTGTTCGAACCGGAACCGCCCGCCGCTCGTACTCGGTATCAGGTAGTATATAGAGCGATGGCGATACACCTTAAGCCGAACTGGTTCCATGTCTTGCTCGCTTTGTCCGAAGGCGATCAGCACGGCTACGCGATTATGCAATCCGTTCTGGAGCATACGGGCGGCAAGGTCCGCCTCTGGCCCGCGACCCTTTACGGAACGCTGAAGAAGCTGGTGGACGCCGGATTGATCGAAGAGACCGGCGACCGACCGGCGTTCGACGACGCGCGGCGCCGCTACTATCGCCTGACTCCGGAGGGACAGGCTGCCCTGGCTGCCGAAAGCAGCCGCCTGCGGGAACTGGTCCGGATTCTCGACTCCCGGGTGCCCTCGTGAGCACCGAACAGGCAGCCGGCGCGGCAATCCACGCCTATCGCTGGCTGGCGCGCGGATTCCCGGAGGAGTTCCAGCGCGCCCACGGCAACGAACTCGTTCAACTTTCCGAGGACCTGATCCAGCATGTGGCGGCGCGCCAGGGCTGGCTGGGTTTTCTGCCCTTTGTCGCCCGAATCTTTGGAGACCTGATGATGCGCCTGATCGCTGAGCTAAGTGCTGAATTGTGGTTGAACGTGAAGTTCGCCTTGCGCACCCTGCGCAAGGCGCCGGGGTTCGCGGCTGTGTCGATTCTATCGCTCGGGATGGGGATCGGCATGGGAACTTCGGTCTACAGCCAGTTGGAGTCCACCGTGTTCCGGGAGGTGCCGCAGGTCTCTGATCCCAAGGGTCTGGTGCGGTTCCAGCGGCCCGCCGCGTACCCTGACTATGAGGATTACCGCGACCATTCCGGGCAGTTCTCGCAACTGGCCGCGTACCTCGCGCCGGTGCCTTTTGTCGTAAACACGGGCGCGGGCCCCGAGCGCGCCTGGGGCCACCTGGTGACCGCCGAGTATTTCTCGACCCTCGGCGTAACGCCCTATCTCGGCCGTCTCGTCGGACCCGAGGACAAGTCCAGCGGCCTTCCTGTGGCGGTGATCAGCCACCGCTACTGGCGCGACAAGCTGGGCGCACGGCGGGACATCGTGGGAACCTCGATGCGCATCAACGGCCAGGCGGTTACCGTAATCGGCATCGCGCCGCCGGACTTCCTCGGCGCTTCTCCCATGATGGCCGCCGGGGACCTGTTTCTTCCAACGAGCATCCAGACGCGAGTCGCGCCGGAGCTTGGCAGCGGCGCGCTCACCGACCGGCGCGTGGCTGCGTTTCAGTTGTTCGGAAGGCTGAAGCCCGGCATCGCTTCCAAAGAAGCCGAGAACGCGCTCGACACCATGGCGCGAAATTTGGAACAGCGGCGCAACGATCCTGCAAAGGACCGGAAGGGCCGCCGCATCACTCTCCTTCCCGGCGGACGCTTGATTCCGGTGCGCGATGAGGACCTGCCCACGGTGACTGCCTTCCCGGCGATCCTGGTGGGCCTGATGCTCTGGATCGCTTCCGCCAATGTCGCCACGATGCTGCTGGCTCGCGCCCTGGCGCGGCGCAAGGAGATCGCCGTGCGGCTCGCCGTCGGCGCAGGACGCGGACGCATCCTGCGGCAACTGCTGACCGAGAGCGTGCTTCTCGCCATGGCGGGCGGCGCCGTAGGCCTGCTGTTCGCCTATTGGTCCAACTCCACCACCGAATGGTTCCGGCCCATCCTCCCGAACTACATCGACTTCCAACTGCGGATGAGTTGGGCCGCGGCGGGCGCAACTTTCCTCCTGAGCGCCGTCACCGGCGTGCTGTTCGGACTCGCTCCGGCGCTCGCCGCCACTCGCAGCGACATCGCCAGCGCGCTGAAGAGCGGCGGCGACACTCGCGGCTTCCGCTGGTTTTCCACGCGCAACCTTCTGGTTCTCCAGCAGGTGGCCGGATCCCTGGCGCTGCTGCTGATGACCGGGTTCATCATTCTGGGATTCCAGCGCAGCGCCAACGTCGACCTCGGCTTTGACACGTCGAACCTCTATAGCATGTCGCTCGATCCGGTTCGCGACGGCTACTCCGCAGAGCAGGCTCGCGAATTCTTTGAAAAGCTCCCCGCCAAAGTGGAGCAGATGGATGGCGTGGTGGCGGTCAGCCTGACGCAGTCCGCCCCGCTGAACTTGTTCGGCGGGCAGTCGATTGTGGCCACCAAGCAGGACTTCCTGGAAGAAGCGGCCGGACTCCGCGTCCGCCCTACGAAGATCGAACACGTCGGCAAGGGCTACTTCGAAACCATCGGTATTCCGCTGGTGGCGGGACGCGGATTCCGGACCTCCGATGAGCGCGGCGAGGCTCGCGTGGTGGTGGTGAACGAGAATATGGCCCGGAATTTCTGGCCCAACGCCGCGGCGGTCGGCCAGACTGTCGACCTGGAGGGCAAGCGCTATGAAGTGATCGGAGTCGCGCAGAACGTCCGGTCCACTTTCGTGATCGACGAAGGGATCAATGGCGCGTATCTGCCCGTGGAGCAGTCGGCTTACGCGACGCCTTCGGCGCAAGGCGTCACGCTGATGGTGCGGTCGCGACCTGGAGTGGACGTGATCACGGCGGTACGCCGGCTGGTTTCCTCCACCGACCCTAATATTACGGTGTTCAACGCGGACAGCCTGGACAGCCAGGTGCAGAATCTGCTGTTGCTGGTGAAAATCACAACCGTGGTGTACGCCGCGGTCGGGCTGTTCGGCTTGATCCTGGCGGCGATCGGGCTTGCGGGTGTCACCGCCTACGCAGTGGTGCAGCGGACGAAGGAGATCGGCATCCGCATGGCGCTGGGCGCGCGGCGCTTCGACGTCCTGCGGCTGGTGATGCGGGAGGGCACGTGGATGGTCGCGGTGGGCACCGTGTTCGGATTCGCGGCGGCGTACGCCCTGGTGACCACGGCCAGCACGTACATCTCGGCGCTTTCGCAGGTGCTGCGAACCAGCATGACCGATCCGCTGTTGCTGGCTGGGGCTCCGCTGCTGCTCGCCGGGCTGGCGTTGGCCGCATGCTACTGGCCGGCCCGGCGGTCGACGCGGATCGACCCGCTTACCGCGCTGCGCGAGGAGTAGTCGCAGGTTACAGCGCCTTGGTGGCGGCCTCCGCCGCCGCCAGGTAAATCGGATCCGGGTTGACGGCGTACTCAGCCGCCATGACCTCGGTGAACTTGATGGCGTGATCGTCGCCGTCCTTCACCGCGGCTTCGATCAGCTCCGCGGGCGTGCGGTTCGTCTGCTCGCTGCCAGCCGCGTCGCCGCGGCGCGCGTAAGCGGCGTAGATCGCCGCGGCGGTGTGCCAGGCATGGGGGAACGCCGCGCGCGCGGTTTCCGGCCGGATATAAGGTGACATGCGCCGCAGCGCCGCCGGGCCGGTGACGGCGTGAACGAAAGCGATCGTGTCATGCCGGACGCCGTGCCGGACGAACACGCGGGCGAAGGTGGCGGTGAGCGCCGACAGCGCCGCGGCCACGTCCTTCGGCTCCGCGATCAAACTCCGAACATCTCCAAAGCCGTCGAGCTGCTTCAACTGCCGCAGCACTTCCACGATGTTGCGTCCATCGGGGGACTTGCCGAACGCTTCCGTGTACAGCGGGACCGCCGCCAGGGCGGACGCAAAGCTCGCCGATGGCTTGCGCTCCGAACCGGCCGGCAGTTCCTCGTAGGAGGACGCCCAATAAGCCAGCCCGCGGGCGAGCTCGCCCCGCCGCACCGCGTTCTCGCGCCGGCCTATCGCGCGCACCGCATGCGCGGTCCGGATCACTCCGTGCGTCGCCGCGCCCGACATTCCGGGCGCAAGACGCGACACCCAGCGGTCCAGGACCTCGCGCCAGGGCGCCGCTGCAAGCTCCGCCGTGAAGAACTCCATCCAGTCCGCCCAGCGGTGATTCGCGGATTCCCAACTCGCCGTGCCCAGGCGCGGTCCCAGCGCGGCGCGCCACTGTTCCGGCACGATCCGTTGCGACGGGCCGGGCAGCCGGAGAACCGGAGCGCGCCGCCCGCGAATCCACGGGACCGCCTCCGTGCCGCGGTCCAACGCCGACAACGCCTCCGCCACCATCGGCGCGTGTGTCGAGAGCCCCTGCTTCAACTCCGGCTCGCTTGCGTGGATTTCGCGGAGCGCGGCGTCCAGCGCGTCCTCGTTGGCTACGCTTCCATGCGCCGGCTGAGCCAGGAAACTGATTCCGGCGGCGGCGCCCGCAATCCACTCCCGGCGGCTGATTCCCGTGTCCATGGTCATGTCTCCTGATTAGCCGTTAAACGTTCGGCCCGCGACCTTTTTGGGGCCAACGGCAGTTGGCAAACGTCGGACAATAACATCAGCCTTTCTCATGAACCTGCTCCGAATCCGGCACAACTTCATTCTCCGCAAGCGCTTGGAAAGGTTGCTTCTGGACCTGCCCGACGCGGCTTGGCGCCGCGCCACCGGACGGGGTCACTGGCCACCGTACTCGCTGCGCGCCTTCGTGGGCGGCGCCCGTGACTTCGATCAGGCCGGCCGCTGGTTCGCCGGCGAGCTTGTCAGGCTCGGTCTTCTGACGCGGGAAACGCGCATTCTGGATGTCGGCTGCGGCTGCGGCCGCCTGGCCTACCTGCTGGCGACGGACGAACGACTCCGAGAACTGGGCATTCGCTACCAGGGCATGGACATCGACCCCGCCGCCGTGCGCTGGTGCCGGCGGCACATCACCCCGCGTAACCCCGGGTTCCGCTTCGATCATGCCGACGTTTACAACCACAGCTATCACCCCCGCGGCGCCCGCCGCGCGGAGGAGTACGCCTTCCCCTATCCGGACGCTTCCTTCGATCTGGTCCTGCTTACCTCTGTCTTCACTCACCTGCTGGAGCCCGAGCTGCGCAACTATCTTTCCGAGGTTAGCCGCCTGCTTGCGCCCGGCGGCGTCGCGTACGCCTCGTTCTTCCTCTTCAACACCGCGGCGGAAGCGGCGGAGGGGAGCCCCCGCCACGGAATTCGCTTTCCATTTGCCCGCGGGAACGCGGCCTGCAATCGCGAGGACTTCGAGGAGAACGCCGTCGCCTACCCGGAGCAGTTCATCCGTGATACCGCGGCCGCCCCGGGGCTCGGCGTCGTGGAGCCGGTCGCTTACGGGACGCAGGATATCGTGATCTTTGAGAAGCAATCGGTCGCGGAGCCCCGGCTTGGCTCGGGTTGGCATGCGCTGGAGGAGGGCCGCTGGAGGTGGACGGAACGCGTCTTTGAGGTCGCCTTGCCGCCGCTTCCGGAACAGCCGTGGGAACTTCGCTTCCGCTTTTTTCAGCCGGATGCGGCTGTTGGCGTTCGCCGTTTGACCGCTTGGGCCCAGGGCGAGCCGCTCGCGTCCGCTGTCTGCGATCGTTCGGGGGAATATCTGCTGGCCATCCGCCTCGACACTCTTGCCGGCTCGCGGGATGCCGTTCTTCGGTTTGAGCTGGATCAGGCAATCCCTGGGTCATCCTGGGATACGAGAGAACTGGGGATTCAGGTGGCGTTTCATGCGCCCCCGCCGCTGCAGCGAAAGCTGCAGCCGTTCGTGCTGGGGCCCTCGGGCCGGTTGCAACAAGGCGCTTAGCCGAGCACCGATTTCACCGTTTCCGACGCCCGCTCAAACAGGAATCCGGTGTCCGCGCCGCAGCCGATGAACTTCATGCCGCGGTCGCGCCAGAACTGCGCCAGCGGAATGGTGCGGTTGTGGATGCCCGGCGCGATGCCGTGCTTCAGGCAGGACTCGCGGATCTTCTCCACGGCTTCCACCATCTTGGGATGCTGAAACTCGCCGGGGACGCCGAGCGAGATGGTCAGGTCGGCGGGGCCCACCATCACCGCATCGATTCCCGGCACCGACAGCAGTTCGTCGCGGGCGTCCAGCGCCTTCACGGTCTCGATCTGCAACACCACCATCGTTTCGGCGTTCATGTGCTCGATCATCTGCGGGATGGTCGCCTTTTCGTAATCGATGTGCGCCGCGCCCAGGCCGAAGCCGCGGATGCCCATCGGCGGGAAGCGGGTCCAGGAGATGGCGCGTTCCAGCAGTTCGGGCGATTCGACGCGGGGGAACAGGATGCCCTGCGCTCCGTTGTCGAGCGAACGGGCGATCAGCGAATATTGCAGATCGGCCACGCGGACGATGGGGCACAGCCCGGCTCGCGCGCACGCGCCCGAGAGGCTCGCCAGGGTTTCGGTGCCAAAGGAGCCGTGCTCGCCGTCGATGAAGGTCCAGTGGAATCCGGCGGCGGCGAGGATGCGTGCGACCTCGGGGGAGGGGATCATCCCGAAGGCGCATCCGAGCTGGAGCTGGCCCTGTTTCAGGGCAGCCTTGACGTGGTTGGTTCGCATGGAAGGGTTAGGTTACCACGCGAGGGTGGGGGGGCGAATGGACTGTGTTACTTGGGGACGAAAATTAACTTTATCGTGTCGACATCGTCCATTGAGACAACGAGCGTGACATCCTTTCTGCCTGGGATTGGCTTGGAAAGCACAATCTCCTTCAACTTGATCTGCTGAGGAGTATTTACCACCGTCACGTGTTGCGGGTGCGGCCTGCCGCCGGGATTCGGTTTTATTGGCTGCGGATCGTCAACATAAAGATCTGATCCACCCTGGAACTCGAGTATGATCTCTTGGTCGATCATAGTAGTGAAAGGCATAGGAGAACTCTATATCATGGACTGCGTGGGAATCTCAACAAAAAAGCCGGCTGATTTCTCAGCCGGCCCATGAAATCTCATTCACAATCCCGTTAATCCGTCTTCGAGCTTACATTCGCCCCCGTGTACTTCTCCATCCACGCCAAAATATGTTCCACCTTGGCAATGTAATGACTCGTGCGTGCCCGAATCCCGTGCGGCTCATCCGGCACCTTCACCAGCACCGCCGGAACCTTGCGAGCCTTCAGCGCGAAATACAGCTCCTCGCTTTCGGCCATCGGCGTGCGATAGTCCGCCTCGCCCGTGATCACCATCGTTGGCGTCTTGAAGTTCTGCGCGTAGAAAATCGGCGACCGCTCGATGAACTGCTTGGTGTTCTCCCACGGCAGGCTCTTCATCCACAGGGCCGAATGCGTGTAGCCTCCGTCCGCCGTGCCCGCCTGCGTGATCCAATTCGTCACCGGATACTGCGACACCGCCGCGGCGAAACGATCCGTCTGCCCAATGGTCCACGCCGTCAGCAACCCGCCGCCCGATCCGCCGGTGACGCCCATCCGCTTGGCATCGATATAGCCCTTGGCGATCAGCTTATCCACCCCAGCCATCAGGTCCTTGAAGTCATCGCCCGGGTATTTGGTGTGGATAATGTTGCCGAAACTCTCGCCGTACCCCGTGGATCCACGAGGATTCGTGTACAGAACGACGAAGCCGCGCGCGGCCCGGATCTGGAACTCACCCTGAAATCCGACGCCGAACATCGCGTGCGGACCGCCGTGGATGTCCAGAATCATCGGGTACTTCTTGGATGCATCGAACTTCGGCGGCTTCACGATCCAGCCCTGGATCGTCTTGCCGTCGAAGGAATCGTAGGTGATTTCCTCAACATCGCCGAGTTCGCGATCCGCCAGCAGGCTGTCATTCACGCCGGTGACCTTGGTCTGATCGCCGCCGCGATGCGCATAGAACACCACCACATCGCCGGGCTCCTTGGGCGATGTCTTCACCGTGGCGATCTGCGTGTTGTTGGCGATGGTGAAGTCGCCCGCGCGACCGCCGCCAAGCTGATACATGCCCGTGGTGAGCTGCTTGGGTTCGCCCCCTTCCACCGGAATCGAGTACAGATGCGTGCTGCCCCTGTCATCAGCCAGGAAGTAAATCGTCTTGCCGTCCCAGGAGAATTCCGGGGCCCTGACGTCGCGATCGAAGTTCGGAGTAAGCGCCTTCCCGTTCGACCCGTCGGCGTCCATCAGGTACAGGTGGTTCACCGTGTAGCTCTGGAACTTCCAGTCATGGCCCGTGTAGGCGATCTTGTTGCCGGCGGGCGACGCCACCGGACCGGTGTCCTGACCCTTGCGGTTGGTCAGTTGCTTCACGGTGCCGTCGGCGACCGTGAAGGCGTAAATCTCGCCGCCTTCCAGGTTGTAGTCGGCGTCGGGAATCCGCTGCGCGGAAACGTACAGCGTCTTCGAATCGGGCGACCAGGAGTAGCTGCCGCCCCGCACCGGCCCGCCGTGATCAAAGTCGCCGGAAGTGATCTGGCGCGGCGTTCCGCCGGTCGCCGGCACCACGAAGATGTGATAGTTGCCGGGCTGAATCATTCCGAAGCCGTCCTGCCGCCAGCGCAGCCGTTCGATGATCACCGGCGGGTCAGCCCAACGGGCGCCCTGCGGCTTCTCCGGCATCTTCGCGGACCACTGCGTCTTGCCGGGAACGCGGGCCACAAAGCTGATCGACTTGCCGTCGGGCGACCAATCGATCGACGACGGCGCCTCCGTGGTGTCGGTGATTTGCGCGGTCTGGCCCGAATCCATCCAGCGCACGTGGATCTGCGTCCGCCCGCTGCGGTTCGACAAATACGCCAGCCGTGTGCCGTCCGGCGACAGCCGCGGCGATGTATCGCGGAACGCCCCGGTGGTCAGCGGCCGCTGATCCTTGCCGTCGCTTGAGGCAATCCAGAGATTGGAATGCTGCTGGTCGGTCATCTTGTCGGCCCAGCCGATCTGATAAATCACGCTCTTGCCGTCCTTGGTGATGCGCGGATCGGTAACGGTGCGCAGCTCCCACAGATCGGCCGAAGTCATCGGCTGTTTCGCTGCAAAAGCCAGCGTGGAAGTGATGCAGATGGTGGCCAGAAGTCGCATGGCGGAATCCTCCCCGGTGGATGTTTGGTGCCCATTCTATCCGAACGCCGAGATCGGCGCTCCCGGCTTGCATAGAATAAGACCGAGTGCCTCCCTCCGCTGAGAACGTTGACAAGGTGCGCCTGAGCCTGGAGCGGATCCTGGCGACAGAAGCATTCCAGCGTTCTCCCCGCCTGGCGAGCCTGCTCCAGTACCTGGTGGAACGACGCCTGGCCGGCGACGACAACTCTCTCAAGGAGTCCGTGATCGGGGCGGAGTTGTTCGAGCGCGGAACGGATTTTGATCCGCGGATCGACTCCGTTGTCCGAGTCACCGCTACCAAGCTCCGCTCCCGCCTGGAGGCTTACTACGAAAGCGAAGGCGCGTCCGACCCGCTAATCATCGATCTGCCCAAGGGCAGCTACGTACCGCAGTTTCGCGACCGTGAGCCATCCGCACTTACGCCGGAGCCCGCGCTCGCCGCGGAGCCCGTGAAGCCGCCTCGCGCAATGCGACCCTGGGTCGCCGCTGGTCTCATCGTTGCTGTTGTTGGCGGCGCAGCCCTGGCATGGTGGCTGCAGCAGCCCACCCCGCAGCGATTCGACTCCATCGCCGTGCTTCCGTTCGCTGACTTCAGCGAACAAAAGAATCAGCAGTTCTTCTGCGACGGGCTGACGGAGCAACTGATTGACGAGCTCAGCCGGGTTCCCGGTCTGCGGGTGGTAGCCCGCACCAGCACTTTTCAGTTCCGCGATCGCGCGGCTGACGTTCGTGAGATCGGGAGGAAGCTGAACATCTCCTCGCTGGTGGAGGGCAGCGTTCGCCGCTCCGGGGACCGCATCCGCATTACGGCGCAGCTCATCGACACCGGGACGGGAAGTCACGTCTGGTCGAAGAACTTCGACCGCAAGGCGAGCGAGGTGATCGCGCTGCAGGACGATGTTGCGCGCGCAATCGCCGCCGCGTTGCGCGTCACGCGCGCGGGCGCCCGCGCTCCCGTTCCGCAGTCGGAGGCTCGTTCAGAGGCGCATAACCTGTATTTGCTCGGGCGGCATCATTACCACCGCAACACCACCTCGGATGAGCCGAAAGCGCTCGAATACTACGAACAGGCGGTGCGTAAGGATCCGAACTTCGCCGCACCCTGGGCCGGCATCGCGCATGTCTGGGTGAATCTGCGGAACATGGGCCTGAAGAGTCCCGAGGAAAGCCTGCCGAAAGCTTTGCAGGCAGCCGGACGAGCCCTGGAGCTCGATCCCAACCTGGTAGATGGCCACCTGGCACTGGCTCGCGCCAAGCGCGACCTGGAATTCGACATTGCGGCCGCCGAGGTCCTGGCCAGGAAAGCGCTGGACCTGAACCCCGGATCGGCGGAGGCGCACGCCGTCTACGGGAACATCCTGTCCTTCCGCGGGCGCGGCGACGAAGCCGTGGCTCATCTGAAACAGGCGTTGGAACTGGATCCGATCTCGCTGCAGACCAATTCCACATTCGCCAGCGTCCTGTACCGTGCGCGCCGTTTTGAAGAGTCGATCGCACAGGCGCGGCGCTGTGTGGAAATGGATCCTAGCCACGCCGCCACCTATGGACCTTACGGGTTCGCCTTGATGGCGCAGCAGCGCGTGAAGGAAGCGATTCCGATGTTCCGGCGAGGCGCCGCGCTCTCCAGCGTCCCCAGCTTTCTGGCTTCCATCGCCTATGCCGAGGCGCGCAACGGCAACTCCGCCGAGGCGCGCCGCATTCTGAAGCAACTGGAATCCGCGCCCGCCCATTCCGCCCTGCTGCCGCGAGCCTTGATTCACATTGCGCTGAAAGAGAATGACCGCGCCCTGGATCTGATGGAGCAGGCCGAGATCCAGAAGGACCCCGGCCTGTTGGCCTTTTTCCCCGCGGAATCCGCGGATCCGCTGCGAGCTTCGCCGCGCTTCGCCGCCTTGTATCGCCGCCTGAAGCTGCTCTAGCTACAGCCCGGCCATCACGCACTGGGCGGCCGCGATCAGGGCGTCCGCCGGCGCCGTCTCCAGAATTCCGGTGTTTCGGTACGCGAGCACCTCCTGAATCAGCGCGCCCAGAATGTTCGGAGCGGAAGGACGGTCCGCCGCGATCGCTTTCTGCGCCGCGTCCACCTTCGAGAGAAGGCTGTTCTTGCGGCCGGCGTCCAGCAACAGCGCGTTCACCATCGCGCGCAGGTCGCCGCAGCCGTAGCGGCACATCGCGATGTCCAGGGTGAAGTCGCTGGTAAGGCGGTAGCCTGCCGCAACGATTCGATTGCCGGGTTGAATCGCCAGGCTGGTCACCTGGTGGCTGATGCCTCCGAATTCAGTGATGGCGATTCCGGCGGCGCCGAACGAAGGGTCGAACGATCCATTCGGCAGCAGGCGCGCCGTCCCGAAGTTGTCGTTCACTCCCGGCTCCTGCGCGCTGCCGCCGATCAGAATCTTGCCATCGCTCTGTAGGGCGATCGCGGTAGCTCCATCGGGCCGCAAAGCGGACAAGGGCACAACCTGAATCCCATTGTTGCCGAAGGTAGCGTCGAAGGCGCCGTTCGCGTTCAGCCGCACAACGCCGGAGTTGCCGCCGCCGGTCCCCGCCAGCACGATTTTGTCGTCGGGCTGCAGGACTCCATCCAGAGCTGCCTCTTCGGCCCCGAAATCGGCGGTCACGATTCCGGCGTAGCCGAAACTCGGGTCCGGAGCGCCGCTGGCGGTCACTCGAAACGCCAGGTAGTCGCCCGGACCGGTGCGGCCGAAGATCACGAAATTCCCCGTCGACTGGCGCAGAATGCCGAACGCGGTTCCATTCACCGCGTGCAGCGCGATGCCGTCAGAGTCGAAGCTGGTATCCAGTTGACCGGTGGCAGTGAACTGGACAACCGCGATGTTCTCGGGAATCGCGCCGAACACATTCGCCACCACGGCGATTCCGCCGCCGGGCACCAGGGCTACTTTGCGCCCGTAAACGCCGGCATCGGGCAGCGCGAGGGTTGCATAGCCGGTGCCGTTGAATGTCGTATCGGGCTGGCCATTGGCCTGGAAGCGCGCGACCAGGAGCTCGGGTTCGCCCACTCCCGCCGTGTGACCGGAGATGACGAATTTGCCGTCCGGCAGCACCGCGAGTCCGTTCGGGAAGTCATTGCCTCCGAAATCCGCGATGACCTTTCCGGCGTTCCCGAAGCTCGGGTCGATGGCGCCGTCCGGAAGATACCGCACCAGAAGAACGTCTGCGGGTGAACCGTTGTAAGAAGACCCCAGCACCAGGATCTTGCCGTCAGGCAAAACGGCGGAAGCGATGGCGAACTCAGAGGCCCCGAAGTCGGTGACCACTTTGCCCGCCGCGCCGAAGGTCCGATCCAGGTTGGGCTGAGCCGACGCGATCGCAACGGCCAGGCAAGCTGCGGTGAGAAGTCTGTTGATGGATTGCATGGTGTATCTCCTCGATCAGGGGGTGGTCCGGGTCAGTTGGGCGCGGAGCGCGGGTGATAGCCGCGGATCCTTGTCCAGGTTTTGCCAGGCATCCGGGAAAGCTTTCTTAAAGTTAAAGTTCATCTTTGCGATCGCAAATGCGCCACCGCCGTAAGATGTGCCGCCTCGAGCAGGACTGACCACACCGTCCACCGTGGCCGAATCCAGGCCTCCCAGTTGGGTGTAGAAGATCCAGAAGCCGGTGACGGAGGTGAACTTGCCGTCAACGGGAAGGTCCGGAAGGCGCGATCCGGTATTCGCCTTCGAACCGAGAGCGCCGGACTTCAATTGTTCCCGGAGGAAAAACTGGATCAACTCCACATCGGTGGAGTAGTTGGGATTGGTTGACTTGCAGCCGACGTGTGCCGAGATGTTCCAGATAAACGGCAGGCCGTCGATAGGGGTGGGAAAAACGAGCTTGTATGCCATTGGTTTTCAGTCCTTTGCGCCGCGCTCCGCATTGTGATGCGCGACTGCCACAGTGTGCGGGTTCGGCGCGAGGAAATGGCGTTTCCAGCGATGTGGAAACCGTTAGCGGGGGGAGTTAACGATGTAGTTTGTTCTACTTAGACGTAAGTTGCCGGTGCAGCCAGGGATGGAATGCAGCCAGTGCGTCGCGCCGGATCAGCATCAATTGTCCGGCGGGATCGGATGGCTTACGCGTCCCCATGGACATCAGAAGGCGGTCTCCGGGTAGTTTTCGGACCAGGATGCTGTACTGCGGCTTTTCCGCGTCGGGCCAGAAGTGGACGCGCGATTCGTCCGGCGGGAACAACGGGGCGACGTCGCGCTCCGGCTCGAAGTTCTGGGTGATGCTCACCAGCTTCCCGGAGGTTCGGGAGAAGACCAGGATGTGACTGAGCTCATGGAGATCGTCGACGCCGATTTGGAAATGGTAGGCGCGGTACTCCGTGCTGAGGTCGGCTACCTGGCGGGGCGGGCCCATTTTCGCCGTAACTTCGCCTTCCGTCTCACTTAAAGTAAACTCCAGCAAGAACTCGGGGCGGGTGCGGGGATCGGGTTCGCCGAAGGCGGTGGAAAAAGGGGGCGCTGCCAGCAGCAGCGCCCCCAGGATGAGTTGTCTGGCGATCATTTACTTGCCGATGGTCTTGGGGTAGCGGCTGGAGTTTAGAACCTCATTGAGGAACTTATCCGCTTCCGCGGTATCGCCGGACAGCGCCACCGCCATCTTGAAGAAGATGTCGGTCTGGTCCATGTAGCCGGTGAACAGGAGCGCGCCGGGGCCTTCCGCGGTCACCGGGACGCTCGATCCGGTGTGATCGCCGGTGCGGAAGCCCACCGCCAGGCGGCGGATGGTCTGCCCCTGCGCGGCGACGTTAGCCGGATAGCCGGTGCGGGAGTCCATGGGATAGGCCGGAGTCCCGAAGTAGGTGGAATAGGTGCTGGAAGCCGGGTCCGTGGTGCTGTTGGTCGGCATGAAGCTGCCGGGCATGCCGCCGGGTCCGCGGTTGTTGTCGGCGCCGACGCTGCCGTTGATGAAGGGCAGCCCGGCGCGGGCGTTCGTGAACGAATCGCCGTACACAGTGAAGAACTGCTCGCCGCGCGAGGAGCGGACCGGCACTTCCTCACGCTTGTCGCGATTCAGATACTCCGAATCCGGCGTGTTGCTGACGCCGATGATGTGCATGGATTGGTCATGATCGGCGGTGACCACGATCAGGGTGTCCTTGGCAGCGCGGCGCGCGGCCCACGACCTGGCAACACCGACCGCCCGGTCCATCTCAATGGTGTCCCAGATGGTGCCGCCGTAGTGGTTGGGATGCGACTGCTTGTCGATGGACGCCGCTTCCACCATCAGAATGAAGGGGGCGCGGTTGAAGGAGCTGGACAGAATTTCGATGGCCTTCTGCGTCATCAGTTCGAGCATGGGCTGGTCGGTGAAGCCGTCGAAGTTGGGACGCGGCTCGGAAGCAGGGCGGGTGAATCCCAGCTTGTCGTAGGCCACATCCATGTTCACGTCCTGAGCCGCGCGGATGCCGTCCGTGGCGGGGCGAGGGGTGCGAGCGCCCTTGAAGAAGCCCAGGGTAGGCTGGCCGAACTGCAGTCCGCGCAACTCGGTCGCGTTGGTCACCAGGCGGTAGCCGCGGTTCTGGAACTCCTGGATCAGGTTGCGGCCATCGGTTCGCCCGCCGGAAGTGAATGCTTCCGAGCCGCCGCCCATGATCACATCAAATGCCGGCTGGCCGTTCAGCATCGGATTCTCGAAGTATTGACGGGCGATCTCCAGTCGCGTCTGGCGGAAGCCGCTGTAGGCGCCCTGCACCGCCGGCGTTGCATCGGTCACCGCGGCCGTCGAAACGATACCGGTGCGGTAGTTGTAACGACGCTTCAGGTACTGCCACAGATTCTCCACGCGGGGATTGTCGAGAATGAAGGGCTGGGTGGAGGCGTTCGGCTGCCCGGTGAAGCGCCAGCGGCAGTCGGTGCCGTCGGCGATGACGTTCACGGCGTTCAGAAAGCTCTTGTTGCCGGAGGCCCAGGCAGTGCCGGTATTGGCGGAGTCCGGCACAACGGAGTCGGTTCCATAGGTCATGGAGAAGCCGCTGACGGGCATCTTGTCCATTTCGAGGAGGTCGTCGAAGAAGCCTTCACGGAAGGTGTTGCGTCCGTTCTGGTCGACGATGGATTTGGAGACCAGGCGGGCCGCGTCGCGATACGCGGTGCCCATGGCGTCGCCGATGAACAGGATCACGTTGCGCCGGGTGCCGTCGGCGGGCATGCTGAACGGCCGGATCAGGATCTTGCGGCTGTGGGTGACTTCGCGGCCGTCGGCTTGCAAGGATGCGCGCAGGTCCCACTCGCCCAGCGTCTCAAAAGAGGACAGGTTGGCGCGGATGACCCAGTCGCTGGAAGAATCGCAGTCGAGCTCCGCGCGGACGGGGGCGCTGAAACGCGAGGTGATGTCCTGCTCGCCGGCGGTGACACGCAGGCCGCTTACGGCCGCGGCATTCCGGACCTCCAGGATCACGTCCACGAGTTGGCCCTGCAGGAGACGGGTACGCTCCGGCAGAAGAATGCGAACGCTGGAGCCGGAAGTTTGGGCTGCCGCGTTCGCTGCGAAAATGGCGCCCAGCGCGATGGTGGGAACCAGGCGATACAAATTGAACATTGAGTTACGCTCCGAAGGACTTGACTGCTTACCGAAGTTGGTAAGCTTACGCGTCGAGTGTGTCGGAGGTACGACTGGAAGATGAAATACCGGTAAATGGGACCGGCGCCGCGCCGGCCGGCCCCGGTTCGCGGGCTAAAGCCTTCGGCGCTGCTGCCACACGGTGAGGAACTCGAGGAACTCGCGAGCCTTCGCCGGGTTGATGAGCTTGAGTTTGTTGCGATACGAATACACCAGGTTCAGCATGGAACGCTCGGCATGCCGCCAGGGCAGCAGCAGCGATTCATCGGAGCGGCCGGAAGCATAGCTGATCGCGTCCATCAGCCAATCCAAGTCGTGCAACAGTTCGGCCGAGGGCTTCTTGGTTGTGGTGTCGGGAGCACGCAGCGAAGGCCACAGCCCGCGGATGTCGTTAATGTATCCGGTGCCCCGGACGATGGTTCCCAGTTCGATCCAGGTTCGGATCAGATACTGAAAATCGTCAAACTTGTCGTCGTGAAAACCGCCGCGTCTCTGAACGTGTTTCAAATAAGAGATCATCAGGTGGCAGGTTTGGGCTGCATCGATTCGTTCTTGGTCAGTCAACGTTCACCTCTTGATTTGTTTACGCGCTGAAGTGCATTTCCGCGGATCAACGCCCTTGTGGCGACCGCGGCGTCAACGGATCGCGATCCTGGCGGTATTGGAAGCCGCGCCGCGAAGCGTCACGACAACCTCCTGCGGACCGGTGGGCGCGCCCGCCGGAATCCGGAAGTTGATCTGATACAGGCCGATGAGGCCAGGGGCGAGCCCGGAATAAGCTACCTCGGAACGGAGTCCCGCCACGGTCACCACGGGCCGGTCCGTGGTTTCGGCGAACGGAGGAGCGGAGGGGGCGACGGCGCCCGTAGCCACGGCGGGCCGGACGGCTCCTAATCCTGTCAGGTACAGCAATGCGAAGGTATCGCGATCCACGGGATTCGCGGGTCCGATCACGCTGAAGTCCGGCTTGAGGAAGGCGCCGTTCCCCGCCGCGTCAATCAGAATAATGCCGGGCTGCTCCTGCAGCAGCGGCACGCTGACGGTGGCGCTGCGAACGCCGTTGTTCTCCAGGACCACGGTGACGCTCGAACCAGTCAGATCGAACGGGACTTGAAAGCTGACCTGCTCCTGACCGGAAACCGTGGCGATCCCGTACATGGGCGCGCTGACTCCATTGATGGTGACCGAAATGCCGTTCAGTCTGGCGGGCCAGGGTGCTTGCCGCACCAGCACAATGCCGTTGGCGCTGGAGACGTTACGTCCGAAGATGGTGCCGAGCCCGCCGGGCGTGAAACCGGGCCGGAAACTGGCCGCGTTCACCGCGCCGGCCGAAGTGAACTCCGGGGCGCTGGGAGGAGCGATTCCGGTAACGCGGCGAATGCGGTTGTTGACGGTGTCAGCGATGTACAAGCTGCCCAGATTGTCCAGAGCCACGCCGAAGGCGCCGTTCAAGGAGGCCATGGTGGCGCTGCCTCCGTCGCCCGAAAAGGCCGCGGCGCCGTTTCCCGCCACGGTCGAGATGACGCCGTCGGGGCTGATACGGCGGACGCGATGGTTTGGACCGTCGGTGAAGTACAGGGCGCCGCCCTGATCCACGGTCATGCCGCCCGGAAAATTCAGGCCGGCGGCCGAAGCCGGACCTCCGTCTCCGGAAAAGCCGGGGGCCCCGGTGCCCGCGAACGTGGAGATGGTTCCATTCACGATTCGCCGGATGCGCTGGTTGAACTGATCGCTGAAATAGATGCGGCCGGAGTAATCAACGGCGATCGCCGTGGGGTTGTCCAGAACCGCGGCTGAGGCGGGACCGCCGTCGCCGCTGAAGCCGCGCGCGCCATTGCCCGCCAGGGTCTCCAGAGTGCCGCCCGCGGTGATGCGCGCAACGCGATGCGCGCCCTGATCGACGAAGTAGACCGCGTTGTTGAAGACCGTGCAGCGGATGGGCAGCCACAAGGTGGCCGCGCCCGCCGGACCGCCTTCGCCGGCCCAGCCGTTGCCGCCGTTTCCGGCATAGGTCGAGATGACTCCGCCGGGCGAGACGCGGCGTATCCGGGCGTTGCGCAGATCGTTGATATAGACGTTGCCCGCGGCATCGCTGCAGACGCCGGTGGGCGCGTTCAGTTGTGCCGCGGACGCAGGTCCGCCATCGCCGGAAAAGCCTGCCGCGCCCGTGCCGGCGAAAGTCGTCACCGTCCCGGAGGGGTCGATGCGCCGGATGCGATGGTTGTTCTCGTCGGTGACATAAACGTTACCCGCCCCATCCACATGCACGTTGACGCTGCGGTTGAACGAGGCCGATGTGGCCGGGCCGCCATCACCTCCAAACCCCGACGTGCCGTTCCCGGCGAATGTCGTGATGATACCTTGCGCCCACAAGGGCGCAGAGACCAGCCAGAAGGTGAAACCGAGAAGAACCGCGCGCATCACGCCTCCAAGGTTGACGATGGTTGCGATCTATCTTAGAAGCTCTGCAAATGCGTGGTCAAATTCATTTTGCCGCCGCGAGCTGCTGCCAGGTCTCCTGAAGCTGCACGGGGAGTCGCGGGCCGACCCAGGTCTTCACTGAATCGGGCATCTTCACAGTGGTCGATACCGGACGCTCTCCTTCCAGTTTCACAAGGTCGGCGAGCGACTTGCCTGCTTTGCGGGCGGCGTCCACCTCCCGCACCAGCGTGGACAGGAACTCGCGCTGTCCGGAAACCACGGTGGCCGTGCCCAGCGGACCATGTCCCGGCGCCACCTGCTCCAGTTGCAACTTCTGCACCTTGCCCAGGATCTCCGGCCAGTTGCGCATGTTCGAATCGGTCAGGAAGTTGGCCGGAGCGTTCACGGCGGCATCGCCGGTGGCGATGATCTTCTCGTTGGGGAGGTAGACATAACCGTCGCCGCGGGTGTGACCCCAGCCATAGTGACGGAACTCGATTCTGCGAGAGCCGTCATTCAGGACGAACTTGTCGCCGGCGATGATTTGCTTAGGCGGTTCGGGCGCGTCCAAGTTAAGCGCGGCAAGGTCCTGCCGGCCTTTCACGGCGCCCTGAAAGCGGCCGGGTTCCAGGCGCTTATACTCGTTCGCGAGCGCCTCGAAGGCCACGGTGGTCGCCCCGGCTTTCGTCCACACGGCGTTGGCGTAGGTGTGGTCGCCGTGATGGTGGGTGAGAAAGACGTACTTCACCGGTTTGGCGCTGAGCTTCTTCAGGTCCGCCAGCAGCGCGTTCGCGCCTTGCGGGAAGCTGGCGTCGACGACCGCGAGGTACTCCTTCATTTCCACCACCAGGTGGTTGCAGCCTTCGTTCGGGCCGGCTTGGCGGAACCAAACGCCGGGGGCGATTTCCTTGGTCGTACCGGGTTGGGCGAAAGCTACAGAGGCAAGCAGCAAGGTCCAGGCGATTCGCTTCATGGTGCTTCAGTGTAGCCAAATCCTGGCGCCTGAGAATGTGACGGGAATGTAATGCTGCTGCGATATCCTGGCGCTACCGCTTGACCATTCAGCTTCAGAACAGTGCCCACGCGGTGCCGCAGGCGGCGGTGGCGCTGGAGGAGTTTTGGGACCGGCACCAGTTGCCCTTTGAATCGCTGAACGAGGTGCAGTTGGCCGTGGAAGAGGTGATTGCCAACGTGATTCGCCACGCCTGCAGTGGCAGGGAGGGGGCGTACATCGCGCTGCACGCGGAACTCGCGCCCGGTGAGTTCGTGGCCACGGTGGAGGACGACGGCGCGCCTTTCGATCCGCTCTCGCATCCCGAAGCGAACGCGGCGGCGGGGCTCGAGGAGCGCCGCGCGGGCGGCATGGGCCTGCTGTTGGTGCGGCGGCTGATGGACTCGGTGGCCTACGAATACCGCGGGGGCCGCAACCGGTTTCAGATGCGGAAACAGCTAGCCGCGTCCGCTTAGTGCTCGAAGTACAGCTCGATTTCGCAGCGATCGCCTTCGCGACGGGTTCGCACCCGATCCGCCAGACGGTGGATCAGCAGGCCCCCGATCGGCATCACGGGCATGTCGGACTTCAGCAGGTCCGCCGGGTTCATTGGAGCGCGCTGGAACTCGATGAGAATTCCCGAGTACCGGACCAGGACTTCGAGCTTGAACTCATCGAAGCTCGCCGTCAAGATGACATTCCCGGCGGCTACTCCGGCCAGGGAGATGGCCTCGTAAACTTCGACGACCACGCTGGTCGCCTTCTCGACGACCTCCTTGCGCGCGCCCCATTCGGCGCCATTCTGCTCCAGGAAATCGTAGACCTTCTGAATGTCTTCGCCGGTGGGGGCGAGATCGGTCTGGTGCTTGCGAGAGGTTCCGATGCGGAACAGGAGGTTGAGCATCACCACCATGGTGGTGGCCAGGGTCAGGCCGGACGCGAAGATCGGCCGGAGCCACCCCGGAAGGCCGTCGTAAGCTCCGGGGACAGCGTCCACGCTGAGGCCGAACAGCAGGGAGAGTCCAATGATGTAGGTGTGGCGCGCTTCCATCATGCGGCTCATGATGATCTGCATCCCGGCGATCAAGTTGTAGGAGACGACCAGAAGAAAGGTCGCGCCGATCACCGGGGCTGGGGCAATGCCGATGAGCACGATCAGTTTGGGAAAGCAGGCCAGCGCCACCAGAATGCCGCCGCAGAAGAAGCCGATCCGCCGCGCGGCCGCCCCCGTGGCGGCGGCCAGGCCGACATTGCTGCTGGAGCTGAGCAGCGCGAAGCCGCCCAGCAGCGCGGAAGCAATGGTGCCCAGCGAATAAGACAGGATCGCCGAGCCGGCGGCTTTCAAGTCGGTGCGCTTCCAGTCGGCATCGCTGATCTTCTCGGCGATCGTCAGGTCGCCCGAGGCTTTCAACGACGCGCTCAAGCCGAGGATGGCGAACGGCAGAATGAGTTGCGGATCGAAGGCGAGGCCGGGCGGCGAAACGGCCGGCAGGCCGATCCAATCCGCCTGGCTCAACCGTTCCCATTGTTCCGGACGAATCATGCCCGCGAACGCGCAGGCAGTGTAGCCCGCCGCCAGCGTGATCAGCGAACTGAACAGCCGCAGGCGGCCTTTGCCCCAGACGGTGAGTCCGGCCAACAGGCCGAGCGTCAGCGTGGCGATCAGCAGGTGCTGCGGATCGGGAGTCTGGTTGGCGCGGCTGATGCCGAGGAAGCGCGATACCGCAAGCGAGGCCTGCGAAGCGCCCACCATGAAGGCGATGAGGCCCACAACCTCGGCCGGAAACATCGCGCGCCAGCGGTGCAACGCGCGGGAGAGCAGAAGCACCGCGGCGCCCGAAACCAGCGTCATGCCGGCCACCAGCGGCAATCCGCCTTTTTGGGCGGCAAGCATCGCCGGCGAAACAAACGAACTCAGGATCGCCGCGGGAACCAGGTGTCCAAAACCGAATATGGCCGACCGGCTGGCGACCAATGCGGTGGACACGCCGCACAGCACCAGGGTCGCGACGATCATTGTCTCAAGCTGCGAGCCGCTGACCCCCAGGCTCATCAGCAACGCGATTGGGAGCGTCAGCTTGCTGGCGGATTCGAGAGCGTGCTGCAGCCCCAGCACGAGCGCGCTGGAAAGCGGGACGTTTTCCTCAACGCCATAGATCAGGGCGGCAGGTTTGCGAACCGCCCGGGCAGGCCTGGCCGGAACCAAGCGAGCCCGTAGCCGGGGGTTGTCGACCACCGATCGCATCCATGCCAGCGAAGACAAGTTTCACAATTAGCACAGGAGCCGCGAAACGGAATTTCAATCCCGTGAACTCTCGGTGACAAATCGGTTTTCCGATTGCGCGCGCCGCTTCCGGGCGATAAGCTGAGCGTTCATGCAAATTGTGCTCGAGATGATAGGGGACGTACAGGTGGTGGTGCTGTCCGGCCGCATGGACTTCACTTCGTCCAACGAATTCCAGGCGCGGATGGAATCCGCGATTGCCGCGGGCGCCCGGAAGGTGCTGTTCGACCTTGGGGACCTGCAGTACATCAGCAGTTCCGGCCTGGGTGTTTTCATCTTCACGGCGAAACAGGTGCAGCCGGATTCCGGCAAGGTGGCGTTCACGGGGCTGAAGCAACACGTGAAGAACGTCTTCGACATGGTTGGCTTCCTGAACCTGTTCGAGGTCTATCTCACCCGTGACGAGGGCTTGAATGCCTTGTCAAAGCCCTGACCGGGGATCAGTTCAGCTTCGTGACCGTGGCTTCGAATTCCATCTTGCGCATTGAGACCGGATCGTCAACGGAAGCCACCACGGCGGGTTTTCCCAACGCGAGCGAAGGCCGGACGTTCAGGACCACATGGGTGGGCGCCGGGGGCTGGCCCGCGCGCGAAGTATCCGCGAGACTCAGATCCAGCTTCAGATTGAGAGTCACCCTGCCGCCTGCCTCCTTCAAGTCGCACTCGAGCGTGAATCCGGCGTCGGTAAAGTTGTATTGCGCAGGTGCGTTGGATCCGGCCGGCGCGGGCGCCGCGTACGGGACGCGGGTAGTGCCCCGAAAGTAACCTCGCGATTCCGCGTCCACGAGCAGGAAATAGCGGCGGGCCTGCTTCGCCGGCTCGCTGCCGTCGCGAATCGCGAAGTCGACTCTGTACAGGGCTCGCTCCGATTGCGCCAACAGGGGCGCGGCCAACAACGCGGCTGAAATCGTCAGGAATCGGAATTGCATTGCTTGAAGTACCTCCTTGCCAGGGAGACGCCGCAGGCGGGTTGTGCGTGTAGATGTTTAAGCGTTCGCCCGGCGCTAATCCTTGGGATCGTCCGAGATCCAGGTGAACGCCTTTTGCGCGGCGGGCCAGCCGATGGTGGTGATGGACAGTGCGGCGACGTGATACATGTCTTCCCGCTTCACTCCCGCGGCCAGGGCCTGCCGGACGGCGGAATGGACGGCGCCTTCGTGACCCGCGCCGACGGCTATGGCGAGCTTCGCCAGGCGCCGCGTCTTCTCGTTCAGCGGCCCGGCTTCATGACATTCCTTGCCCAGATTCTCGAACGCCGCCCAAACCTTGGGATACGCTTTCTGAACGCTCTTTACCGCTTTCGGCAGTTTCGTTTTCATGTCTGGCAGTGTACTGGAACTCCGGGCGGCGCCGGGAAGGCCTCGGCGGGATCCTCTCCGGGACGGGGCTTGGCGCAACCCAGATCCTTCTCGATCAGGACCCGCACCGAGCCTCCGGGCCAGAAGTTTTCGGCGGACAGGCTGAGGTCCGGAACAGCCGCCCATTGGAGCAGCCGGGCGCGCGGAATTTCGATTTGAATCGCGCAGGCATCCATCGCGGCAGAGACGACATCGTCCTCGCAGGCGAGCAGACGATAAACCAACGATTGTCCCGGCGCGAAATCGGTTCGCGACTCAATCCAACCGCTGTTGATCAGCCCGCGCAGCTCGCTCTGGTTGATGCGAACGCGGATCGTGTTGTCCTTTAGGCGGAGTTTCATGACGCGGCCTCCGGGTCTTCGACCAGCGCGCGGATCAGGTCGGCGGCCAGGCGGTACAACGGGATGCGGGTCGCGGCGGCAAGCTTCGTGCTGAAGCCGGTAAGCCAGTCCAGGTGCTGGCGCCGGAACAAGGCCAGCTCGGACGGCGGGGCGCCGGATGCAACCAGAGTCCCGTAGAAGCTCAACAGCAGGCCGGCATGATCGGCCGGCTCATGGTCGCGGGAGGGTTCCATGCCATGCCGCCGGTACCAGGCGAGGGCGGCATGGTGAGCGTCGCCCAACAACTGCGGCGGGTCCGCGTAAACCGACTGCCAGGGCAGGCAGGCAGCGTGATCGGGACTAAGAAACAAGCGGACGTATTCCTGCTCCAGGTCCTGGTTGCCGATCTGGAGGGCGGCGCGCCACGGTTCCCGCGCGGAGGACGGCAACGCCTCCTCCGCGTCTTCGAAAACCGCTTTCAGTTCCTCGGGCGAGGAAGTCAGGAGCGACCGTCCGGCCAGAAGGTACAGCGCGGCCAGGCTGCGCGTCTCGGCCGTATCCTGCGCGATGGTCATGACACACGCTCCACCTTGACCACGGCATCCATGATGCAGGAGGCCCCTGCGAAATTGCCGGCGCGCACCAGTTCGTCCGCCGATTGTGCGGGAATTACGTCGCCGTCGCGAACGCCTTTCTGCCCTGAGACGCTCAGCAGCCGGGAGCGATGTCCAAATCCGTGCGCCACCATCACGCAATCGGGGCGCAGATGCTGGGTCAGGTGAG
>CAYOQB010000033.1:36217-36697 GCA_964406035.1 uncultured Solibacteraceae bacterium | reverse complement strand
ATATTCAGCTCCAGGGCGTGGGCGCCGGCGTCCTGGATTTCTCCGGCGAAGCGGATCCAGCCGCCGCGCGAGACGCCGTTCAGGCTGCCGATCACCGGGATGGAGACGGCACGGCGCGTGCGCTCCACCTGGCGCAGGTAGAGCAGCGGACCCAGGTTGGGCGTGCGCGGCTCCGGCAGGTACGTGGTTGCTTCAAAGTAAGCCTCGGTGCCGGCGTTCAGGAAGCGATCCATCTCGTCGCTTTCCAGCCGGATCTGCTCCTCGAAGAGGGAGTGCATGACAATCGCACCCGCGTTGTTCTCCTCGAGCGCCTTCAGGCGGGGGATCTCAGTGGATAGGGGTGAAGAGGAAACCACCAGCGGGGATCGCAGGGGCAAGCCCAGGTACTCCACGGACAGGTCGATCATGAGGTAGACTCCCGCACCGGCATGGTAGCCCAGTGCTGATAGATTCTCCACCGGCGATTCACATCCTGCTGCG
>CAYOQB010000033.1:0-36207 GCA_964406035.1 uncultured Solibacteraceae bacterium | reverse complement strand
GAATATCGCCCTTCGTTCAACACGTATTCGCTGAGCGGCATGGCCGGCTCGCGCGAATCGATCTGCAGAGGATGCTGCGAAGTCCCGGCCAACGCCGGGTTGTAACGGAAGAGCGGCCAGTAGCCGGATTTCACGGCTGCCTTCTGCTGCTCCAGGCCGAAGCGAAGATCGTAACCGTGGGCGATGCAGTGGCTGTAAGCCAGGATGAGCGACGGTCCTTCGAACGCTTCGGCTTCGAGGAACGCCTTTACGGTTTGGGTGTCGTTTGCTCCCATGGCGACCCGCGCGACATAGACGTCGCCATAACTCATGGCCATCAGAGCGAGGTCCTTCTTGGCGGTGGTTTTACCACCGGCGGCGAACTTGGCCACCGCGCCGCGCGGCGTGGATTTGGACATCTGGCCGCCGGTGTTCGAGTACACCTCGGTGTCGAGCACCAGGATGTTGACGTTGCGGCCGGAGGCGAAGACGTGGTCCAGCCCGCCGAAGCCGATATCGTAGGCCCAGCCGTCGCCTCCCACCAGCCAGACGCTGCGCCGCACCAGCGAATCGGCCACCGCGAGCAGGTTCGCGGCTTCCGGAGAATCGCAGCCGCGGAGCTTCTCCTTGAGCAGCCCGATGCGCGCCCGCTGCTCCTGAATTTCGGCTTCGCTGCGCTGCCCGGCCTCTTCGATGTCGCGCGCCAGGTCAGCGCCCACGCGCGGGGCAAGCTTCGCCAGCAGTTCCCGGGCATATGCGTTCTGCTTGTCCACGGCGAGCCGCATGCCCAGCCCAAACTCGGCGTTGTCTTCGAACAACGAGTTGGACCAGGCAGGACCCCGGCCGGTTTCGTTGGTGGTGTAAGGCGTTGTGGGCAGGTTGCCGCCGTAGATCGAGGAGCAGCCGGTGGCATTGGCGATCAACGCCCGGTCGCCAAAAAGCTGCGTGAGCAGCTTGACGTACGGAGTCTCGCCGCAACCGGCGCAGGCGCCTGAGAACTCAAACAACGGCTCCAGCAGTTGCACATCCTTGACATGCGCCAGATGCAGGTCCTCGCGCGGCGTTTCCGGCAGGGCCAGGAAGAACTCCCAGTTGCGGCGCTCAGTCTCGCGCAGCGGCGCCTGCGGCTCCATGTGAATGGCCTTGATGCGCGTCTCGGTCTTGCTCTTGGCGGGACAGATCTCGACGCACAGCCCGCACCCGGTACAATCCTCGGGCGCCACCTGCAAGGTATAAGCCTGCGCGGCGTACTCCTTCCACTTCGGCTCGGCCCAGGCGAACGATGCGGGAGCATCAGCCAGGTGATCGCGGGAGTAGATGCGGGCGCGGATCACCCCATGCGGGCATACCAGCACGCACTTGCCGCACTGGATGCAGATGCCCCGCTCCCACACCGGAATCTCCGACGCGATGTTGCGCTTCTCCCAGCGCGACGTGCCGGTGGGATAGGTGCCGTCCACCGGCAGCCTGCTGACCGGGATCTGGTCCCCGCGCCCGGCGATCATTTCCCCCAGCACCTCGCGCACAAAGCCGGGCGCTTCGGCCGGCACCGGAGGCGTGCGGTCGAATGCGGCGGTGGCCTGTCCAGGCACCGCCACCTGATGCAGGTGCGCGAGCGTCGCGTCCACGGCGCCATGATTCTTCGCCACCACCGCCTCGCCGCGCTTGCCATATGTCTTGGCGATGGCTTTCTTGATGGCGGCGATCGCCTGCTCCCGCGGCAGCACGCCGCTCAGGGCGAAAAAGCAGGTCTGCATCACCGTGTTGATGCGCCCGCCCATTCCGTTCTCCTTCGCCACGCCGTAGCCGTCGATCACCCAGAAGTTGAGCTTGCGATCGATGATCGCCTGTTGCACGCCGCGCGGCAGGTGCTCCCAGACTTCCTCCGGTCCGTAGGGGCTGTTGAGCAGGAAGGTGGCCCCCGGCGCGGCTACGCCGAGCACGTCAGTGCGGGTCAGCAGCGAAAATTGATGGCAGGCCACGAATCCGGCGTTGCGAACCAAATACTGCGCCCGAATCGGATGCGGTCCGAAACGCAGGTGGGAAGTGGTGATGGACCCCGATTTCTTGGAGTCATAGACGAAGTAGCCCTGCGCGTGAAAAGGCGTATCCTCGCCGATGATCTTAATGGAATTCTTGTTCGCCCCCACCGTGCCGTCCGAGCCGAGCCCGAAGAATACGGCTTTCACTGTCTCCGGCGGCTCCACCGAGAACTCCGGGTCATGCGTCAGACTCAGCCGCGTGACGTCGTCGTGGATGCCCACGGTAAAGTGCTTCGCCGGCGCGGCTTTGCCGAGCTCCTGGAAGATCGCCGCCACCATGCCGGGGGTGAAACCCTTGCTGGAGAGTCCGTAGCGTCCGCCGATAACGTCCACCCGCCGGCCGCACTCGTGCAGCGCGGCGATCACGTCCAGATAAAGAGGCTCGCCCAGCGCGCCCGGCTCCTTGGAGCGGTCGAGCACGGCCAGCGATCGCACCGACGCGGGAAGCGCCCGGGAGAACGCCTCCACCGAGAAGGGCCGGTACAGGTGAATGTTCAGCACCCCGACCTTCTCTCCTCGGGCGCATAGAGCATCCACCGTTTCCTCCACCACCTGGGCGGCGGAGCCCATAATCACGATCACCCGTTCCGCGTCCGGCGCGCCGTGATAGTCGAAGAGCTGGTACCGCCGGCCGGTGAGCTTTTCAAATTCGCCCATCAGCCGGGCCACCGTGGCGGGGCAGGCGAGGTAGTACGGGTTCGCGGCCTCGCGGCCCTGGAAATACACGTCGGGATTCTGCGCGGTGCCGCGGATCACAGGATGGTCGGGCGAAAGGGCCCGCTCGCGATGCGCCCGCACCAGCGCATCCGGAACCAGCGCGCGCAAATCGTCGGGCCGGAGTAACTCGATCTTCTGCACTTCATGAGACGTGCGGAAGCCATCGAAGAAGTGCAGGAACGGAACCCGCGATTCCAGGCTGGCGGCATGGGCGATGGCGGCCAGGTCCATCACCGCCTGCACCGAATGCGCCGCCAGCAGCGCAAAACCGGTGCCGCGCACCGCCATTACGTCCTGATGGTCGCCGAAGATCGACAGTCCCTGCGCGGCCAGCGAGCGCGCCGCCACATGCAGCACCGTGGGCGAAAGCTCGCCCGCGATCTTGTACATGTTGGGAATCATCAGCAGCAGACCCTGTGAGGAAGTAAAAGTGGTGGTTAGCGCGCCCGCCTGCAGCGCGCCATGCACCGCGCCGGCGGCGCCGCCCTCGCTTTGCATCTCGATCACGGCGGGCACCGAGCCCCACACGTTCGTCCGCTCCTCGGACGACCATTGATCCGCCCATTCGCCCATCGGCGAGGAAGGCGTGATCGGGTAAATCGCGATCACTTCGCTGAGCTGGTGCGCTACGTAGGCTGCGGCCTCGTTTCCATCCACGGTCACGAAAGGTCGTGTCACGGGAAATCTCCTTGGCAAGCACTTGTCCAGTGCAACCTGCTGGCCATCGCCCGCCGTCACGAGAGGCCGATGAACTCGAAGCCTTGTACGGGCTTACGGCGAAGCATTTTCCTGAAACCTTTTTGCGAGAGTCTTCTCACCCATTCGCGCCGCCGCGACTGGGGCAGAAACCCCGAAATCCCAAACAGTTGAACGGGATCTTGCTGTGGGCAAAAGGACGCGATTTGGCCCCGCGATTGCCCTTTCGGAACAGGCGATGCTGCCAAAACCTCCACTTCCCGATCCCCCCTCGGACGACAAGCGCTGGAAGATCGTAGCTACCAGCATGCGCCGGCTGGGAAATCAGCCGCACGCGCTGATCGAGGCGCTGCACTCGCTGCAGCAGACCTTCGGTTTTCTGGACCGTCCGGGACTCGAATACATCGCGGGCACGCTGCATGCTCCGCTCAGCAAGGTCTACGGCGCGGCAACTTTTTATCACCACTTCCGGCTGAAGCCAAAAGGACGGCACACGTGCATCGTGTGCACGGGCACGGGCTGCTACATCAAGGGCGCCAACCGGCTGCTGGAAGACATCGAGCGGAAGCACGCGGTGAAGCCCGGCCACACCAGCGCGGACGGCGAGGTCAGCCTGCTGACGGCGCGCTGTTTCGGCGCCTGCGGTCTGGCCCCCGTGGTGGTTCTCGACGATGAGGTTCTGGCGCGCGTGACCAGTGAAGATGTGGAGCGCAAGCTCGCGGAGGTTCGCGGCAATGTCCCCCGATGAAATTCGCGGTATGGCGGAACGGGAGCGGGAGCATCAGGCAGGCCGGTCCTGCGTCCTGCAGGTGTGCACGGCGGCCGGCTGCCAGCCGATGCAGAGCGTGGAGATCAAGACCGCTCTCGAGGCGGAGGCGAAGGAGCGAGGCTTCGAGGAGCATCAGTGCCTGGTGAAGAGCGTGGGCTGCCTGGGCCTGTGCGGCGCCGGTCCGCTGGTGCGGCGGGAGCCCGACGGCGCGATGTATCAGAAGGTGACCCCCGCCGACGCTCCGGCGATCCTGAACTCGCTTGGGTCCGCGCCCCCGGCGCGCCTGCTGCTCGACACCGCGCAGCCGTTTTTCGCGCGGCAGACGCGCATCGTGACCGCGAACTCGGGCCGCATCGATCCGGAACGGCTGGAAGATTACATCGCCGCCGGCGGCTACGAAACGCTGGCCCGGGTGCTGACCGAGATGAGCCCGCAGGAAGTGATCGGCGAGATCACACGCAGCGGATTGCGCGGGCGCGGCGGCGGGGGCTATCCCACCGGCCTGAAGTGGAGCACGGTGGCCAAATCGCCCGGCGCGCCCAAGACCATCATCTGCAACGCCGATGAAGGCGATCCGGGCGCATTCATGGATCGCAGCGTGCTCGAAAGCGATCCGCACCGGGTGATCGAGGGCATGCTGATCGCCGCCTACGCGGTGGGCGCTTCGGAAGGCTACATCTACATCCGGGCGGAGTACCCTCTGGCGATCGCGCGGTTGAAGACCGCGCTGCGGCACGCCGAGCGCCACGGCCTGCTCGGGAACAACATCTGCGGCACCCGCTTCAATCTGCGTATCGAACTGCGGCTGGGCGCGGGCGCATTCGTGTGCGGCGAGGAGACGGCGCTGATCGCGTCCATCGAAGGCAACCGGGGCACGCCCCGCCCGCGCCCGCCGTACCCCGCCGAGCGCGGCCTGTTCGGGCATCCCACGCTGATCAACAACGTCGAGACCTACGCCAACGTTCCGTCCATTCTGGAGCGCGGCGGGGAGTGGTTCGCCGCGATCGGCACGGACCGGAGCAAGGGGACCAAGGTATTCGCGCTCACCGGAAGCATCGCGAACACGGGCCTGATTGAGGTTCCCATGGGCATCTCGCTGCGCGACATCGTGTTCGAGATCGGCGGGGGGGTCCCGGACGGCGCCCGCTTCAAGGCGGTGCAGACCGGCGGCCCCTCCGGCGGCTGCATCCCGGAGCAGTACCTGAACACGCCGGTGGACTACGAGTCGCTGATGAGCCTGGGCTCGATCATGGGCTCGGGCGGCATGATCATCATGGACGATTCCTCGTCCATGATCGACGTGGCGCGGTACTTCATGGAGTTCTGCATGACGGAGTCCTGCGGCAAGTGCATCCCCTGCCGGGTGGGCACAGTGGAGATGTATGAACTGCTGGGCCGCTTCATCGATCAGCGGGCGGAGCGCGCGGAACTGGAGTTGCTCGAGGACTTGTGCGAGATGGTGAAGTCCACCAGTTTGTGCGGGCTGGGGCAGTCGGCGCCGAATCCGGTGCTGACCACGCTGCGCTACTTCCGGCCAGAGTACGAAGCCGCGCTGGCCGCGGCGGGGGGGAGGTAGCCATGGCGGGGCGTGTCCTGACGTGCCAGATCGACGGGCATGACGTGTCCGGTCTGGAAGAGAGCACCATTCTCGAAGTCGCGCGGGAGCATCACATCAAGATCCCGACGCTGTGTCACGTGCCGGGCTTGCCGGAGGCGGGCGCCTGCCGGGTGTGCCTGGTGGAAGTGGAAGGCGCGGCGCGGCTGCTGCCGGCGTGCGTCACCCGCATCGCCGAGGGCATGAAGGTGAAGACCGAATCCGAGCGGCTGTCGAAATACCGGCGGATGACGGTGGAGATGCTGTTCGCCGAGCGCAATCACATTTGCAGCGTGTGCGTATCCAACGGCCACTGCGATCTGCAATGGCTGGCGCAGACGCTGGGGGTGGATCACATCCGCTTTCCGTACCGTTATCCGGCGCTGCCGGTGGATTCAAGCCACGCCCGCTTCGTGGCGGATCACAACCGCTGCGTCCTGTGCCTGCGCTGCGTGCGGGTTTGCGGCGAAGTCGAAGGCGCGCACACCTGGGACGTCATGGGCCGGGGCGCGGAGTGCCTGGTGATCACGGACCTGGCGCAGCCCTGGGGCGAATCGACAAGCTGCACCAGTTGCGGCAAATGCGTGCAGGTATGTCCCACCGGCGCGCTGAGCGAAAAAGGGAAGTCGGCGGGAGAGATGGCGAAGCAGCGCCGGTTTCTGCCCTATCTGACGCTGATGCGGGGAGGCAATCATGTCTGAAGCGGCGACGAAGGCGAAGCTGGCCACGGTGTGGCTGGACGGCTGTTCGGGATGTCACATGTCCTTTCTGGACATGGACGAGAGGCTGCTGGAGGTGGCGGCGCTGGCGGAGGTGGTGTACAGCCCGCTGGTGGACCGCAAGGACTTTCCGGAAATGGTGGACATCACGCTGGTGGAGGGCGCGGTGTCGAGCGAGGAGGATCTGCACAAGATCCGGCACATTCGCGAGCACACCAGAATGCTGATTTCGCTGGGCGACTGCGCGGTGGCGGGGAACGTGCCCACGATGCGGAATCCGTTTGGAGTGGAGCCGGTGCTCAGCCGGGCTTACGACGATAATGTCACCGCCCCGGCGCCGCGCCCGCGCAGCGTGATTCCGGTGCTGCTGCAGGCGGCGCGCCCGGTGCATGCCGTCGTCCCGGTGGATGTGTACATCCCGGGCTGCCCGCCCTCCGCCGGCACGATTCACTACGCCGTGTCGGAGCTGCTGGCGGGGCGCAAGCCGGAGTTGCGCAAGCTGACGCGGTTTGGAGCCTGACATGACGAAACGAACTCTGGTGATCGACCCGGTAACGCGCATCGAGGGTCATTCCAAGATCACGATTCAACTGGATGAACAGGGCCGCGTGGCGGATGCGCGGTTCCACGTCACGCAGTTCCGCGGGTTTGAAAAGATCTGCGAGAACCGTCCGTTCCACGAGATGCCGGCGCTGATGGCGCGTATCTGCGGCATCTGCCCGGTAAGCCATCTGATTGCGTCGGCGAAGGCCTGCGACGCGATTCTGGCGGTGACCGTGCCGAAAACGGCGATCCATTTGCGCCGCATCCTGAACCTGGCGCAAATCCTGCAGTCGCACGCGCTCAGCCTGTTCCACCTTTCCTCGCCGGACCTGCTGCTGGGCATGGACTCCGATCCGGCGCAACGCAACCTGTTCGGACTGGCGCAAACGCATCCGGAGGTGGCGCGCGACGGCATCCGGCTGCGGCAGGTGGGACAGACGATCATCGAGATCCTGGGCGGCAAACGCATCCATCCGGCGTGGGTGGTTCCGGGCGGAGTCAGCGCGCCGCTGACGGCGGAGAAGCGGGATCAGATCCGCGATCTGCTGCCGGAGGGGCTGGTGGCGTTGAACCGGCGGCTGGACCAGTTCAAGGAGTTGTTCGCCCGGTTTCCCGAGGAAGTCGATTCCTTCGCGCACTTTCCTTCCCTGTTCCTGGGACTGGTGGACGAGGACGGAAACCTGGAGCACTACGATGGTCCGGCGCGCGTGATCGGCTCCGGCGGCGCGGTGGTGAATGAAGGCTTCGCGGCAAGCGAGTATCCGGAATTCATCGGCGAGATTAACGAGCACGATTCGTACCTGAAGTCGGCTTATTACAAGCCGTTCGGGTATCCGGACGGCATTTACCGCGTGGGACCGCTGGCCCGGCTGAACATCGCCAAGGCGTGCGGGACGCCGCGCGCCGATCGCGAGCTGGAGGATTTGCGGGCCTTGTCCAAGGGTCCGGCGCTTGCGTCCTTCCATTACCACCAGGCGCGCATGGTGGAGATGCTGTTCTGCCTGGAGCGCATCGAGCAACTGCTGAACGAACCAGGCATCCTGGACACTCATGTGCGGGCGCAGGCGGCGGTAAACGCGGAAGAGGGGATCGCGATGGCGGAAGCGCCGCGCGGGCTGCTGTTGCACCACTACAAAGTGGACCGGGACGGGCTGGTGCGCTGGGCCAACCTGATCATCGCCACCGGGCACAACAACCTGGCGATGAACCGCGGCGTGCTGCAGACCGCGGAGCGGTTTGTGGACGGGGAGCGGTTGACGGAAGGCGCGTTAAATCGCGTGGAAGCGGTGATCCGGGCGTTCGACCCGTGCCTGAGCTGCTCCACGCACGCCTACGGGCAGATGCCGCTCGAAGTGGAACTGCGGGATGTCGCGGGCGGCTTGCTGGACGTCCGAAGAAGGTAAAGCGAGGCGGATCATGAAAAAGCCACTGATCATCGGATACGGCAACCCGTTGCGCGGCGACGACGCATTGGGTATTCGGGCGGCGGAGAGGCTGGAATCGCTGCTGGCGCCGGAGGCGGCGACGGTGATCACCTGCCAGCAGTTAACTCCAGAGCTGGCGGCGGCGATCGCCGATGCCTCGGAGGTCTGGTTTCTGGACGCGGGACTGGAGATCGGGGTGCGCGTGACCTCGCTCGCGCCCGCCGCCGCGCCAGGGCGCCTGCTGACGCATTACCACTCGCCCGAATCGCTGCTGGCGTTCACCCAGGATCTGTACGGGGGCGCGCCGCCGGCGAAGCTGGTGGTGGGCAGCGCGTTCCAGTTTGGTCCCAGCCAGCAGTTGTCGGAGCGGGCGCGGCGGGCGGTGGAGGAGATGGCGGCGCTGGTGGCGGAGTCGCTGGCCGGTTACTCCACGCGGAAGGCGGTCCGCAGCTCCGCGGTCTGATTGTTGGAGCGGTCGCGGACCCGCAGCAGCAACTGATAATTGCCGGGCAGCGTGTCCTTGTCGATGCTCAGGCTCACCGTGCCCGGCGTGTAGCGGCGAGGGTAGAAGGACTGGCCCTGCTCCACGGCGGGCTGCTCCTGCGCGAACAGTTCCTTGCCTTCCGCGTTCAGGATCGCCAGGCTATATTCCACGTCGTACTTGTTGCCCGAGCTCAACTGGTAGCCGGTGATATCGAAGCGCGCCCACAAGGTGGAACCACGGGCGTAGACGGGCTCGCGCAGCGGGTTGCGATCTTCCTCGGAGCGGAGGAAGCGGAAGTTGCGGACTACCAGGGCGTCGCTGGGCTCCACCTCGTGCCCGCGCACGGAAAACGGAATCTCGGCGGAAGCCTCGGCCTTGCCGAACTCATCATTTACCCGGATCGAAATTTTGTAGACGCCCGAGGGGGCCAGCGGTGGAATCAGGAAGTCCTGGCGGACCACGGGTTTCCAGTCCTTGTCCTCGGCGAAGACCTGCTGGGCGATCTTGCCTTCGCGAGGTTCGACCAGCAAAGTGCCGGCGGGGTCGCGAATCTCGGCGCGCCAGTTTGCCTCGACAAATTCGTCGTCGTTCTTCTCGATTTTCTTGAGGCCGGTGACCGCGAAGCGGAAGAAGACATGCTCCCCGGTCAGGAAACGATGCTCCACGGTAAGCGGGGGCCCGCTGTCGAACTGGTGCAGGCTGGGGGAATCGATGCGGACCTGCCCGAGGGCGAGGGCCGCGGTGAAGAGGGCACCGGGCAACAGCAGCAGGCGTCCCATAGGCCCAGGATAACGCGGGCTCAAGGCTGCGGCGGCAGGCCCGGCACGGGAGCGATGGGCTGTTCGACGTCGATGCGCGCGGGTATGGGCACGAAAGCGACCCGCTCCTGATCGTTGTCGCCAGAGTCGGTGAGTTTCAACTTGTAACTGGCCAGCGCAACGTCGAAAAGGACCACGCCGTCCATAAACTGTTTGGGCTTGATGGTGCGGATCAGGCCCAGCCAGCGGTCCACGCCTTCCCCGTTGCTAAGTTCGGCAAACTCCTGACCAGCGGCGGTTTTCACGACGAACGGCGGGATGGTAACTTCGGAGTTGGAATTGTTCTGGATGCTGAGCGAGACGAGGAGAAAGCGCTGTTCGGCGTGGCGGGGGCGGTTGACGTCTCCCAATTGACTGCGCCAGGCGCTTTCCTGGACATTGTATGTAAGCGGGCCAACAGTGAAGCGCTCGCCCATTTGGAACTCAGCCTGGGTGGGTGCTTTATCAGCCGGGTTGCATGCGGCCAGCATCAGTAGGGAGCAGACGAGGAGGCCGGACAGTCTGCCGGCGAACACTGCAAAGGAAAACGGATTGAATTTCCTCATAAGTTTACCGAATAATCGGGTCTTTGAACACTGTATACGGGTTGCGGGTGTTTGGCAAATAGCTCGTTGGATTGTGGTTGCGGCGCTCGTACTGGTACAGGCGAATCAAGCAGCCCAGGCGCAGGACCGGCATCCGGTCAGCGGACGGCGGATCGCGCAGGTGATGGGGGTAGTCGGATCGGACTGGCTGGTGCGGAGCGAACGGGACAGCGAGGAAGAGCCCGACAAGGCCCTGGACGAGATGAAGATCCGCAAGGGGATGGTGATCGGGGATGTGGGCGCGGGCGTCGGTTATTTCACCACCCGTCTGGCGGAGCGCGTGGGACCCACCGGGAAAGTTTATGCCAGCGACATCCAGCCGGAGATGTTGAATCTGCTGAAGGAACGCCTGGGGCGGACGAACCTGCGCAATGTGGAGACGGTGCTGGGGACGACGACAGATCCCAAGCTGCCGCCGTCCAGTTGCGACTACATCCTTCTGGTGGACGTGTATCACGAGTTTTCGGAGCCGCAGCGGATGCTGCAACGGATGAAGGAGGCGCTGAAGCCCGACGGCAGGCTGGTGCTGCTGGAGTACCGGAAGGAAGATCCGTCGGTGCCGATCCGCTTTGAGCACAAGATGAGCGTGGCGGAAGTGCGCGCGGAGCTGGAGGCGGAGGGGTTCAAGCTGGAGCGGGTTTCGAGCGTGCTGCCGCGCCAGCACATTTTCTTTTTCCGCAAGTAGGAGTTAGCGGAAGAACTGGGACAGGCTGTCGTACTCGGCCTGGAATTCGGCGAGCAGGTTGGGGAGCGCGTCGCCGAGACCGACGGAGTCGAGAATATCGGCCTGGGGAGCATCGGCGTCGCTGGCGGCGGTGAGGATGGAGGTGCCCAGTCCATTGACGTAGTGGTTGGCGGCATGGACGACGGCGCTGAGTGCCCAGACGCCTGATTCGAGTTCGGTTGGGTCGGCTTCGGGCCGGTGATGGAACTCGACGGCGATCTGGATGGGCAGGGGCAGGTTCCAGTGGGCCATGGCGGCGGCGGAGAGCTCCGGGTGGGTGACTCCGATGACGGCACGTTCGCATTCCACCCAACTGCGGCCGCCGCGATCGTACTGTTTCTGGATCTCGGCATACTCCTCGCGCAGGCCCAGGGCGATCAGGAGCCGGCCGACATCGTGGAGCAAGCCGGCAATGAACGCGCCTTCCGGGTAGTTGACATTCAGGCGCTGGGCGAGCAGGTCGCAGAGGATCGCGGTGGCGGCGGAGTGGGCGTTGAAGCGGGCCATGGACCAGCCGGCGGGGGTGCGGACCTCGTTCCACATGCGGGTGATGGACATGCCGAGAACGGCGTTGCGAAGTTTGGTGATGCCGAGCAGGGACACGGCGTGGCGAACGGAGTTGATGGTCCCGCGGCGGGCGTAAAGCGCGGAGTTCACCAGGTGCAGCACGTTGCCGGCGACTACGGTGTCCTTCTCGATGAGGTCCCCGACCTTGGCGAAGGAGATGTTCTCCTGGGCCAGGGTGGCGAGCAAGCGGTTGAGAACCGGAGAGAACGGGGGCAATCCGGCCAGCGAGCGCAGGGCTTTCTCACGATAATCGGTGCGCCGTCCGGCCGTTGGAACCACGTCCTGCTTATCGGCGCGAACCTGGAAACTTTAGTACGGAATGACTATTTCCGGGGCAGCTTCTTCGTTGCGGCGGGCGGCTGGAAATAATTCTCGGGCTCCGGGATGGCCGCGCCGTCCTTGCGCGGCGACGACGCGCCATACTTCACTCCGGTCCTGGAATCCAGAAGGACCGCCTGTCCGCCGCCCATCAAGCCGGAGAAGTCGCCAACATCGCTGATCCAGTGCCCCCGTTTCTCGAGCTCCTCCCGAACCGGGGCGGGAATGCGGCGTTCCATGCGCACGTCGCAGCCGCCGAGCGAAATCTTGGAGAAGCGCGGAGCTTCGAGAGCCTGCTGGATGTTCATGTTGTGATCGACCACATAGGAGACAAACTGGGCCTGCGCCTGCGGCTGGTTCATGCCGCGCATGATGCCGAAGCCGATTTCCTGGCCGTCTTTCTGCAGGAAACCGGGAATGATGGTGTGGTAAGGGCGTTTGCCGGGCTTGAGGACGTTGGGATGATTGGGGTCCGAACTGAAGGCGGCGCCGCGGTCATGCAGGTGGAAACCGTAGCCGTCCACGACCACGCCTGAACCGAAGATGTCGGAGATGCTCTGAATCCAGGAGACGATGTTGCCTTCGCGGTCAATCGCGGCGAGGTAAATGGTGTTGCCGGACTCCCGGGGAGGGTTGCCGGGGGCGGTTTCGCAATCGGCTTTCTTGTAATCGATGGTTTTCGCGCGCTGCTTGGCGTAGGCCTTGGACAGCAGTCCGGCGGTGGGCACGGAGCTGACGCGCGGATCGGCGATGTAGCGGCGCTGATCCTGATAGGCGAGCTTCTGGGCCTCGATCTTGACGTGGAGCGTGTCGGCTGCGTAGGGCATCATCTGGTGCAGCGGGAAGTTTTCCATGATGTTCAGCATTTCCAACGTGCCGATGCCCTGACCGTTGGGAGGCAACTGGCTGACCTTCCAGCCGCGGTAATCGATGGATACGGGCTGGACCCATTCCACTTCGAAGGCGGCGAGGTCCCCGGCGGTGAGGAAGCCGCCGAGCCGTTTCGAGGTGCTGAGAATGGCCTTGGCCAGCGTGCCGCGGTAGAAGGAATCCGGGCCTTCAGCGGCGAGCGCACGATAGGCGGCGGCGAGTTGCGGGTTGCGAAAGAGGTCACCGACGCGGGGCGCCTGCCCGTCCTTGAGAAACACGGCGGTGGCGTTGGGGTCGGCCAGGAGCTTGGAGCGCGAGGCGTCCCAATCCCACTGGATCAGTTCGGTGACGGGGAAGCCGTTCTCCGCGAAGAAGATGGCGGGCTGGAACAGGTCCTTCCAGGGAAGCTTGCCGAAGCGGCGGTGGATCTCGGCGAAGCCGCGAACCGCGCCGGGAACGGTGACGGTATGGATGCCGCTGGAGGGGACTCCGTCCAGGCCGGCTTTGACCAGGTTTTCCAGGCTGAGGCCTCGGGGAGCGGGTCCGGAAGCGTTCAAGCCGGTGAGCTTGCCGGTCTTGGCGTCGCGGTGGATGACGAAGAGGTCGCCGCCGATGCCGCACATCATTGGTTCGACAACGCCGAGGACGAGGTTGGCGGCGATGGCGGCGTCGACGGCGGAGCCGCCGCGGGCGAGGATCATGGCGCCCGCCTGCGAGGCGAGCGTCTGCGAAGTGGCGACGATGCCGCCCTGGGAGATGGTCATGGATCGCGCGTACTCGCGCGATTGAGCGGGGGAGTCCGTTTGCATGAGGGTGAGAGCCGCCGCGAGGAACAGTATCTTCCGCTGTCTCATCCCAGCACCTTTTGCATGAGATCGAAATACTGATCGATGTCCTGAGGGCGGGTGTGGATGTGGGTGGAGATGCGGACCTGCGGTCCTTCGAGGGTCCAGATTTTGCGTTTCCGCGTTTCTTCCCAGAAGCGGGCGGGATCCTTGCGGAAGCGAATGGTGGTGAGCGCTCCGAACATGCGGTCGTCATCGGGGGTAGCGAGCTCGATGATGCCAGGGAGGGCCTTGGCGCGTTCCAGGACGCGGCGGGCCAACTGGTGGGTTCGGGCGTAGATGCGATCCCAGCCGATCTGCTCGCCGAACTTCATGCCGGCGATGAGACCTTCCATAATGGCGCGGTTATTGGTCCCGAGGCGCATGAAGCGGCCGGCTTTCATGTCGCGGTTGTCCCAGTCGCCGGTGACGGTGAGGGGCCAGAGCCGGTCCAGGTTTTCCTCTCGGATGTACAGGAACCCGCATCCCGCGGGGGCGAACATCCACTTGTGCGGGCTTCCGGTGAAGTAGTCGCAGTTCAGGTCAGAGATTTTGAGCGGGATCTGGCCGTGCATGTGAGCGCCGTCGACCACGGTAATGACGCCTTTGGCGCGGGCGGCGTCGCAGATTTCGCGTACGGGCATGATCCAGCCGGTGGGGCTGAAAATGCCGCTGAAGAAGAGCACGCGAGTGCGGGGTCCGATGGCGGAGGTCATGAGGCCGGCGAGCTCGCCAGGATTTTTCGGCACGGAGGGCATGTCGACTTCACGGACGGATATGCCGTGGCGTTTGGCGCGCATGGCCCAGCCGGCCTTGCCGCTGGGGTGTTCGAGGCTGGTCATGACGACCTCGTCGCCGGGATTGAGATCGACGCCGTTGGCGACGAGGCTGAGGCCCTCGGTGGCGTTGTGGAGGAGCGCGAGCTCGTCCTTGCGGCATCCCACGAAGGCGGCGAGTGTCTCGCGGTGGGCGTCCATCGTTTCATAGCCCCAGCGGGGGTACTCGGTGACATCGAGCGCGGCGTAGCGGGCGAGGTAATCGCTGACGTGGGCGACGACGGGGCGGGGCGCGATTCCAAGGCTGCCGTTGTTGAGGAACGATCGCCAGGGGGGCAGCAGGAATTGCTGGTCGCGCACTTTCTTCCAGAAGGCTTCGGGGTCGGAGGCATGGAGTTGGGGCTTGGGGATGGGGGCAAGCTTGCCGGCGGCGGCGTTCGCGGGGAGTCCGAACAAGGAGGCTGCCAGGGCGGAGGAGGCTACTGCATCGCGGCGTGTCATAGGAATTCGCCTTTCGAAGGGCGCTTTCGATGCTATCAATCCCGGCGGGAAACTGCAGGGGCAGTCGGCGAGAAGCGGCAGTGACAACGGAACGGGAATTATTGTCTGCCTCTTTTCAACGGCATAGGGCGGCGGCGGAGCGGCGGGAAGGGGGCGGTGCAGTAGTTTCAGAGCGGGACAGAGATCCCCCAGACCGCGATGGAGCAGACCAGAAGATGGCAATCCCCAAGAAGAGGGCGGTGAAGAAGACAGCCGCGCCGGCCGGAACGGAAGAAGCGAAAGCCGAGCAACCGAAGAAGAGGAGGTCCCGGAGGAAGAAGAATCAGGCGGAGATTATCGGCGACCTGCTGGAGAACCTGGAGAAGAAGCTGATCGACCCGGATGGGTCGAAGGGAACGATTGGAGATTACATCCGGCTGCTGCAGATGCAGCGAGAGCTGACGGATGAAGGTCCGAAGGAGATCAGCGTGCGATGGGTGGACAAGGAGAACGAGGAGTCTTCGAAAGAAGGATCGTCTACGAGCCGCTTGAATCCCAGCGACGATTCCATGAGTTGAAGGCGCGCTTCAAGGGCTTTTCGGGTCCCATCGGGAGCGGCAAGAGTCAGGCTTTGTGCCACGAGGCGCTGCGGCTGACGTATCTGAATCCGGGGCGGCTGGGGTTGATCGGGGCGCCGACGTTCCCGATGCTGCGGGACGCGACGCAGGCGGCGCTGCTGGCGGTGCTGGAGCGGAACCGGATTCCCTTCGAGTGGAACAAGGCGGAGAACTGGCTGGAGATCAAGGAAACGGGATCTCGAATCCTGTTCCGGTCGCTGGAGGATTTCGAGCGGCTGCGCGGCAGCAACCTGGCGTGGTTCGGGGTGGATGAGCTGACGTACACGAGCGAGGAAGCGTGGCAGCGGCTGGAAGGGCGGCTGCGGGACCTGGAAGCCAAGCATTTGTGCGGGTTCGGGGTGTGGACGCCGAAGGGGCTGGACTGGGTGTACGAGCGATTTCTGGCGAAGCCGCCGGAGGGATACGAGTGCGTGATCGCGAAGGCGAAGGAGAACCGGTTTCTCCTGGATCGCGTTCCGGACTACTACGACCGGCTGAAGGCGAGCTACGAATCGCGGTTTTACCAGCAGGAAGCGTTGGGCCAATACCTGGAGGCGAGCGCGGGGCGAGTGTACGGGACGTTCCAGCGGAAGCTGAACGTGATGCCGCTGGAGCGGGATCCGAACCGGGAGCTGCTGTGGGCTCTGGATTTCAACGTGAATCCGATGAGCTCGGTGGTGGCGCAGAAAGACGGCTCGAGGGTGCGGGTGCTGGACGAGATCGTGCTGGGGGACTCGACGACGCGGGATGCCTGCATCGTCTTCCTGGAGCGTTATTCCGAGCACAGCGCGGGCGTGACGGTGTACGCGGACGCGAGCGGGATGAACCGGCAGACAACCGGGAGCTCGGATCTGGAGATCGTGAAGGGAACGCTGGCGGGTACTTTCCGGCACCGGCTGCGGATGAAGATCCCGACGCGGAATCCTTCGGTGCGGGACCGGATCACGCTGATGAACTCGATGCTGGAGGCGGCGAGCGGGGCGGTGCGCCTGGTGGTGGACGGGCGCTGCGAGGAGTTGATCAAGGACTTCGAGCAGGTCCGCTACAAGGAGGGCACGACGGTAATGGACAAGGAGCGGGACTGGCGGCGGACGCACCTGACGGATGCGCTGGGGTACCTGCTGTGGCAGGAGCATCAGGCGATGCAGACGGTGGGGGAGAGGAATCATCCGTTACCGGGGATGTTCTGAGGGAAGGAAGAGGTGAGGCTTGAACGAGATCGAACGCGAGCATCCGGACTATGCGGCGAGGGCGCGGATCTGGGCGCGCTACCGGGATTTGTACACGGGCGGGGAGCAGTTCAAGGCGCGGGCGAGGGATTACCTGCTGCCGCGATTGCGGGAGCCGCTGGCAGTGTATCAAGAGCGGGTGGACCGGGTTTATTACGAGAACCACATCGGCTCGATCGTGGACTGGTACGCGGCGACGCTGTTCCGGCGGGAACCGATGTTGCAGTTTCAGGGTGCGGAGGGGGGCGCGCGGAATTTCTACGCAGCGTTCGCCGATGACTGCGACCTGAAGGGAACGGCGCTTTCCGACTTCTTCCGGAGGCAATTCATCGAGGGTCTGATCACGGGCGCGAGCTACGTGCTGGTGGATTTTCCGAGGGTGGATCTGCGGCCGGCGAATCGCGCGGAAGAAGAGGCTATGGGCGGGGCGCGGGCGTACCTGGTGTCGTGCGCGCCGGAAGAGGTCATCAACTGGAGCCTGGACCGGAGGGGGCAGTACGAGTGGGTGGTGCTGCGGAATCGCCGGCTGTTCAAGGACAAGGTGGAAGACGCGGAGTGGAAAGCGGAGACGACGTGGCTCTACTACGACCGTGAGAACTACCGAGTGTACCGGGGCGTGCAGACGGGAAGCGAGGACATGGATGTCGCGCTGGCGGACGAGGGGCGGCATGGACTGGCGAAGCTGCGGCGGGTGCCGCTGTTCGCGAGCGAGACGGGCGAGGGCCAATGGCTGCTGAATCGCGCGGGGCTGCTGCAACTGGAGCATTTCAACAAGTCGAACGCGCTGTCGTGGGCGTTGACGATGGGGCTGTTCGCGACGCCTGTAATTTACTCGGAGAAAACGTTCGAGCAGTCGGTGGGTGAAGCGTACTTCGTGCAGTTGAATCCGCAGGACCGGTTCGGGTGGACGGAGCCGGAGGGTCATGTGTACCGGATCGCCGCGGAGAACCTGGTGCGGCTGCAGGAGGAGATTTACCGGGTCTGTTACCTGGGGCAGGCGGGAGGCGCGCTTTCGGGCGGGCAGCAGCAATCGGGACTGAGCAAGGAGCGGGATTTCTCGCTGACGCAGGAAGTGCTGCGGGGCTACGGGGACGCGGTGAAGGATCACATCAAGCGGGTGCTGAAGGCGATCGCGGAGGCACGCGAGGACAACGTGCAGGTGGGCGTGACGGGGCTGGACGAGTTCGACATCGGGGAGTTCCGGATGGAGCTGGAGGACGCGTCGAAGCTGCTGGGGCTGGGGGCGCGTTCGGAGACGCTGGAACGGGAAGTGAGAAAGAAGCTGGCGCTGAAGTATCTTTGCGACGCGAGGCAGGACGTGAAGGACGCGGTAGTGCGGGAGATCGAGGGGGCCTGAGGAGGAGCGGATGGAAGAGGGCACCGAAGTACGGGAACAGGTACGGCAAGCGATGGAGGAACTGGCGACGGAGCGCAAGCAGCGAGAGGAACTGGAGAAGCGGGTAAGCGAGCTGGTGGAAGAAGCGGCGCGTAGCAAGAAAGCGGCGGCGGAGGCGGAGAAGCACCTGGCGATCCGGACGGAGCTGGAGCGGCTGGGGGTGAGCAAGGTGGAGCTGGCGTTCCGGGCGCTGCGATCGGAGGTGGAACGCACAGCGGAGGGCGAGCTGGTGGGGCAGAGCGCGGCCGGCGCGGTGCCGTTGCGGGAGTACGTGGCTTGCTTCGTCGCGGAGAATCCGGAACTGCTGCCGGTGCGAGTCGGCGGGGGTTCCGGTGCGGGGGCGCAAGGGGGCGCGGGCGGGGCTGGGATCGGGGGCGATCTGGACCGCCTGCGTCCGGGGATGAGCGAAGAAGAGCTGGAGCGAATCCGGCGAGAGATTACTCGCGTGGCGGCGCAGGCTTTGCGGGGCCAGTGAGTGAGGGAGCCCAAGAGGGCGATGAAAGCTGGGGCCATGGCAGACCCCAAGTGAGGAGAGAGAATGCCAGCGATTACATCGACGAACGTAGCGAACGCGATTGTGAAACTGGTGGCAGTGGATGCGCTGCCGGCCTTGATGGGGAACCTGGTAATGGGGAACCTGGTCAATCGCGATTTTGAACCGAGTCTGGCGCAAGCGGGGGACACGATCAACGTGCCGATTCCGCCGACGATGGTGGCGAACAACATCAGTGAGGGAGGGACGGTCCAGACGCAGAACCCGGCGCTGGCGAGCGCGCAGATCGTGCTGAACACGCACGCGGAGGCGACGTTCCAGGTTCCGGACGTGACGAAGGTGCTGGCGGTGCCGGACCTGCTGCGGTTGTACATGCAGCCGGCGATGGTCGCGCTGGCGGAGAAGATCGAGTTCGACCTGCTGAATCTATACGGGCAGTTCACGGCGAACACCTCGCTGGGAGCGCCGGCGACACCCCTGACGGAGGCGACGATCGACGCGGCGGAGACGGCGTTGTTCGAGGCGAAGGTGCCTTCGAATCAGCCCAAGTATCTGGTGGTGGACTCGTCGTCGTACTCGGTGCTGCGACAGATTCCGCGGTTCAGCGAGTTCTCGAGCGCGGGGGACGCGGGGCTGCGGGCGCTGATCGACGGCGCGGTGGGCAAGATCAAGGACTTCTACGTTTTCCGGTCGCAGTATGTGCCGAAGACGGGGACGGCGCCGGTGACGGTACACAACCTGGCGTTCACGAAGTCGGCCTTGGGTCTGGTGATGCGGCGGCTGCCGCAGCCGCTGCCGGGCACGGGGGCGATCGCGGAGTACGCGGAGCTGGGCAACTTCGGGATGCGAGTGACGATGAGTTATCAGCCGAACACGCTGGCGCAGCAGTTCACGGTGGACGTGCTGTACGGAGTGGGCGTTCTGCGAAATTCTCACGCAGTGCAGGTGAGAAGCTAGCGAATTCGGGGCTGACCCTTTACAACCGAGGACCGGCGGATGCCGGTCCTCATTTTTTGGTGGAGGCAAAACGTGGACCTGCGGGAGTTTTACCGGAGTGTACAGACGATCGAAGCCGGGATCGTGGAGAACGATGTCGTGGTGGTGAGCCTGGCGACTTCCGATGGGGGCCGCGCGGGGGTGATGACGGAGGTGCCGAGGGGGGTGGCAGCGCGGTACGTGGCGGAGCGGCGGTCGCGGCTGGCGACGGCGGAGGAGGCGAGCGCCTACTACGCGGAGATGGAACGGGAGAAGCGGCGGCTGCGGCCCTTGCTGCACCGGATGCCGGGCGTGCAAGCGGTGCAGGTGGTGGCGAAAGATAGCGACGGCGAGGCGAGGGGTTAGGCGATGGCGTTATTCACAGATGGACCGCCGGCAACGGTGGGGGATCTGAAGCGGCATGAGAGTTCGATTCTGGAGGCGGCGCGGAGCGAGGGAATCGACCTGCAGACGAAGCTGGAGCTGGCGGCGGAGGAGGTAGGAGACGAGATCCTGACGTTTCTGCTGGGCCGGGAAGAGCGGGATCCGCACGCGGGGCGGCGGCGAGCGATGGGGTTGAAGAGCGTCGCGGCGACCCAGACGGTGCGGCGGTGGCATGCGTTGCACACGCTGGCGATGGTGTATCGCGATGCGTACAACAGCCAACTGAACGATCGGTTTGAAGGCAAGTGGCGCGAGTATGCGCGGCTGGCGGCAGCGGCGGGGCGGCAGGCGTTTGAGATCGGGATTGGGGTGGTGCGGGATCCAGTGGAACGGGCGAGCGCGCCGGAGGCGGGTTGGGCGGCTGGGAGCAACGCTTCAGAAACCTACTACCTGCGAGTGAGCTGGGTGGACGGAGCGGGGCGGGAGGGCGCGGCGAGTCTGGTGACCACGTATGAGACGCCGGCGGGAAGCCAGTTGACGGTGAAAGCGGTGAATGCGCCGGCGAACGCGGCGGGCTGGAATGTCTTCGCGGGAAGCAGCGCATCGACGCTGGCGCAGCAGAACGGGGCATTGCTGAGTCCAGGCGAGACGTGGACGCTGGCGGGGGGATTGGCGGCGGGGCGGGCTCCGGGAGAGGGCCAGGCTCCGGATGTTTTTGTGGTTTGGGAGACGGTGCTGCGGAGGGGATAGCGATGGCGAGAGCGGCGAGTATCGCGACCGAGTACGTGGTTCAGCTCCTGCGGGGCGACAACGGGGTGGATCGGGAGCTGGCGGAGCTGGCGGAGATCACGGGGCTGGAGCTCGCGCCGGTGGCGGGTCAGGTGGCGGCGCAGAACGTGAGCGGCGAGGTGAGCGAGCGGAAGGTGGGCGGAACGTCGCCGGTCGTGCAGGTGTACTGCGAGCGGGTGAAGAACGAATTGCGGGAGAAGTTCCGGACGTTTTCCGGGAAGCTGCGCATGGTGATCGAGGCGCGGGTGACGGAGGACCGGCTGGAAGGGCTGGAACAGAAGATTGAGGCTCACGTGGACGCGATCACGGCGGTGCTGGAGAAGGCTCGCGGAGCGTGGGGGCAGGGAATGTATCACACCGGAGGTTATGAAGTGATCTATCAGCCGGTGAAGCACGGCGGGCGGAACTTCGTGCAGAGCGCGAAGGTGATCTTCGATGTGGACATGAGCTCGGATTGAGAGGAGGCAGACGATGGCGTGTTATGTGTCATCCAACGACAACCGGCTCTACGCCGCGTTGGAAAGCAGCTACGGTACGGCGGCGTCGATAACGGGGGCGAACCGGATTCCGGCGGTGGAGTTCGCGCCGCGGCAGTTCGCGGAGACGCGGGGGCGGCGGGACAAGACCGGGAGCCGGACGTTCGCGGGCCTGCCGGCCGGAATCCGGCGGCGGACGGAGTTCCGGCTGAGCACGTACCTGACGAGCTGGGCGGCGGAAGCGGCGCAGCCAAGCGAGGGCGCACTGTTCGAGGCGGCGATGGGGGGGAACGCGCGGATTTTCGCGGGTGGAACGGTGAGCGGGAGCGCGGGCCTGCTGATTACTTTCGCCGCGGCGCACGGGCTGCAAGCCGGACAAGCAATCGAGATCGGCGGAGAGCTGCGGTTCGCGGCGGCGATTCCGAGCGCCGTGAGCGTGGCACTGAACGCGCCGTTCAGCTTGCCGGTTTCGGCAGGCGATGTCGCGGGGCGGACGGTGACGTACGGCTTGGCGACGGAGTTGAAGGGGTTGAGCGTTTACGACTACTGGTCGCCGGCGGGGGCGGTGCAGAGGTTGCTGTGCGGGGCGGCAGTGAACCGCGCGGAGATTCGGGTGAACGATGACTTTCACGAGTTCGGTTTCGAGGGGCCGGCGAAGGATCTGCTGGACAACGTGAGCTTCGAGAGCGGTCAGGCGGGGTTGAGCAATTATCCGGCGGAGCCAGCGACGGGGGGATTCGATTACTCGATCGTGCCGGGGCATCTGGGACAGGTGTGGCTGGGGTCGGGGCCCTCGCGGTTTTACACCCTGACGGGAGCGCGAGTGGGGCTGGACAACGGGCTGGACTTGAGGGCGCGGGAGTTCGGCAGCGATTTCGCGCAGTGCATCGTGGGCGGCGAGCGGAGAGTGGAGCTGGAGTTCAGCATTTTCGAGCGGGACGATGCGGCGACGCAGGAGTTGTATCAGGCGGCGAGGCAGCGGTCGCCGGTGGGAGCCATGATTCAACTGGGGCAGCAGGCAAATCAGCTATTCGGGGTGTACATGCCGGCGCTGGTTCCCGAGGTTCCGGAGTTTGACGATCGAGAGACACGGCTGGGTTGGAAGTTCCGAAGCAGCCGGGCGCAAGGGAGCGGCAATGACGAACTGTACGTCGCGTTCGGCTGAGTACGGGAGCGGAGTGGAATTCGAATCGGCGCGCTATCCCGGCGTGTTCCTGCGAGTTGCGAGGATGAGCGTCAGCCGGCGACTGGAGCTGATGAAGCGAGTGCGCGAAATCGGCCGCAGGCTGGAGTTTCTGGAAGCGGGCGGAGAGGACGCGGCGGAGCAGGCCGTCATCGAGCAGGAGATCCGGCGCTGTTACCTGGAGTGGGGGCTGCTGGGGGTGCGGGGGATGAGGATCGACGGCGAGGAGGCGTCGCCGCAGCGGCTGATCGCGGAGGGACCGGAGGATCTGTGCGGAGAGGCGCTGGAGCGCATCCGGACGGAGTGCGGGTTAAGCGAGGAAGAACGAAAAAACTGAGGGTCGCCTTTCACTTCTATCGGACAAGCGAGGCCGGGTGGAGGTGCGACACGTGCAGGCAGAACGGACTCGAAAAGCAGCGGCGGTGCGGATTTACGGGAGCGGCGGTCGCGGAGCCACGGCGGGTGGTATGGACGCGAGGATCGCTGGGAGTGGAGGAGTGCCCGCGGTCGCTGATCACGGCGGAGAGTTTGCGGCTGCTGGAAGCGCACGCATGCCGGGGATTGGCGGGCGTGAATTGGAGCGAAGTTCCGGCACGAGAGGCGGAGGCGTTCCTGATTCTGGACCGAGAGGCGGAAGCGGAGGGTGGGAATGAGCGAGCGAGAGCGGATCGCGGAGTTGATCGCGAAGCTGGCGGCGGGAGCGGGCGCGAATCCTGGGCTGGCTGACTGGCTGCCGCGGCAGGTGGAGCAGGCCTGGGTGAGCTCGGCGAGGGAGTCGCAACAGAGGCAGAGATCGAGGGTGTTCCGGCCGCCGGGAGGGCGCGAAGAATCGCGGGACGCGGGCGGCGGAACGGGGAGGGCGATCGCGGTTGGCCTGGGGAGCTTGTTTGGCATCGGGCCGCTGGTGAGCGGGCTGGCGAGCCTCTTCGGGGGAGGCGGCGGGGAGAAGGACGAGGTTGCGGAGCTGCTGCTGTTCCCGCGTCCGGCGAGGGTCGAGACGGCAGCGGGATACCGGATGGCGGATCGGGAGCGGCTGGTGCAGGTCACCGAGGGACAAGGAGGGCGGCTGCGCGAGGGATCTGCCGGCGCGGGTGTCCCGCAGATCACGGTCAACGTGCAGGCGATGGACAGCCGGTCCTTCCTCGACCGCAGTCATGACATCGCGCAGGCGGTACGCGAGGCGATGCTGAACAGCGGCGTGCTGAGCGATGTAGTGAGGGAGATCTAGGATGCCGAGCTTCCCGAAGTTGAAGACAGGCGCCGTGGCGCAATATCCGACGGCGCGGGCGGTGCGGTTCCGAACGCAGGTGTTCCGGTTTGTGGATGGCAGCGAACAAAGGTTCGCAGAGGGCGGCGCTGAGCTGAAGCGATGGGAGATCGATTTGCGGCTGCTGAGCGAGTCCGAGCGGGGGGCGATCCTGGATCTGTTCCGCGATCGCGGGGGAGCGCACGGGACATTCGCGTTCACGGATCCGTGGAGCGGCGTGGAGTATGCGGCGTGCGGCTTTGCGACGAATTCACTGGCGGTGCTCGCGACGGGCGAGGGCCGCACGGAGACGCGGGTCGCGATTGAAGAAAGGCGAGTGTAAGTCATGCTCGTGTTTCCGCAACTGGGGGCGGGCGCCTCGGGTCAATATCCGGTGGGGAAGGAAGTGCGGCGGCGGTCAGTGGCGGACGAAAGTCCGGAGGGGTTTCGGAACTCGTATCGGGATTCCGATTTCGCGGAGACGGAGTGGGAGCTGACGCTGCAGGGGTTGACGGCGGCGGAATGGTCGGCGATCGAGGATTTGTTCCGGAGCGTCCGCGGGAGACTGCACCCGTTCACCTTTCTCGATCCGCTGGCGAATCTGATCCGATCGAGCGAAGACTTCGCGGGCGCTTATTGGACGAGGGATCCGCTGCTGGAGGTAACGCCGGGGTTCGTGGATCCGGGCGAGGGAGCGACGGCGAGCCGCATTACAAACACGGGTCAGGCGGCGCAGGGATTGCGACAGCGTTTGGTAGCGCCGGCGTCATTTCAGTACTGCTTCTCGTTGTTCGCGCGGTCCGATGGAGGAAGTCCGGTTTGGCTGGGATGCCGGAGCGGGGCGACAGAAACGGGGCGGTGGATGGAAACGGGCAGCGCGTGGCGAAGGTACTTCTGGAGTGGCCGGGCGGGAACGAGCGGCGATGAAGTTGATTTCGAAGTCCGTCTGGAATCCGGAGGGTCGGCGGTGATCTGGGGAGCGCAGGTGGAGGCGCAGGGCCAGCCATCGGAGTACCAGCGAACGACGGATCGCGGAGGCGTTTACGCGGAAACGCGGTTCGCTTCGGACTCCTTAAGCATGGCGTCGGCAAGAGCCGGAGAACATGGGGCGAGACTGCGACTGATCAGCGTCTCAGAGAGGTAAGCATGCCGACAATCAACGAAATCAAGCAGCAGGCGGTGTCGAGTTCGGCTCCGGTATTTCTGTTCGAGGCGGCGTTACGAGACGGGACGGTGGAGCGCTTCAGCACGCACCGATTGACGTTCGAGGGCAACAACTACGAGCCGCGCGTGGTCAAGCACAATGTCCTGGACTTGAGGCTTACCTCGGACGAGGGACTGGACACGCTGTCGACGGTGCGGGTGCGGTTGTCGAACGCGGACTCCCGGGTTTCGCAGATCGAAAGAGGCATCGGCTGGAAGGGTGCGAGGCTGACGCTGCGATTTCTGTTCTGGGACGCGGAAGCGGGCACGGCGGGATCGGGCGCTGAGGTGATTTACCGGGGGGTCGCCGCGGGGTGTGAGGAGATCGCGGAAGCGACGGCGACGGTGAATTTTTCGGGGAGGCTCGCGCTGCAGCGGGTGGGGCTGCCGGAGGTGAGGATTCAGCGCCGCTGCCCGTGGCAGTTCCCGGAAAACGCGGCGGAACGACTGGAAGCTCGCGACGGCCTGGTGAAGGGACGGCATTCCGCGCTGTACCGGTGCGGCTATTCGGCGGATCTGGAGGGCGGGGCCGGGAACCTGAATGGAGGGGCGGCGTTCACGTCGTGCGACTTCACGCGTTCGGCCTGCATAGCGCGGGGGATGTTCGACCGGGACGAGTCGTTGCGGGTGACGAGGCGGTTCGGGGGAGTGGAGTTTGTTCCGGCGACGATCCAAGTTCGGAGTCATGGAGACCGCGACTGGCATGCGTCGGTGGTGACGGAGAACGAAGCGCGGTACAACGATTTCGTGCCGCTGGTTTACGGGACGGCGTGGTACCGGCCGCCGGTGGTGTTCGCCCGGAGCGATGGGAATCTGACACGGATTGAAGTGCTGCTGGGGATGGGCGAGATCGACGGCGTGGTGAAGGTCGTGGTGGAGGATGTGGAGATCCCGCAGGGCCTTCCCGGCGCGGACATGACACCGACGGGGTGGTACGAGCTGGTGACCGCCGGGGGAAGGACCGGGGCTTTCAATCCGAACTTCGCCGGGACGGGGGAGGAGAGCGCGGGCGATCCATACGGCAGCATGGCGATGCTGAGCGTCGTGGTCCCGAACCGAATCAGCAGCGGGAAGAAGCTGCCAAGGATCGAGGTGCTGGCTCGCGGATTGAAGCTGGAGCATTTCGATGCAGCGGGGCTGCCGGCCGGAACTTCGTTTACGAACAATCCGGCATGGGTCCTGCTGGATGTCCTGCTGCGGAGCGGTTGGAAGCGGGAAGACATCGAAGTGGCGAGCTTCGCCGCGGCGGCGCAGTATTGCGGCGAGTTGATCGCGCTGACGGATCTGAATGGGAATCCGGCGATGACGCCGCGATATCAGTGCAACCTGGTGATCCGGCGGCGGCATCCGGCGGCGGAGATTGTGAAGGGAATCCGCGCGGGATCGAACCTGCTGCTGCACTTGGGTCCTGGGGGGAAGCTGCGAGTTCGGGTGGAGGGCTCGCTGGCAACGCAGCATGCGATAAAGCCGGGCGGGAGCAACGCGACCGAGCCCTTGAACGGGGGTTGGCCGGCATACGAATTCAGCGATCAGGCTCCGGTCTCGGGAATCTTGCGGGGCGAAGGCGGAGCACCGCTGGTCCGGCTGTGGTCGCGCTCGGGCGGGGACAGCCCGAACCGGCTGAGCGTCGAATTTCAGAACGAGTTCAACGAATATCAGCAGGACAGCCTGTCCTTGGCGGCGCTGGATGATGTGGACGCAATGGGGCACGAAGTGGCGGCGCCGGTGAACGCCCTCGGGCTACCGAACTTCGATCAGGCAGCGCGCATCCTGAGACTGCAACTGGACAAGGCGGTCCTTGGAAACACCTTCGTGGAACTCGAGACTACGTACCGCAGCTTTGGGTTGGCGCCCGGGGATCTGATCACGGTGACGTATAACAAGGACGGCCTGAACCGGGCGCCTTTTCGCGTGACGAGGATCGAGCCCTCCCACAATTACGAGCGGGTGCGAATCACCGCGCAATGGCATTCCGATGACTGGTACACGGGGACGGGCATCGGTTACGCGGGTGGGCGAAGGGAACGGACGACGGGCGCGCGGATTCCACGGCCGCTGGTCGGCACGATCATCCGGGCTGACGGCGGAAGCGATTTCGAGATTACGGAGACGCCAGGCACGGGTCCCGAGACGGGGAGGCTGAGCGTCCGATTCGCGCCGCCGGCGAGAAGCTCGGAATCGCGCGCGGGCGTGCCGCTGATTGGGTTGAGCCCGGAGGTGGAGACGCTGGGCGGCAGTTTGGCGGGCAACCAGGTGCTGTACTACGCTGCGAGCGGCGTGGATGGGGAGGGGCGGGAAGGTCCGCTGTCGTTCACGGCGAAAGCCGTGGCGCCGGCGGGCACGAACACGAATCGGGTACGGCTGACGGGGTTGAGTTTTCCGGGTGGGGCGGTTGCGTTTCGCGTCTACCGGGGACCGTCGCCGGCGCAACTGCTGCGAATCGCGACGGACCTCCCGCTTGCGGCGCAATTCGAAGACACCGGAGGGCAGACGCTGGGGGCGATGCCGCCGCCGGATCTGAGTTATCACCACGCCAATTTCTACTGGCGCTTCGAGCTTCAGCCTCCGGCGGTCGCGGGATTGCACGGACCGAGTTCGATCGGGAACGTCAGCCTGAATATGCTGACCGGCAACTACTCGGGTCAGGTCGTTCGGATTTTGAGCGGGCGGGGGCGAGGGCAGGAGCGGCAAGTGGCCGCGAACGACGCGACAACTTTGACGGTGACACCGCCGTGGGTGGTGGAGCCGGATGCGAACAGCGAGTTCGTGGTGGCGGAGTCGAGCTGGCGTTTTGGCGCGATCACGGAAACGGACAGCGTAGAGTTCGAGTTTCCGGCGCGGACTGGAGCGGTGCTGCAGGTGATGGGAAGGTCGGCGAACGCGCGCGATGAGGAGAGCGGGGCGGAGGCGGCGCCGGTCACGCGCTGGCAGATCGCGCTGGCACAAGGCGACAGCGATGTTCCGCCGGCGCCCTTCTTTGGGCTGCATACAGCGGGGCAAGGCGGCGTGGAGCTGCAGGGCGTGGGGTTCAGCAGCCTGGTGAATACGACCTCGATCACGGGCGGAACACTAATGCTGTACGTCTGGAACGAGGCAGCCAGTCCGAGCGGCGTCGCGCTGACGCAAGGAGTGACCGCGGCGGAGCAGGCGATCGCTTGGACACCGGGATCGGCGGTCAGCGGTGGAGATGTACTGCAGATCGGGAGCGAAATCCTGCGAGTGGAATCCGTGGACGCCGCCGGGGCCGGTGGGACGGTGTCCAGAGGATCGCATGGAAGCATGGCCGAGAGCCATGCCTCGGGGACGAAGGTGTACCGGTTGGAGAGACGGGTTTTTATCGTTCCGTTCCTGCGAAGTTTCTTTGGGAGCCAGGCAAGCGGATCATTCACTTTCCCACTGACGCTGCCGGATGTGCGGATCGGCGCGGCGGATTTCTTCGTGACGAACCGTTTCGGGAACAGCGCGGTGACGAGGTCGAGCTTCACCGGAACGGTGGACGCCGGACTGCGAACGCTGTCCGGCGGGCAGTTGAGCATGACGATCGAGGGCTACCTGGCGGCGCATGACGATGCAGCGCCCGCGATCGAGGTGGAATCGGTTCACGCGGTGCGGGATATCTTCGCGCGGGTGCGGGAGGCGCCGGTGGGGGGGAGCGTGCAACTGCGGCTTCGCCAGGGAGCGAGTCCGGTTTGCGACCTGACAATCGCCGCGGGCCAGCTTGTCTCGAACGTGATCGACGGATTCGGCCGCGCGCCGCTGGCGGCCGGAGTTCCCTTGAGCCTGGATGTCGTGGCGGTTCCCGCCGGAACGAACACGCTGCCCGGCCGGGATCTGACGGTCACGCTGCGAAGGTAACCATGCCAGAGATATTAGAGAAGCTGAGGCCGGATCGGGACCTGCAGTGCTACTTCCAGCGTCCTTCGGCGATCGCGGCAATGAGCGAGGCGTCGGCGAGCGGATTCCGGGTGACCGGAACGTGGCGGAGCCAATTCGACTGGTGCGTGATCGAGTGGAATCAAGACAACGTGTTCGAGCATCCGCTGATGCGCTATTTGCCCGATGGAGACTTGAGCGGGCTGGTTCTCACCTACGACGAAACGCGAAGCAACTGCATCCCGATGGACTCGGATCTGTTTCCGACGGTGGAATGGCATGCGCTCCGCATCTGGGATTCCGCGCAGCCGCTCGCCGAGCCATACCTGGTTTGCCTGCGCGATCACGCGGTCCCGATTGAGGGGACCTATGAGAATGCGTCGGCCGAATTCACACTGGGCGGAACGGCGACGGCGGGCGACTGGGTGGGGCTGGAGTTTCTCGGACGTCACCATACATATCAATTCGGCGCGACGAACGGTTTGGCGGACGCGGCACTGGCGATCGAGCAAAGCGTCAACGGTGGGACGGCGGAGCATGGAGTCGGCGCCACGCGAAGCGGAAGCACGATCCGCCTGGAGTATCGGGGCGTGCCGCGTACGGCAGAGGCGGGCAAGTGTCCGGGGAGCGTGGCAGCGGATCAGAGCGGCGTGAATGGAAATCGCATCGGCGCGTACACGTATACGTCGACCGGCGCCACCGCGAGCTGGGACGCCGCCTGGAAGCAATTCGCGGGGGGAGCGTCGCCAAGCAAATGGCGGGTGACTCTTGATTTCGCGACGCTGACGGACTTCCGAACGGGCTTGCCGGTGCCGACGAACCGGATTCGGAAGATGAGGTGGACATACGCGGCGGATCTGCAGAGCGGGGCTTTCATTCGCTCCGAGTTCGCGGTTTTGATATCGAACTGGACGGTATCGGGGACCGGCAGGCAATATGCAATCGCGGGTCCGGGGAGCGAGCGGATCGAGGATGACGACGCGCGGTGCAGCTATACCGGGACCTGGGTCGCGGAGCGCGGGAACTACTCAGGCGGCAGCATACGGGTGAGCGACGCGGCGGGGTCGCAGGTTTCGGTGACGTACCGGATGCCCGCCGCGCACTCGCTGTACCTGGGCACAAGGTCGCTGGGTTTCGCGAGCCCGTCGATTCGGGGAGCTCGGCTGCTGGTGACGATCGACGGCGGCTCCGCGCAGGAAGTGACTACGCACCTTCCCGGCGAGGACATTCTGCAGCGCCGATCCCTGGGCGTGGTTCCCGCGGGCGAGCATGTGGTAACGATCGCGCACGGGGGTCAGGCGGGGGAGAAGTGCTACTTCGATTTCCTGGAAGCGGCCGTGGCGGCGAATTCGCTGCCGGCGTTCGCGGCAGAGCCACGGATGACGCTTGCAACGGATTGGGATACGGATCATTCCATCAGCGTCGCGCCGGAACGCACGGCGTGGTGGATGAAGACGCTGGGATTCACCGGGCGAGCTAATCACTATGTTGGTGCGTTGTGGTTCTACGAACTGGTGTCGGCCGGGCATGCTTACGCCTCGGGAACGATCGCTTTCTCCGGCACTCCGGAACCCAGCCGGATCACGAGTCTCACGATCGACCGCGCGGGATCGCCCCCGGGCAGCGCGACGGTTCTGTCGCACCTGCATCATGTGGGAGACACCGCGGAGACCGTGGCGCTGGCGTTCGCGCTGGAAGTGAATCGCGGGTACACGGGGATGTGGGCGAGCGCAGCCGGAGCCACGCTGACGATTCACGCCCGCGCGCGAGGGGTCGAGGGGAATCTGATCACGCTCGCGGCCGCGACTACGGATCCCAACTTCGGCATTGCCGCCGATGCGAACTTGTCCGGCGGCGTGGATGGAATCTGGATCACGGACCGGCTGAGCACACCGAGGCTGAATCGCGCATGCCGGGATTGGAGTCGGGCGTATTTCGCCGCGCTGAACCAGGCGGGCATCGACTGCGCGGCGTCGTTCAGCCTGGAGTTGCAGCACGGCGACCTTTCGGTGGAAACGGATCTGGTGCAGCGCGGTCCCGCAGGGGATCCGATCCTGCTTCCGACTCCGGCAGTCCAGACGGCGTTCAACCCAACGAGCCGGATGTTCTGGCGGCAGGTATATCGAGACATGGCGGACCTGATGGCGGAGGCCGGCATGCAGCCGTACCTGCAGCTCGGGGAGGTCCAGTGGTGGTACTTTGCCAACGACGGTTTGGCGTTGGCGTACTCCGGGATGCCGTTCTACGATGCGTACACGAAGTCGGCGTTCCAGGCGCGGTATGGCCGGCCGATGGCGATCATCGCATCGCACGATGTGGATCCTGCTGCCTATCCGGACGAGGTCGCGTTCCTGCGGGAGCAGGTGGAGGAGTTCACCAGCGAAGTGATCGGGTACGTGCGGGCGGCGTATCCGGCGTGCCGATTCGAGGTCCTGTATCCGACCGATGTGAACCAGACGGCGTTCAATCAGAGCATCAACTACGCTTCGAATTGGAATCCCGCGAATCTGCAATGCCTGAAGACGGAAAGTTTCGGATTCACGTTTAACCGAGACCTGAACGCGGCGGAGGCGACCACGGACTTCGGGACCGGCTTGGGGTTCGCGGCGCATCAGCGCAGCCACTTGGTGGGGATCGGCGATGTGACCGCGCCCTGGCTGAAGGAAGCTCGCATCGCGGAGGGCAAAGGGATGGAATCGGTGGTGTTGTGGGCGCTCGACCAGCTTTGCCTGATCGGATACCCGCTGCCCTTGTCGCGCGGGGCTAGGCGAAGCGGCTTTCTGGGTTAGAAGCTGATGTTCACGATGCGATCCGAGCCCTTGGCGGCCTCCAGCATCACGTGGAGGTTGCGGCGCGCGGAGTCGTAGAACCACAGGCCAGGGCGCAACTCCGTGATCGCGCGGACTTCGCGGAATGTGTTGCGCTCGTCCTTCACGACGGCGGGCCTGGCGAGGTGATGAACGATCCACTCGTAGGTGCGGTCGACTCTGGTTTCGATCTCCAGCCGGTATTCCTCACCCACCGGTGACGCATGGAACTGCGTATTCTCCTCGATGTCCGGCTCCCAGAGGAAGAACTCGCCGCCGAGGTTGGGGAAATAGTGGAGCTCGAGGAAATCGTTCCGGGACTGCACGGCCAAGGGGAATACGCTTCCGTTGCGCGCCAGCAAAGGCGTGTAATCGGGCGGCGCTTCGACCTCGACGACTTGCCGGCCCGGATAGCGGATATTGCCGCGGAGATCGGTCCAACTGCCGCGCGGGAGCTCGATCTTGCGTTTACCGGTTTCGTCGAGAACCGGCGCCACCAGGATTTCGTCGCCGACCATGAACCAATCGGGATCGCGCGCCGATTCCGGGTCGCGGGAGAACTGAAACATGCGCGGGTGGATCATTGGGTAGCCGCGATCGTAAGCTTCGCGCAGGTACGTGAGCAGGTAGGGAACAAAGGCGCCGCGACCCGGAACCGCGGGGCGGGCGTTTCGCGAATCGTACAAAAGGGGCAGGATCGCGGCGAGCTGCATTGCTCTTCGGCGCTGCGCTTGCGGCCATGCCGAGAAGGAATTCAGGTCCACGGCGGGATAGCGAACCCCGCTCAGCGATTCCTGATTCAATTGCTCGGTCAGCGCTTTCAGATCGGGCGTTGGCGGAAGCGGATCGGCGAGGCGAGGGAGGCCGCTGGCCGCAAGCACCTGGAGATGACTGGCGCTGAGCGGCTCGTCCGCGCGGCTGAAGGTCGCATGCTCCTGCAGAATCTCCTTCGGGGTCGGGCCCTGATAGATCAGCAAGTCGAGCGCCGGAGCAACGGCTTCGAAGATCGAGAATGCAAGATTTCGGAAATCGTAGCGGCTGCTCGGGGCATTGCGAAAAAATACGCCGTAACCGCCGGTGGAGAAGAAGAAGGGACGGGTGGATGTGCCCTGCTTGCCGCGAAGCTGAATTCCGGGCTGCCGGTTCCATCCGAATCCGTAAAAGCGTTCCGAGGGAGCCGCCTGGAGCTCCAGGCGAACGCGATCGGCGAACCGGCCGGCGGGTTTGGATTCGCGAAGAATCGCCGCTCCTTTCAGGTCGCGAACGGTCATGCGGAAGGAATCTTTGTCGAACGCGACCACCAGCGAATCGGACTCGATGCGCAGTTCGGATGCCGCGTCAGTTACGCGGTACTTCACCGGCTGATGCGCGACGGGAGATCGCTGCAGCGGCGGCGGACCCCAGCCGCGGGTTAGCCGGAACGCCGTATCGCTAACGAATTCCACTTCGGCGCGGCCGTCATCCAGGCGGATTTCGACCGTTCCGCCCCTATCGGCATGGGATGCGATGCCCGCGCTAAGCCCCGGCGCCGCGATCAGGATCGCGATCCACCGGCGTTCAAATAAGAATGAGGGCATCCTGGACTTCACCCGTGACTCGCGCGTCCGCGTTCTCCACGTAAACGTTGACTTCCGAGCGGATTCCAAACTCAGGCAGGTAGATTCCCGGCTCCACCGAGAAGCAGGTGCCCGGGATTACAGCGCGTTCGTCGTGTGTCTCCAGGTTGTCCATGTTGGCGCCGGTGCCATGAACATCCGGGCCGATGCTGTGCCCAGTACGGTGAAAGAAGAAATCGGCGAAGCCCTTGTCGCGAATGAACCCGCGTGCCGCGTCATCCACTTCAAAACCTCTGAGCGGTTGCCCACCGGTGAGAGCATGGCGGACCCTGGCGACTGCCGCATCGCGCGCGTCTCGCACGATTTCGAAAACATTTACCAGTTTGGACGGCGGCTGCGCTCCGCAGAAACCGTCCCAGGTCACATCGTAATAGACCGCATGCGGGCGATCCAGCTTGGCCCAGAGATCGATCAAGACAGAGTCGCCGGGGCGGATAGGCGCATGTTGTTCGGCGCTGGGCTCGTAGTGCGGGTCGGATGCGTTGCCGTTCACTGCCACGATGGGGCCGTGGTCGGTGACCATCCCACTGGCCTCGAATTCCGCCCGGATGAACTGCTGGATCTCAAACTCGTTGACGGGGACGCCGTCGCGATGCTTCTCCCCGATCAAGCGAAACGCGGCGGCGCGGACACGATCGACGCGGCGTCCCGCTTCCAGATGCATTTCCAACTGCTCTTCGGTCCAACGGGCTTCAAAGAATTGAATGAGGTTGGCGGAACTGACGATCTCGACGGCGAGGCTGCGAACCAGCTCTATAGTCCCGGCGTCAACCATCGAGACGTATGGGATGGCGCACATAGGCGAGTACTGCATCGCGATTCGCCGGGCGCCTCCCAGGATGCGCCGCACTCCATCGAGCTGTGCGTTCCAGCCTGCATAGGGATACTTCTCGCCGGGCACGGCGGCGAGCGAATGTGGCTCGATCTTGTGCACCAGCCCCCGCGGCTCGCCCGACGCCGGAATGAAGTAATACCAGCGTCGCGTGGCTACGATGCTGGTGGGAAGTCCGAGCACGCGGTACGCCAGCGGGTCGCGCTGGTGGTGATCGAAGAACAGCCAGCCGTCGAGTTGTTCTTCTGTGAGCTTCCGCTGGATCTCCGCCAGATTCATTTCACACCCCCCATCAGGGACCGAATCGGTTTGACCAGCAGCGCGAGCAGCAAACCGGCGCCGATGGCAAATGCCGCAACCACGTAGAACAGCGTTTCCGTGGAGAATTTGTCGTAGACTGCGGCAACACGCCCGCCGATGTAGTTGCCCGCCGAGATGGAGACGAACCAGACGCCCATCATCAACCCGGTCACTCGCGCGGGCGCGAGCTTGGTCATGGCGCTGAGTCCCACCGGGCTCAGGCAGAGCTCGCCGAGTGTGTGCAGCCAGTACACGCCCCAGAGCCAGCCGGGACTCACTTTCGCGCCACCGGCGGTGAGGCCCGCGGCTACCGCGACAAGAGCGAATCCGAGCCCGACGAAAATCAGCCCCCAGGAAAACTTGGCGGGGCTGGAAGGTTCGCGCGAACCCATGCGAATCCAAAGCCACGCGAAAATGGGCGCGAACGAGATCAAGAACAGCGAGTTCAGCGACTGATACCAGCTCGACGGATACTCGAAACCGAAGATGCTGTTGTCCGTGCTCCGTTCGGCGAACAGGTTCAGCGTCGATCCGGCCTGCTCAAATGCGGACCAGAACAAAGTGGACGCGAGAAACAGGAATCCGATTGCCATGAACCTGCGCCGCTCGACGCTGGTGAAGCTTTTGGATCCGATCAGCGCGGTGAACACGCCGATCACCAGCAGGATCAGCAGGATGCCGAACCAGTCGCCGAGAGCCGCGGCGGTAACGGTAATCGCGCCGGTCCATGCCAGCAGCGACGGAATGCCGATCAGGGCGAGAATGGCCGCCGTTCCCCACGCCAACTGCCGCTTCCGCCGCGCGAGATCGCCCGGATCCTGGGCCTTCGCGGGGTTTAGGCCCGCGTCGCCCAGATGCTTGCCGCCCAGCGAGTATTGGATCAGGCCCACAGCCATGCCGAACCCTGCCAGCAGGAAACCCCAGCGGTAGTTGATCCGCTGTCCCACCCACCCGCAGGCCAGGGGAGCGATGAACGCGCCCAGGTTGATCCCCATATAGAAGATGGAGAACCCCGCGTCGCGCCTTTGATCTTCCGGGCCGTAGAGCTGTCCGACAATCGCGCTGACGTTCGGCTTCAGCAGTCCGGTGCCAAATACGATCAGCGCCAGTCCGCCGTAGAACGCCTCCATCGTGGGGATCGCCAGGGTAAACTGCCCGAGCATGATGAGGACCCCACCGTAGAAGACTGCCTTGCGCAGTCCCAGGAACTGATCGGCGAGCCAGCCGCCCGGCAGGCTCAACAGGTAAACCGAGGACGTATACAGGCCATAGATGATGCCGGCGGTGGCTGTGTCGAAGCCGAGCCCCCCGGAGGCGACGGTTGCCGTCATGAACAGGATCAGCAGGGCGCGCATCCCGTAATAGCTGAAGCGCTCCCACATTTCCGTGAAAAAGAGCGTCGCCAGACCGCGCGGATGCCCAAAGAAGCTTCGGTCGCTATTCACTCCGCCAAGTCACCTCGGTTTTCAGATTCGCCAATCCCGCCACGTCGCGCGGGTCGATCACGGTAAAAGCGAGCGCGCCGTCCAGCCAATCCTGGCTGAAACCTTCGGGGTGCTGCGTGGCAACCGTCAGTGTATATTCCTGTCTTGTCAGGTGGCAATCGAACGTGAAACCCACCTCAAACGTTTGACCCGCACGCACGAATCCCGGTTCCACCCTCTCGATTTTGGAGTTCGTGCCGAAAACATCGATCCCCAGCCGGTTGCGGATGAGAATCCCGGCCACTGGATTGTCGAGATCCCTGGCGGCGCGGGCGCGGATTTCAACCGTGACGCGATCGCCGGAACGCACGGTGCGCGTGGGATTGCCCTCACGGTCGAGCAGGCGTGGGCGCTGGTTGAGGCGTCGGAGAAGACG
>CAYOQB010000032.1:35052-37839 GCA_964406035.1 uncultured Solibacteraceae bacterium | reverse complement strand
TGGAATCGCTGGTTCTTCAATCCCTGGTTCGGCTCGTTCACCTTCATCCCGGTGGGCCGCGGCGTTTGGGTCAGCCCGTTCGGATACACCTACTTTTCGCCCTGGGCAGCCTCGCAATTGTTCGTCCCCGCTCCCGTCTGGGGAGCCGGCGGCGGCGGCTTCGGCGGAGGACGGGACGGGATCATGTACTCGCCGAATCACGGATACGGCGTCGGCTCGCGCGGAGCGGTGCTCGGCGGCGCTGGCGGAGGTCCCGCCGGCGGGACCTCGGCGGGCGCGGCTGGCGGCGGCGGCCGCGGCGGCATGGGCACCGGCGGCGGTGCTCGCGGCGGTTCCAGCGCGGGCGGGCGCGGCAACTAATATACTGGGGTCGTTATGACCCCAGAACAAGCCAAGTTTCTCTTCGACACGCTGATGCCGACGGCCATGGCCGAGGCCAAAACCACGCGCCGCGTGGTGGCCGCAATGCCCGAGGACCAACTCGATTACCGCCCGAGCGAGAAGTGCATGACCGCTCGCGAGCTCGCCAAGCACCTGCTCACCGCGCGCGTTTTCTTCCTGAACGGAATCGCCACCGGCGAGTTCTCGGGCGACGCCGCGAAAACCGAGGCGTCCACCGCGGCCGACCTCGTGGCCTGGTTCGACCAGGCGCACGCCGCCGTTGTGGAAAAGCTGAATCAGCGCACGCCGGAACAGCTCGCGCAAGACCTCACCTTCTACACCTGGACCAACCCGGCGGTGATGTATCTGAACTTCTGCCTTTTGCACGAGTCGCACCACCGGGGACAGCTCGCAGCGTACCTGCGGCCGATGGGCGGTAAAGTCCCCTCCATCTACGGCGGCAGCGCGGACGAGCCGATGCAGGCGCCTGCAAAAGCCTAAGCGATTCGCGTGAATCAAAGAAAAGGCCCGGTCTGCCGAAGCAGCCGGGCCTTTTGAGTTTTCCCCGCGGCTTTAGAAGTCGAGCCGCAGAGCCATTTGCATCACGCGAGGACCGCCGGTCCCGTTGATCTGCGACTGAATCACGCCGAACGACTGCGGGGTTTGCAGGCTCAAGCCTGGGACCCCGAAGTTGACGTGGTTCAGCAGGTTATAAGCTTCAGCGCGGAACGTCACGAACGTCCGCTCGCCGTAGACCCGGAAGCGCTTAACCACCGAGAGGTCGGTGGTGAAGAAAGCCGGTCCGCGGAACGTGTTGCGTCCGGAGGAGCCGATAAAGCCGGCTACGGGTACTGAAAACTGCGAGGTCTCCTGCGGCGTGAAGAAGCGAACGCCGTTGCCGAGCCGCTCCACCGCGCCAATGCTGCGGTCACCTGAGTAGTTAGCCCAGGTGTTGATCTGGTTGCTGGGTCCGGTGGTGAGGCCGGAAGTCACCGTCATTACAGGACCAGTGGTCCAGATGCCGAGCGAACCAATCTCCCATCCTGCGGCAATTCGGTCCGCCCAATCGGGCATTCCGCCGCCGATCAGCTTGCCTTTCCCAATCGGCAACGTATAGCTGACCGACCAGTTCAAGGTGTGCGGACGATCCGCGTCCGACCTGGCGCGATTCAGCGCCAGGTTGTAGTTGTCGATGATGGCGGTGAAGCCCGAACCATCCACCGACAGGTTATCGATGGTCTTCGACCAGGTGTAGTTGAACGCGCCCTTCAGCGCGCCCGCCTGACGCCGCAGGCTGACCTGCAGCGAATCGTATTGCGTGCGTCCGCCATTCGTGGTCAGAATCACGTTTTGGAACTGCGGGAAATTGCGCAGGTAGAACTGCGTGCCCACCGAGTTCGGATAACGGCTGAAATTGCTAGTGTCGATGGTGTTCGCCGCGGCTCCCAGGCTGCCTTGGCGGACCGGGGTGGCGCCGATCGCGGTGATGGCGGCGCCCGGAGTTCCGAACATCCGCACAATGGCGTTGTTCGCCGAGGTCGCCGTTCCGCTGGCCTGAAATGCTTGCAGTTCCTGGAAGTCCCGCAGGAAGCCGCTCGTATAAACGCGCGTCTGATTCACGTTGACGTCAGCTACTTGCTTGATGCCGCGGTTGCCGACATATCCCACCTCCAACACCGTGTTGCGCAGAATCTCCCGCTGCACGGTGAAGTTCATCTGCAACACGTACGGCTGCCGGAAGTTGGGTTCAATCAGCGCCAAGGTAGCGATGTTGCGAGTGGCCGCCGGCGTGAGTGTCGGCGCGGCGGGCGGAGTCGGCAGGAGGAGGCTACGATCGCTGACGCGGATATCCGTTGCCGCCTGATTCGGGAATACGCTGGTAGCTTGGGCAAATCCCGGCATATTCGTATCCACGTCGGTGATGGCGCCGCCAATCACGCGGTCATAGAACACGCCCCACGAGGCGCGAATCGAAGTTTTGCCGTCCTTGAAGGGATCCCAGGCAAAGCCGATGCGCGGAGCAAAGTTGTTCCAGTCGTTGTTGTACCAGGCGTTGCTGCGGCGCACGGTCAAATCTGCGATTTGATTGACGGTGTTTACCAGCCCGAACTGGTTCTGATCAATGTTGCCCTGCAATTGATCACGCTCGAAAGGCACACCGTAGAACTCCCAGCGGACGCCCAAGTTTAAGGTGAAGTTAGAAGCGATTCGCCAGTCATCCTGGAAGTAGTAGCCGTAGTCGCGGAAGATAAAGTTCCGGACGCGCGGCTCGCCCGGCGCGAAGGTCGCCAAGTCGCTGTAAAACGTCTGCGTGACCGAACTGACGCGGCCCAGCAAATCGTTATACAGGTTGTCGAAGCGCAGCCGGTCCGCCGCCGCGATCTGCCCGCCCGTCGGTCCGATGGT
>CAYOQB010000032.1:0-34952 GCA_964406035.1 uncultured Solibacteraceae bacterium | reverse complement strand
AACAGGCTGCGAACCCGTCCGAAGGTCACGCTGGATTGCTGGTAGCCAACGATGAATTCGTTCACCAGCCAAGGCTTGATGGTCCAATTGCCGCCGGTGGAGAAGCCGGAGCGAATGCCGCCCTGGGTTCCGTTCGGCTGGCCCGGGAAGGTCGACTCCGCATTGTTCAGCGTGTCCGCCGGTGTCAGCGTCTTGAACCAGGAGTAGCGGAAATACAGCCGCAGATTCGAGGCCGGATTCCAGTCTGTCTTGAACGTGCTCTGATCGCTGAGGCCTCCGGCGGGCGCGTTGAAGCGGAACCCCGCGGTGTTCAGACGGTCGCCCGTATCCAGGTTGTTGGGATCGGGCAGCAGGGCCAGGTTGCGCGCCACCGCCGGATCAATCCCGATACCGCGGGGGTCAGCGGCCAGAATGTTGAAGCTGCGGGTCTCGCCCGCGCCGGGCTGACCGTTCGGAACCACCCAGCGGAAAATGCCGCGCTTGGCTTCGGGTGTCAGCACCGTGCGGTTGCGGACCACCTGCTGTGACACCCGCGAGCCCTGGTAATTATAGAAGAAGAACAGCTTGTCTTTGCCGTTGTACACCTTGGGAATCAGCACCGGACCGCCAAAGGAGCCGCCGAACTGATTCTGAATGAACTTGGGCCGCAACTGGCCGCTGGAGTTGTTGAAGAAATTGTTGGCGTTGAGCACCGTGTTGCGGTGGTACTCGAACAGGTTGCCGGAAAAGCGGTTGGTGCCGGAGCGGGTGATCAGTTCCACCTGCCCGCCGGCATTCCGGCCGTACTCGGCCTTGGCGCCATTGGTGATGATGCGGAACTCCTCCACCGAGTCAGTGTTGGTGGCGTTCAGCGTCAATCCGAGACGGGGCAGAACCGCGTCATTTACGTCGATGCCGTCCAGCGTATTGTTGTTGGATCCCTGACGCAGGCCGTTGATACGCGCGAAACTCGGGTCCCCGGTCTGACCGGAGGAACCGATCTGCACGCCCGGCTGGAACGTCGCCAGTGCGATCGGATTGCGCGCCAACTGGGGCAGCGTATCGATGTCCCGCATCGTTACGGCACGCTGGATGGTCGCCTCCGAAGTCTGCACGCGCACCGCGCTCGCCTCCACGGTTACCGTATCGGTCACGGTGCCGACTTCGAGCCGGATGTCCTGGCGCAGCGTAACGCCCACGTTCAACTCGATATTGGTGACTGTGGCCTTGCGGAATCCGCTCGATTCCGCCGACACGGTATAAAAGCCGGGTTGCAGGCTCGGGAAGATGTAGTAGCCCGATGCGTCGGCTTCCATATCCACCTTGACCTGGGTTTTTACGTTGACCGCGGACAGCTTGGCGCCTGGAATCACCGCGCCGGACGAATCCTGCACAGTGCCTTCAATGCGTCCCGTCTGAATTTGTCCGAAAAGCGAAACGAGCAAACAGCAGCTCAGCAAAGACACGCAGAAAATGCGTCTCATGCGAGTACCTCCCCAACAGAGTTTGAACCGCAGTACTGCCGGACCCCTTGACTCCAGCAGTGTTGGGGGTAGTCTATCGAACTTGTCCGCGGGTTGCAATCGGAATGTCAAATGGATTGCATCAGCAATTTGCCTGGAGCGCGCGGTCCGGAGCCGCCTACGTTACAATGTGGGAACTACGCCTTTCCGCGTAATCTCAACATGATCCGAAAGTACAAAGGCGTCTCGCCCTCCATTGCCCCCAGTGCCTTCGTTGACGCCAGCGCGCAGGTGATCGGCGATGTCGTGCTCGGCGAGCGTTCCAGCGTGTGGCCTTGCGCCGTCATCCGCGGCGACGTCGGACGCATTACGGTGGGACCCGAATCCAACATCCAGGATTGCTCCGTCCTGCACATGGACGACGGCTTCCCGCTGATTATCGGCGCGGGCGTCACCGTCGGCCACTCGGTGACCTTGCATGGGTGCGTGATCGAAGACGAATGCCTCATCGGCATTGGCGCCGTCATTCTCAACGGCGCCACCATCGGGCGCGGCAGCGTGATCGCCGCCGGGGCATTGGTTCCAGAGGGCATGTCCGTCCCCGCCGGCAGCCTGGTGATGGGCGTCCCCGGCAAAGTGAAGCGATCCGTGACGCCGGAGGAGCAGGCGCGATTCCGCGACGGCGTCCGGCATTACGTTGAAAAAGCGGCTCTGTATCAAGCGGAGCAAACATGATCCGCGCCATCAAGGGCACGCGCGACATCCTGCCGCCCTCCAGTTCGGTGTGGAACTTCGTCGAGGAAGTCTCGCGCGACGTGTTCCGGCGCTACAACTATCAGGAGATCCGCACTCCGGTCTTCGAGGAGACCGCCCTGTTTGCCCGCGGCGTAGGCGAGGAGACGGACATCGTCTCCAAGGAGATGTACACCTTCGCCGACCGCGACGAAACGTCGCTGACGTTGCGCCCGGAAAACACCGCCGGCGTGATGCGCGCCTACATCGAACACCGCCTGGATCAGGTCCCCGGCGTCAAGAAGCTGTATTACATCGGCCCCATGTTCCGCCGCGAGCGCCCGCAGAAGGGACGCTACCGCCAGTTCTTCCAGATCGGCGCGGAGGCCATCGGCAGCGAAAGCCCGCTCATCGACGCCGAAGTGATCGAGATGGTGGTGGAGATCCTGGAGCGCTGCGGTGTGAAAGGCTCCCACCTGCTGATCAACTCCGTGGGCTGCCCCAAGTGCCGCCCGGTGTTCATCGAAAAGTTGCGCGAGAGGCTGGCGGAGGTGGCGCCCGGCATGTGCGCCGATTGCCGCCGCCGCGCCGAGACGAATCCGCTGCGCGTGCTCGATTGCAAGGTGCCCGAGGATCAGCCGGTGATCGAAACGCTACCCTCCATCCTGGATCACCTGTGCGAGGAATGCCGGTCCCACTTCGATACGGTGCGGTCATCGCTTACCGACCGCGGGATCGCCTACGAAGTGAAGCCCAGGCTGGTGCGCGGGCTCGACTACTACCGGCGCACGACATTTGAAATCACGCACGGCGCCCTGGGCGCGCAAAGCGCCATGATGGGCGGAGGGCGTTATGACGGGCTCGCCGAGGCGATCGGCTCGAAAGTGCCCGCCCCCGGCATCGGCTTCTCCATCGGCGAGGACCGGCTGGTGATGACCGTGGAGGAATCGCGCCCGGCGCAACCCACCCTGGATGTGTTTGTCGCGCCCATGGGCGAGACCGCGGCGCGAGAGGCGGCGTTGATCGCCCGCGAACTCCGCGCCCTGGGCTTGAGCGTCGAGGTGTCGGTGGACCGGAAGCTGAAACGCTCGCTGGAAGTGGCCAACAAGAGCGGCGCCCGCTACGCCGTCATCGTGGGCGACGACGAGATCGCCTCCGGCACGGTCCAGTGGAAGGACATGACCTCCGGCGAGCAGTCCTCCGTGCCTCGGGGGGAACTCGCCGCGCGCGGGAAAGGGATTGGAAATGGCTGATATGGCTCTCGATTTTCTGGGCGAGATGCGCCGCACGCATACCTGCGGGCAGTTGCGCGCCGCCGACGCGGGATCCCGCGTTCTGCTGATGGGTTGGGTGCACCGCCGCCGCGACCTGGGGGGCGTGCTCTTCGTCCACCTGCGCGACCGCGACGGCGTGACGCAGCTCGTGTTCCGCGCCGACTGCGATCCCGAAGTGCATCGCAAGGCTGACGAGCTGGGCGCCGAGTGGGTGATCGCCGCCGAGGGCGTGGTGGAGCTTCGCTCCCCGGAAACGATCAATCCCGCCATCCCCACCGGCGAAGTGGACGTGATCGTCGACCGGCTGTACATTCTAAACACGTCCAAAACTCCGCCCATCCCCATGGAGGAGCATGTGGACGTTAAGGAAGATGTCCGGCTCAAGTACCGATACGTCGACCTGCGCCGCCCGCATATGCAGCGCAACATCATGCTGCGGAGCCGGGTGACGTTCGCCGTGCGCGAAGAGCTCTACGCACTGGGCTTCCACGAGATCGAAACGCCGTTCCTGACGCGCTCCACGCCGGAAGGAGCGCGCGACTTCCTGGTCCCCAGCCGCGTCAGCCCTGGCCTGTTCTACGCGCTGCCGCAATCCCCGCAAATCTTCAAGCAGCTTTTGATGGTCAGCGGCTTCGACCGCTACTTCCAGATAGTCCGCTGCTTCCGCGATGAGGATCTCCGCGCCGACCGCCAATACGAGTTCACCCAGATCGATCTCGAGATGTCGTTCCCGCAACCGGACCGCGTCTTCGAGGTGATCGAACCCATGGTGCAGCGAGCCTGTAAAGTGGCCGGTTTCGATATCCCCACGCCGTTCGCGCGCATGACCTACAAGCAGGCCATGGACGAATACGGAATCGACAAGCCGGACATGCGGATGCCGCCCTTCCGCCGCGTCGAGGATCTGTTCGCCGGCACACCGCTGGCCAGCGGATCGCTGCCCGTGGTGGCGATTTACCTGCCCAACACCGGCGTCCCTTCGCGCAAGGAGCGCGATGAGATCAAGGCCGCGGGCCAGGAACGCGGCTTGCGCGTCTTCGATGACCCCAAGCGCCTGGAACGGGATTATCCGGAAGCCATGGCCGAGGTCCGCAGGCGCACTGGCGCGGGCGAAGAGGACCTGCTGATTCTTGCCGGCTGGGCGGGCGAGCCCAAAGGCGCTCGGCCAGAGGAGACCGTCCTGCAGGCCTGCGGCCAGCTTCGCCTGTATTGCGGTCAGAAGTACGCGGCCAAGCACGGCCTGCTGAAGCCCGACGATTTCCGCTTCACCTGGGTGGTCGACTTCCCGATGTTCGAATGGAACGAGGACGAGAATCGCTGGGACGCGGCGCACCATCCGTTCACCATGGTGGCCGACGAGGACATCGACAAGCTGGCCATGGATCCGGCGAATTGCCGCGCCAAATCCTACGACCTGGTGCTGAACGGCACGGAGCTGGGATCGGGCTCCATTCGTATCCACCGCCAGGACGTGCAATCGAAGGTGTTCTCCGCGCTCGGCATGAGCGACGAGGAAGCTCGCCGGCGTTTCGGCTTTCTGCTGGAGGCCCTCGAATACGGCGCGCCGCCGCACGGGGGCATCGCGCTGGGCCTGGATCGCCTGGTGATGATCCTGGCGGGCGAAACTTCCATCCGCGACGTCATCCCGTTCCCCAAGACCGCGCGCGGAACGGACCTGATGTGCGATGCGCCCAGCGAGGCGCAGGACCGCCAGTTGCGCGAGCTCGGGATCACCCTGAAGAAACAGCCCTGAGGGTTAGCCCTTGGGAGGCTTCTCGGAGACCTTCCACTTCTTGTCGTCGAAGTACAGGACCTTGCCCTCGCGGTAGCTCATCACCGACATCGACACCAGCACCTGCGCCTTGGCGCCGGTCTCGACATCCAGCGCCGGCTTCTGCCGCGATCGCATGCACGCCAGGAAGTTCTCCACATGGGCACGCGTGGTATTGACGTTCTCCACCGGGATGCGGATCTCCTCGGCGCCGAACTTGCGCTTGTACTCGTCGGAGGCGGCGCGCTCCGGGCGCACGGCGAGGGTCGGCGAGTAGCTTTCGAAGCGGCCATGCTCCACCATGATCAGCGAGGCTTCCTTGCCGCGGATCAGGCCCGGGATGTGCTGCGAATTGGCCATCGAGGAACTCAGCACCAGCGAGTGCCCCTTGGCGTACTCGGCGACCACGTGGAAGGTGTCCGGCACCTCGCGATCGCGGAACGCGTAGATGCCGCCGCTGGCCATCACCTTGTAGGGGAACTCCGGCTCGCTCCAGCACAGGTTCAGCGGCGCGATCACGTGGTAGAACAGGTCGGTCGCGATGCCGCCGGAGTAATCCCAGTACTTGCGGAAGCGGAAGAAGCGCTCGGCGTCCCACAGGCGTTTGGGCGCGGGTCCCAGCCAGGTCTTCCAATCGATGTAATCGTCGCCGGTGGCGTCGGGGCTCGCCGCCGGATCGATTTTCCAGTTCCATTCGCCGTCGGCGGAGTTGCGATGGTAGGATCCCTGGCTCATGATCACCGAGCCGATCATGCCGTCGGCGATGGCCTTGCGGGCTTTCTTCCACTGGTCGCCGGAGGTGGTCTGCGAGCCGACCTGGAGAACGCGCTTGGTCTTGCCCACGGCTTCCACCAGGTCCCGCGCCTCTTCGACGGTGTGGCACATCGGCTTCTCCACGTAGACGTCCTTGCCGCGTTCGATGGCCGCCAGCGCGATGCGCGCGTGCCAGTGGTCGGGGGTGGCGATGAGCACGCCGTCAATTTCGCTGCGCTCGATCAGCTCGCGGTAGTCCAGGGTGCCGTCGCAGCCGAAGGCTTCCTTGCCCTGGGAGACGCGGCGCTGCCAGGTGTCGCACACCGCGGCGATGCGGCAGCCGCCGGTATCAGCGCCGATCTTGTGGAACGTGCGGGCGACGTCGAATCCGCGTCCGCCGTTGCCAATGACGGCGATGTTGATGCGATCGTTGGCGCCCAGAACGCGGGGCTTGGACTGCGCGGCTTTCAGTGCGAGGGGAGCCAGGGCTCCGGCGGTTTGCAGGAATTCGCGACGTCCGACTTTTGGCATGGTTTACTGGGTCAGTGTACCGCGAGGGGGTAAGCAGTCCCAAGCCAGCGACCCGGTACTTGCGGAGGGGCGGCGATTGGCGCGGGAGGCCGAGGTGGTGCTTGGAGGGAACTCGATCAGAAGCCGTTTACGGGGTGCACGGCTTGGCGAGGTTTGGCGGGCCGGAATGTTCTCCACCACAGATAGAGACAGATGAAATCGGCAACCGGGATAATGAACTCCACCGTATCGCGGGCGTAGCTAGCTGGCAGGACCGTGCGCAGCGCCTGAGCGATCGCGACTCCGGTGACCTTGATGCCCAGCCCGGCACTCACCAGAAGCAACTGCGTATCGTACTTGGGCGTGCGCATCAGAATCGTCCAGAGCAGCAGGTTGAGGAGGGCGGCGCCGAAGTTGAGGTTGCGGCTTACCACCGTCATGCCGCGAAAGGTGAGTTTACCCGCTGCTGGATCCCAGAGAATGTAGATGGAATAGGCCGCGGTGGCCAGGATGGCTACTGCCAGGGTACGGCCCAGCGCCCCCCGCAGCGGCTGCTCGCCCAAGGAGCGGAAGATGAGGGAAAGCACAAGCGAAAACAGCAGGGTGTTGACGACCAGTTCATCGGTCCAGTAGATGTTCCGGTAAGTCTCCGAATCGAGACTGCCGTACGTAAGGCGCTCCACCACCGTCGTGACAATGAGGCTTGAACAGTAAACCAGAATGAGGGGATAGGAGCGGAGGGACTCGCGGCGAAGGATCGCGTGAATGACCAGAACCTCCAGCGTCAGGCCGATCACGAAGATCGCCTGCCACAGAAGTTCCGCAAAAGGTGAGAGTGAATACACTGCGGGGCTCCGCCTGATTTAGTTATCGGCAGGAGCCCCGGATTTGTTCAGTTCGAGTCTTAGGCGTCGAAGTCGCGCGGCGGAGGCGTCATCCCGTGCGCCAGCACCCACCCACCATCCTCGCGCGGCGGAGGCGTCATTCCATGCGCCAGTACCCACCCACCATCCTCGCGCGGCGGAGGCGTCATTCCGTGCGCCAGCATCCACCCGCCTTCAAAATCACGCGGCGGAGGAGTCATCCCATGCGCCAATACCCAACCGCCTTCGAAATCGCGCGGCGGAGGAGTCATCCCGTGTCCCAATTCGATTGGTGAGGCGTTGGACATCATGAGCGTTCCCAAGGCGATCACGCCGAGGACGCCGAAAACCATAGCAATACGGCCAAGTACGATGTTCATAAAGAAACCCCCCAGCCGAGGTACTGAAGTTCTCCCATGGCTAAGGTTTGTCTCCTAGATACTATCTAAGTACCAATGAGCTTTCTTCTAGGATTTTTCCCTAGTACCCTGATCGGGGGATCACCTTAGACGGCGCTCGGGGATCGCAAACTGAAGATCTGCACTAAAGCTATGTAAATGTTGACCAACCCAAGACCCGTCAGCGCCGACTTGAACGCCGGCGCCATCCACAGGTCCTCGATGAAGGCGTGAAAGGTAGGAAGCGAATTCAGATACCAGGCATCCATCCACGGAAACACCACCAGGAAGATGCCTACCTCGAAAGTGAAAATGGCAAAGCAGACTCGAAAGAGAATCGACGCCCAGGAACGCCGCGCCACCGGCCTCTCCGGCATCATCTCGGGCGGCGCTTGATATTCCGGCATCATGGCTGGTCCGCGGCGGCAATCGCGAACAGTTCGCATTGCCTCGGAATCGGATATCCCTGCCAGCCCGATTCGCGGCAGGACTCGCGCACCGGCTCGAAACTGAAGCGATGCAACGCGGTGGGACCGTGCTCCGCCAACGCATCCAGATGCTCCGGCGTGTAGTAGCCCTTGTGACGGGCCAGGCCATACTCCGGAAACACCCGATCCCAGGCTTCCATGCACGCGTCCCGCTCCACCTTCGCCACGATCGACGCGGCGGCGATCGAGGCGCAGCGAGCGTCGCCGTGAATCAGCGCTTTCTGTTCGGCGGGCAAATCGATGGAAACGGCATCCACCAGAAGATAATCGCAGGCCACTCCCAGCCGCTCCACGGCCCGCTTCATGGCCAGCCGCGACGCCTGCAGAATGTTCAGCCGGTCGATCTCGAAAACGTCCGCCGCGGCGCAGGCCCAGGCCACCGCCCGCTCCCGGATTTTGGCCGCAAGCGCAACCCGCTGTTCGGGATCCAGTTGCTTGCTGTCGCGGAGACCGCGGACCGGGCGCTCCGGCGAAAGCACTACGGCGGCGGCGAACACCGGACCGAAGAGCGATCCGCGCCCCACTTCGTCTACGCCGGCAACCACGCGAAAACCCGCCTGGCGAGCTTCACGCTCGTAACGGCTCCGGCAGACGGTGCGGGAAGCGCCGGGCAAGAAAGCCTTTCCTACTCGCGCTCGCGCAAACGGGCAGCCTTGCCCTTCAGGTTCCGCAGGTAGTACAGCTTGGCGCGGCGGACGCGGCCGGTGCGGATCAAATCGATATGGTCCACCACCGGTGCGTTCACCGGGAAGATGCGCTCCACGCCATGGCCGAAGCTGGCCTTGCGCACCGTGATGGTCTCGCCCAAACCGGTGTTGTTGCGGCTGATCACGGTGCCTTCAAAGGCCTGCAGGCGCTCTTTGTCGCCTTCCTTGATCTTGACGTGAACGCGAATGGTGTCGCCGATGTGAAAATCGGGGTGCTTCTGGGCCCGTTGGTACTTGCTCAGAACTTTCTGCAATGCTGCCTGAATCATGATTCTGTCTTCCTTGCCAAACTATCTTTTCCCGGCTCCCGCCGGTCCAATTCCGCTATCAGGTCCGGACGCAGGCGGGCGGTCTTGTCGTAAGCCGCCTTGCGCCGCCAATTCTCAATCTCGGCATGATTCCCGCCCAGCAGTACCTCGGGAACCTTCCATCCTCGAAACTCCGCGGGACGCGTCCAGTGCGGACAATCGAGCAGCCCGCTTTCGCCGAACGATTCCACCACCGCCGACGCCTGGTTTCCCAGCACGCCCGGGAGCAGCCGGGCCACCACATCCACCACCACCGCGGCAGCCAGTTCTCCGCCGCTCAGCACGAAATCGCCGATCGACAGCTCCAGGTCCGCCAGATGCTCGGCCACCCGCTCATCCACGCCTTCGTAACGGCCGCAGATCAGCAACAACTCGCTTGCGCCCGCCAGTTCCCTGGCGAGCCGCTGGTCCAGCCTCCGCCCCTGCGCCGAAAGCAGCACCACCCGCGAGCCGGCCGGACGCTCCGGCCAGATCGATTCCACCGCCTCAAACAGCGGTTCCGGCTTCAACACCATGCCCTCGCCGCCGCCAAACGGCCGGTCATCCACTGTCCGATGCCGGTCCCTGGTCCAGTTTCGCAGATCGTGGACCTGAATATCGAGCCGCCCGTACTCCCGCGCCCGCGCCACCACGCCGTGCTGGAACGGCCCCGCGAAGAACTCCGGGAAGATCGTAACCAGATGGAATTTCATTCCGCTTCCGGCGAATCCAGCTCCAGCAGTCCTTCCGGCGGGTCGATCACGATCCGCCGCGCCGCGATATCCACGACGGGACAAACCGCCGGCACCAGCGGCACCGCGGCTTCCCGTCCATCCGCCAGCCGCACCACCAGCAGCGAATGCGCGCCCGGCTCTTCCACTTCCGTCACCACGCCGATCTCTTCCCCGCCCCGCTCCACCCGGCATCCGATCAGATCCGAGTGGTAGTAGCGGCCTTCGGGAAGGGGCCAGCGTTCCTCGCCGGGAACTTCCACCAGCGCGCCCCGCCATTTCTCCGCCTCGGCGATCGAATCGATTCCGGCGAAGCGGAACACCAGGCGTCCGTCATGCCACCACGTTTCCGCCACCGCCACTTCGCGGCGCTCCCCCAGCGCGCTCAAAAACACCCGCTGGAGAGCGGCAAAGCGTTCGGGATGATCGCTTAACGGCTCCGCCACCAGTTCCCCGCGCGTCCCTCTCGGCCGGACCAGTTCGGCGATCGCCACCCAATCCACGCCGGCTATTCCAGGATCTCGAGCGTGTACCGCCGGTTCAGCTTGGTGCTCACCGCGCCCAGCAGGGTGCGGATGGAGCGGGCCGTCCGGCCCTGCTTCCCGATCACCTTGCCGATATCGCCGGGCGCCACGCGCAACTCCAGAACCGTGGTCTGTTCGCCCTGGATTTCGGAGACGCTCACGCCCCCCGGTTCATCCACCAGCGCCTTCGCGATCTCTTCAACCAGCTCTTTCACGGTCAGCTCCCCGGTTTTGTGTACGCGTGATTCTAGCATTTTCGAGAATCGAGCCTTCCCGGCCGGCGCTCCGCGCCAGGGGCCATTCCGCGGCTAGGCGGCCGGCGCCGGCGCGGGCGCCGGATTCTTCTTCAACAGCCGCGATACCGTATCAGACGGCTGCGCGCCGTTCTTCATCCAGTATTCAATCCGCCCGTGATCCAGCTTCACCTGCGCCGGCTGCGCCACCGGGTTGTAATGCCCCACCACTTCCACCGCGCGGCTGTCGCGCGCGCGCTCCTTGTCGATCACCACCACGCGGTAGGTCGGCTTCTTCTTTGCGCCGAACCGCGCCAATCGAATCATCAACATTGTGCTTCTCTCGCTCTCCTGTACCAATACATCGAAAATCGATTACCCGCCGAAGCCCGGGAATCCCGGCAGCTTCAGCTTGCCCAGGCGCTTGCCCAACATACCGGCGTTGGCGCCCGTGAAACTCTTCATCATCTTCCGTGCCTGCGTATACTGCTTCAGCAGGTTGTTGACTTCCTGCACCGTGGTGCCGGATCCCTTGGCGATGCGCCGCCTCCGCGCTCCATTGATGATCATATGGTTGCGGCGCTCCTGCGCGGTCATCGAATCGATGATGGCCACGATGTGCGTGAACTCTTTCTCGTCCACCTTCACGTTCTTCAGATCCTTCATCGGACCCAACTGCGGCATCATCCCCAGCAGCGATTCGAGCGGACCCAGCTTGCGCAACTGCTTGATCTGATCCCGGAAATCCTCGAGCGTGAATTCGTCGTCGAGCAGCTTCCGCTGCATTTCCTCGGCCGACCTGCGGTCGATCGACTCTTCCACCTTCTCGATCAGCGACAACACGTCGCCCATGCCAAGAATCCGGTTCGCCACGCGATCCGGATGGAACGGCTCCAGCGCGTCCGATTTCTCGCCCACGCCCACGAACTTCAACGGCTGCCCGGTTACCGAGCGAATCGACAGCGCCGCGCCGCCGCGGGCATCGCCGTCCATCTTGGTCAGGATCACGCCGGTGATCCCCAGCCGCTTGTGAAACTCGTCCGCGCTCTTCACCGCGTCCTGCCCGGTCATGGCATCGGCGACGAACAGCACCTCGGTGGGATTCAGGATGCCCTTCAACTCCTCGAGCTCCACCATCAGGTCTTCGTCGATGTGCAGCCGTCCCGCCGTGTCCAGCAGAATTACATCGGCGCCGATCTGCGAAGCTTCCCGCTTGGCGCCCCGCGCCAGTTCCCCCGGCTTGTCGGCATCGGAGCCTTCATAGAGCGGCAGCTTCAAGTCGCGAGCCAGGACCGCCAGTTGCTTGCGCGCCGCCGGACGATAAACGTCCACCGAACACATCAGCGGCTTGTGCCCGTTTTTCGACAAAAATTTGGCGAGCTTCGACGTGGAAGTGGTTTTTCCGGAACCCTGCAAGCCGACAATCATCAGCGTGGACGGCGGCTCATTGGCGAACCGCAACTTGGCTTGATGCGTGCCCAGCATCTTCACCATTTCGTCCCGGACAATCTTCACTACCTGCTGCGAAGGAGATAGAGCCGAAAGGACTTCCTGTCCCATGGCCTTTTCCTTGACAGCCTCAATGAATTGCTTGACGACCTTGAAATGGACGTCGGCCTCCAGCAGCGCGACGCGGATCTCGCGGAGCGCGGCTTCCATGTTTTCGGCGCTAAGCTTACCTTCGCCGCGCAAGTTCTTGAAAACTCGCTGCAGCTTGTCCGAAAGATTCTCAAACATGGCGGAACTTTTGAGGCGAGGGTGGGTACCGACGCACTACTGCTACGGGCAGCGTCTTTCATTATAGAAGACTTGCGCCCTGCCTGTCATCTCCGCTCCGGCATGCAATCCGGCTTTCACAAAACCGGCAGTGACAGCGATCCGCCAAGGCGATTTCCCGGTTTTTGAATTGCTTAGCCATTGGACGGCCGGGCGGCGCCGAAGCCCGCTTCTACCCTGTTCGCAGTGCAGGCGCCCCGCGGAGGGCGTTACGCCAACGTGAACAAAGGAGACGAACAACATGCGTTTTGAAGATCCGCTTATCGTGACCTTCCCGCCCCCTCCGGATGACCCCGGCGGGTTCGAATGGAACCTTCTGTAGCAATGGGCTATAGGAGTACAGGGAAAACCTGAGCTAAGATCGAGGATGCCGGTGCGCAATTTGCGCCGGCATCCTTCGATCCAATTGAAACTAAGGACGGTCTGCGCCTTTCTGACCGTCGCGCTGGCCTTGGCTTCGGAAGGCTCGCACGTGAAACCCGGACTCGCCGCCAGTCCGGAGGCGCAAAAGAAATCTCGTGCCATCCTGCGCGACCAGGCGCGGGAACTGGTCCGGTTGCTGGCGGAGCGGCGCTTTGACGCCGCGCGGCAGGCGGCGGAGCAGGGCTTTGACCTCGCCCGGCGCTTCCGCAACCCCCGCTACGAAGTCATGTTTCTGGGCAATCTGGCCCAGGTTCATTACCGCGCCTTCCGGTACCGAACCACTTTGGGCCTTTATCTGTCCGCCGCCGAGATCGCGCGCAAGGCGGGCGCCTGGGACGATCTGGCGCGGGTCCATACCGCCCTCTCCTCCATTTACCTGGAGTTTTCGGACGCCAACTCCGCTCTGCTGGCGATCCAAAGCGCGATGCGCGCCTGTGCCCGCTTTGCCACCGCCGCCGACACCGCGACGGCGACGCTGCTGCTCGAAGTTACCCTGCAGGCCGCGACCGTGTTCAGCGAACTGGGCCGCTGGCGCGAGTCCGAGGAGCTGTACGAAGACGGCATCGAACGGGCTCGGGCCATGGACGCCCCGTCTCGCGAGGCCTGGGCCTGGGACAAGCTGGGCGTTTCGCGGCTGAAGCGCGGCAGCCTGGCCGCCGCCGAGGACGCCCACAGCCGCGCCTACGTGCTCCGGCTGCGGGCGCAGCCCGGCGAGGTCGCGCTCAGCCGTTTCCGGCTGTCGGTGCTGCGCCTGGAGCAGGGCGATGCCGCAACCGCTGGTTTGCTGCTGCGCCGCGCCTTTCACGACTACAACGTCCTCAGCCGCACTCTTCCTCCTTATGTGTTGCACCACCACCGGGCTCGGGTCGCTGCCGCCCTAGGCGACAAAGACGCGGCGCTCGCGGCGTATCGGGAAGCGCTCGGTCACGCCCGCCAGTGGCGCAGCGAGCTTCCAAAAGCAGATCCATTCTGGAACAGTTCCAATTCGGCACTCTACCGCGGGATGCTCGGCGAGTACGTGTCGCTAGGCGCGGCGGTCGCGACCGCCCGGAACGACGACCGCCTTAGGGAACGCATCCTTCTGGACCTGGAGGACATCCGCACTTCCACCTTCCAGCATGCGGTGTCCGCTCGCGGTTCCGCGTCGCCGCTGCCGCCGGTCTACTGGGAACGCGTTTCCGAGCTTCGCCGACTGGAGACGAGATTGCTTGAAAGCTTCTCGGCGGCGGAGGCCAGACGTTGCCTGGAACTGCGGTTGGAACTGGCCGAACTGGAATCTTTGGCTGCCGGTACTTTTTCCACAAGAGAGTCAGAGAATTTCCACACCCGGAATTCACTTATTCATTCACCCGGTGGAGTTCAGGGGAAGCGGAGGGCATTCTTCAGCTTCGCCGAGGGCAAAGCAAACTGTTATGTCTGGTCTGTTACCGACGCCGGAATACAACTGCGTGAACTCCCCGGATCCGCGGAGCTGCGAAAGCGAATCACCGCGTTCCGCGACGCGGTGGAGGGCAATCGCCCGGAAGCGATTCCCCTGGGCCGGGATCTCTACCGGCTTTTGTTCGCGGACTCGGGAGCTGAGTCAAGCCCGGAGTGGGTGCTCTCGCTTGATGAGCCGTTCTTCGATCTGCCCTTCGCTGCCCTGGTCGCCGGGGATGACGGAGGCAGACCGGTGTTCTTAGTGGAGCGGCATAGCTTGCGGCACGTGTTCGGGCTGGAGCGCCCCCGGCCGTTCGCCGGCCGGAGCGCGGATTTCATCGGCGTCGGCGATCCGGTTTACAACCGGGCCGATGGCAGATATCAGGCGATTTCGTGGACAGGCAGCTTGCTGCGACGCGGACCAGTGGCGGAGCTGAACCGGCTGGTGGGCAGCGGACCCGAGGTGGAATGGGCGGCAAGGAATTGGACCGGCGGGGACGCTTTACTTATGACGGGGTCGAGCGTTTCCCCCGCGGTGCTCGCCGGCAAACTTTCCGGCTTCACCGGAACGCTGCACCTGGCAACTCACGTGGTGCCGACCAGCGTACCGGGCGAGGCGATGATCGCCCTGGGGCTGAATCAGCACGGTCTGCAGGAAACCTGGACCGTCCGAGACGTGGCGGCGTTGCAGGTTCCCGGGGCGCTGGTGGTGCTGTCGGGCTGCGAGAGCGGCGGAGGCTCGCCGGTTCCGGCGGCCGGACTGGTGGGACTGGCGCGGGCGTGGCTGATCGCCGGCGCGGCGGAGGTGGTGGGCGCGCAATGGCCCGTGCCGGACCATCATGGCGAAATCTGGAAGCTTTTTTATCAGAGCCTGACTGCATCCGGGCGTGGCAACCCGGGCTATGCGGCGGCGGCTCTTCAGCGAGCGCAAATCTCGATGCTCCGATCCCGCTCCTGGCAGGCGGGGTCGCGATCCTGGGCGGGTTATCGAGTCCTGGAAGGGAGTCCCTAGATGTCTCCTGGTCGGACCATGTGCATTCGACAGGCAGCCGAACAAGGCACCCGAGCGGACGCCGATCCGCATGAGAAAGACGAGATTCTGGCCCTGGGGCCGGAAGATCACCACCACACCGATTGGAGCCGGCTGGTGGAGCAGATCAAGTGCGGCGAAGACCAGGGGCTGTCGGAGCTCTACCGCCTGTTTTCCCGCGGCATCCGCTTCTACTTCTGCCGCCAGTTGGGCGTTCAGGAACTGGACGACAAGGTCCACGACACCTTCCTGCTGGTGGTGCAGGCGATTCAGCGCGGCGAACTTCGCGAACCGGAACGCCTGATGGGTTTTGTGCGCACCATCGTCCGGCGGCAGGTGGCTTCGCACATCGACCGGGTGGTGCAAGTGCGGCGGGAGCAGGCCGATATCGAGACCGGCGGACGGGTGATCGACCCGGCGCTGACCCCGGAGGAAGCCATCATGTTCCAGCAGCGCGAGGACCTGATCCGCCGTGTCCTCGACGAGTTGTCGCCGCGCGACCGCGAAATCCTGACCCGCTTCTACCTGCGGGAGCAGAGTCAGGAGCAGATCTGCTCGGAAATGGTGTTAAGCGACACACAGTTCCGGCTGCTGAAGTCGCGCGCCAAGGCCCGGTTCGGCGAATTGGGGCGAAAAAAGCTCGCCCAGAAGTCGTTCGGCGCTTTTTTCCTGAGAACTTCGGCGTCCGGAGCGCACTAATCTGACAAAGAGCGTTGTTCGGAGGCCAAGATGTCTATCCCACCCTCAGGCGGTGAAGCGTTCCGCCATGCCCAGAACGGGCACCCGCCGGCGGACCTGCTGGAGTTGTATTGCCTCGGCCGTCTGGAGGATGCGGACTGCGCCAGCCTGGAGGAGCATCTCCTGATCTGCGCTTCGTGTCAGGATCAGGTGGCGGAGTTGGACGTGTTCGTGACCTCCTTCCGCGCCGCGGCATCCGCCCCACCCCCTCAGGCGCGGCCTGACCCCACGGGCTGGAGCTGGCGTCCGGTGTTGAACTGGGCTCTGCCCGCGGTGGCGGCGATCGCCATCACGGCGTTTTACTCCGTGGACCCGCTGAAACCCCCAGCCCGCGGCGCGGAGCAAACCGTGATTCTCGAATCCCTGCGCGGGGCCAGGCTCGGCGCGAAAGCCGGCGCGAATCGCCCGCTGCGGCTGGTGGTGCCCGCCGAAGACATGAGCGGGACCGTCGAGGGCCGCCTGGTGGACAGCTCCGGCGCGGAGATCTGGCGCGGACCGGGCGAGATCGCAGGCACAAAACTCACCCTGCAAGTCGCCGCTGGGATCGAACCGGGCCGGGTGTGGCTGCGCATCTTCGCGCCCGCCGGCGAACTGCGCCGCGAGTATGCGCTCGATGTGGAGCGTCAGTAAACGCGGCGCTTCAAGCGCTCGACCGCGAACTTCGCGGTATCGGCCACCGCCATCACGGTCATTACCCCGGCCTGAACCGGGTCCGTCACCACCAGGTCGGCCGCGTCGGGCACGCTGCCGGCCATGTTCAGGCTGACCACCAGCAATCCCTGCGCACGCACTTCCAGCACTGCGTTCTCGATATCGCCGCCCATCAGCGATCCGGCCAGCACCAGGGCGCGGGCGCGAGGCAGCCGCGCGGCAGCGCGAACGGCGTCGGCGAGCGGCTGTTCGCCCACCAGCGGGATGGTGTCGACCGAGATATGCTCGCCGCGGATGTTGTGGCGGTCCGCTTCGGAAATCGCGCCGATCGCCACCTGACCCACCTGCGCGCCACCACCCATGATGATGATTCGCTTGCCGTAAATGGTCTGCAGCGTCTTCACCTGCCGGACCTCGCGGACAATATCCAGCGCCTGCAGATCCTGCAGCAGCTCTCGCTGCTCGCCCGGCAGGTCGATCTCGAAATAGATCTGGGCTTGCGGCCCCTGGGCGCCGCTGAGTTCGACGCTCGCGATGTTGCCTTGGTGGCGCGCGATCACGCCGGTAAGCTGGTGCAGGACGCCCGGCCCCGAATCGGCAATCACCACAATTCCTAAACGGTCATTCATTGCCGCCCGCCTCGTACCTCCGCAGAATGGCGTCCCACAGGCCGCGCGCCTTCAAAATGGCCTCGGCGGTTTCGCGAACCGCGCCGCGCCCGCCGGATGCTTTCGTAACCAGGTGCGCCGCGGCCTGAACCTCCGGCCGGGCGTTGGCGGGGGCCACGGCCCACCCCACCCGGCGCATGATCACGATGTCGGTGAAGTCGTCGCCGATATAGGCGATCTCCGCCGGGCGCTTGCCCGACTTGCGCAGGATCTCCTCCAGGATCGGCACCTTCTCCAGGTGACCCTGGTAAACATACGCGATATCCAGTTGCCGCGCCCGCTCCTCCACCGCCAGCGAGATACGGCCGCTGATCACGCCGGTCTCGATGCCGGCGTCGCGCAGCCAGCGGAGGGCCAGGCCGTCCTGCGAATCGAAGCCCTTGGTCTCCACCATCCGGCCCTGCGCGTCGGGGAGATGAAACAGGCGGCCGTCGGTGAGCACGCCATCCACGTCCATTAGCAGCAGCGTGACTTGGGAAGCGGGTTCGATCATCGTTTCAGGCCTTGAAGAAGCTCCGGATGGCATCGCACACGTATAGCAGATCTTCCTCGGCCAGTTCCGGGGAGACCGGCAGGGCCAGAACGGTTGCCGCGGCCTTTTCGCTTACCGGAAAGTCGCCGGTCTGATAGCCCAGGGAGCGGAAACACACCTGCTGGTGCAGGCACAGGGGGTAGTAAATTTCGGTTCCGATGCCGCGTTCGCGCAGCCAGGCTTGCAGTTCATCGCGTTTCTCCACCCGGATGGAGAACTGGTTCCAGACGTGGCGGGTCTGGTAGGTCGCCGCCTCGGGCAGGATGATAGGCAGCGAACCGTCGCCGAGCGTTTCCCGGTATAGCCTCGCGTTGCGCTCCCGAGCCGCGGTCCAGCGATCCAGATGCGGGAACTTGACGCGCAGCACTGCCGCCTGCAACGCATCCAGCCGCGAGTTCAAGCCGACTTCATCGTGGTAGTACCGCCGCGGACTTCCATGCACGCGCAGCGAAGCCATGCGCCGCGCCAGCCGTTCGTCGTTGGTCGTCACCAGACCGCCTTCGCCGTAACCGCCCAGGTTCTTGGTGGGATAGAAGCTGAAGCAGCCGATGGTTCCGATCGCGCCCACGCGCCGGCCCTTGTACTCCGCGCCGATGGCCTGCGCGGCGTCCTCGATGACGAAGCAATCCCGGTCTCGGGCTGCATCCAGGATCGGGTCCATGTCGGCGGCGCCGCCGAACAGGTGGATGGGCATGATCGCTTTGATGCCGGGGTCGCGGATCAGGGCTTCCCGCGTGCTCTGCGGGTCCAGATTGAAGGTCACCGGATCGATATCCGCGAAAACCGGGATCGCCCCCAGCCGCGCGACCGTCCCGGCGCTGGCGAAGAAGGTAAACGGGGCGGTCAGCACGCGGTCTCCCGGACCGACATCGCAGGCCATCAACGCGAGCAAAAGCGCATCGGACCCGGAAGCGCAACCCACCGCGTGGGCCGAGTTCGTGTACGCCGAGAGCTCCTGCTCCAGCTTCTCCACTTCTTCGCCCAGGATGAAGCGCTGGGAATCGACCACACGGTGAATCGCAGCCAAAATATCACCCCGGATTGAGGCGTACTGCGCCTGGAAATCGAGTAAGGGTACCGAGCGTTTCCGTGGTTCGACAGCCATTCACCTACATGTTAACGGACCCTGGTGTTCAGCGCATGGCACTTAGCTGGGTAGGTACTGTTAAAGTCTGACTCAAAAGTACTTATAGGACTACAGTACCGAAAGTACTAGAGCCGATATACTCTGTTGTGGCCATGAATCTAATCCACTCATCTTCCCGGCAGGGGCGAAGCCTGTTCGCCCTGCCTGCACTACTCGCATTCATGATGGCTGCGCCGGAAATCGCCGCGGCTCAGGAATACTGGTTCAACCCGGTTGCGCCTTCCCGGGTATACCGCGGGTCGACGATGTATGCCGGTCTGGACCTAGAATACCCCGGCAGCCCACCGCAGACCTGGTCGGTGACCAGTGTGACGATGGACGGGCAGCAGATCGCCTGGTCCGCCATTTGCGGTTTCAGCGCCGACACCTGTGGGGCTCCCGTTATCTACTGGGACAGCGCCTGGATCTTTCTGGTGATTCCAATCGGAGCGGAGATCTCGCTGGGCCAGCACACCATCAGCGTGGAAACGGAGGCTTTCGGTGTGCGCAAGACGATCTCCCTTCCCCTGAACGTGCTCGCGCCGCCGGCCAGCGTAACGCCGCCGGCAACGCTGCCCAACATCGCGATCCCGGGCCTGAAGAAGTGGGAAGACACGATGATCAGCCTGGCGCCGCGATTCTGCCCGCCGGAGCCTCAGGCGCTGCCGCTTGAATACCAGATCTGGTATTACGACGGGGCGCGAACCTATTTCCAGATCGCGGACTACACCGGCAATCAGGCACACACCGAGTGTGCATTGCAGATCGCGCGCCAATATCGCGACCTGGTAATGGCGGTGAACGGACAGGTGCACGGGTGGCGCAGCTTCACCCGCGGACTGCGCCTGGCTTATGAACGCACCGGCGATACATCCTTCCGGACCGCGGCAATCGCGCTCAGCAAGGGCGCGACTTATGCCACCATCGGCGGCTGGATCGACGAAAGCGCCATGCGCGAAACGGCCTACGTGGTCAACGGCTACGTCGAGGCCGAGCGGTTGGGCGAACCTCGCCATCCCCTGCTCGCCAGGGCGGTGGACCACCTGCTGATTCACTTCGACCGGGTGTTCGTCCAAAGCAATTACACCGTCCACCAGATGTTCATGGACGGACTGGCGGCGGAAGCGTTGATCAACTACTACGACCTCACCAAGGATCCGCGCGTGCCCCCGACCATCAAGCTGATGCTGGACTGGATCTGGAACAACGCCTGGAACCAGACCACCAAGCAGTTGCTGATCAATCCCGAGCCGTTCGGGCCGAAGTGTTCCTGGGGCTGCCAGGAATACCACACGGAGCTGGTGAACATGACCGCTCCGGCGTTCGCCTGGTATTGGCGCCTGACCGGGGACAACACCTATCTGCAGCGCGGCGACGAACTGTTCTTCCATGCGCTGGACACCGGGGTGGATTATGGACCCAAGATCTTCAACCAGAATTTCCGGTGGAGCGTGGATTACGTAAAGTGGCGCACGGCTGGCGACGCCGCGCCGAGTTGCTCGCTGTCGATAAGCCCGGCCCAGATCGCCGCGCCCGCTTCCGGGACTTCCGCTTCGGTCACGGTCACGGCCAGTTCGCAACAGTGCGACTGGGTGGCCGGAAGCAGTAACGCATGGATCGGAGTGACGCCGGGCTCGGGCACGGGTTCGGGGAGCGTGACAGTGAATGTCGAAGCGAACACGGGCGGTGACCGATCCGCTTCGGTGAGCATTGCCGGGACGCAGGTGACCGTAACGCAGCCGGCGCCCGCGCCAGCTCCGGCACCCGCTCCCGCTCCCACGCCAACTCCGACGCCCACGCCCACGCCGACCCCTACTCCCACTCCTACGCCCACGCCCACGCCGACTCCGGCCCCCGCGCCCACCGCTCCCCCGGTGACGCCGCCAAGCGGGGCGCAGAAGATAGCCGTGTTCGGCACCGGTTTGTCCACCAGCGGAACTCCGCTGACGGACGGAGCGGTGGATCCAAACTACCGGCTGACCACGAGCAGTGACCCCGCGCTTCCGGGTCCGAATGCCGTGGCTGTTTTCGCGGATCGCTTTCCAATGGGCACGTGGATTGTCAACAGCGCCACCAGCAGGTGGATCGCACCCGCGGCCGATCAAAGCCGCGGCGCGCGTTACGGCACCTACGTGTATCGCACCACGTTCGATCTCACCGGCTTCGATCCGCGAAGCGCGAAGCTTTCCGGTGCGGTGGCGGCGGACAACGCCGTGGTCATCCGCCTGAACGGCACGTCCTTCCCGGTGTCCGCGGACTTCGAGTCTCTGCAACCCTTCCAGATCACGACCGGATTCCAGGCGGGCCAGAACACCCTGGACTTCGTGGTGACCAACGACGGAGCCTACGTCAGCCCCACCGGATTGCGCGTGGATCTGACAGGAACCGCGGTTCCGCTGAGCGGAGGCGGATCCACGGCGAGCCTCAGCGTCGACCCGCCGACCGTCGCGGTGGCCCCCGGTCAGGCGGTGCAGTTCACCGCCAGGCTGGGCGGGGTGCCGACCGACCAGGTAAACTGGCGGCTGAGTGAACCGGTGGGTACAATTACCTCCACCGGGCTGTACACGGCGCCGTCCGCCAGCGGCGTCTATGGCGCGGCTGCCGGCGACGCCCAGGCCAGCACGGCCTCCTCGGTCAGCGTGATCGCAACCAGCACCGCCGATCCCACGAAGTCGGCGACTGTCAGCGTCTCCATCCAGTCCGCGCGCTCCACCGGGAGCTTTCTCCTGTGGAACACCGGAATGGCCGCCACCGGCGCGGTCGCCGACGGCACGCCCGACCCCAACTACCACATTGTCAGCAGTCCCGGCGGTCAAACCGCGCAGAAGAACGCGGTGGTGGTCCACTCCGACCGCTTCCCCATCGGCCTGTGGATGGAGAATTCCGGGAAGAGCAAGTGGATCGCACCGGTTGCGAGCCTGAGTCCGGGCGTCGCAGGTGGTACGTACATCTACCGCCTGACCTTCGACCTCACCGGCTACGATCTGTCCACCGTCCGGATCTCCGGGTTGGTGGCGGCCGATGACAACGTAGGCCTGGTGCTGAACGGAAGAATGCAGTTCTCCTCCGCCGGCACGTATCACACGTTCACGTCCTTCAACCTGGAGGACGGGTTCGTTCCCGCGGTCAACACGCTGGACTTCGTGGTGAACAACCAGGGCACCTGGGATAGCCCCTCCGGGTTGCGGGTGGAACTCACCGGCGCCGGGCGGCGGCAGTAGCCGCCGGGACCGGGTCCAGACTCACGGGCGGACGCCTTCGCGGCTTCCGCCCGTTTTTCTTTGATTCAGAACAGGTCCAAGTACAGCGATCGCACCTGTTCCGGGCCGGGATCGCCGTCCCACACCGTCAGGTACACATGCAGTGAGCGGCGGGAGGGCCGGAATCCCAGGGCGCGAAAGGGTTCCCAGTCGGCATAGCCGAGGTCCGGCGCCACGGCGACGCTCGCGCCCGCCGCCGCGCCCCGGTCGAGCAGAGACTGCAGCAGGCCTTTGCGGCGCGCGGGATCGAGGCCATGCCACAACACGTCCTCGACAATCAGCGACTGCGCCGGCGGCGTGTCGATCACCGGCATCACATACCCGGTGAGCACGGCGCCGTCCTGTTCGACGGCGATTCCGCCGTAGCGCGAGCATTGCCAGCGAGCTTCCGCTTCGGTCCACACGCGCGCGATCTCCGCATCGGCGGGAATCGCACTGGCCGCGCCGAGGAACGTCTCCACCGGGACTTCCGGCGGCGAGGGCAAAGCCGCGCGCGCCGGACGCAGAAATCGCGCGTGATAATGCGCGGTCCAGATCCGGTGGAGCGGCACGCGCGCCCGCTGCGCGCAGGCGGCGATGATCCCGTTCATGGGACCGCCGTCGACGCAAAAACTGAGCGTTCCCTGGTAGCCGGCGGATCGCGCGCGCTTGACAAACTCGGTCCACACCACCGCGCCGTAGCCCTTGCCCTTGTGCGCCGGGGAGACGGTCAGCAGCGTGTTCACGGTCAGGCGGAGTTCGCGCCCGGCGGCGCGCACCGTGCGCGGAAAGCCGCCGACGAAGGCTACCGCCGCTCCGGCCTCGTATATGGCTGGCGATAGATCGAAGCTCGCGCCGGGGTACTCGAAGACATTGCGCAGGAAGGGCTCGACGTAGCGCAGGCTCTGATCGTTATTTTCGGCCCAGGAACATTCCGCCAGACGGGCCAGTTCGGCGAAGTCGCCACGGAAGGATTCCAGAGAGCGGGCCGGCTTCAGGCTCATGGCGCGGCGGCAGCCTGGCTGCTCAGGTAATCCCGCCAGGCCGCGAAGCTGTCCAGATTCTCCAGCTCGAACAGGTCCACCGTTACGCCGAATTCTTCTTCCACCACGCGAACCAGCGTCACCGAAGCCAGCGAGTCCCAGCCTTCCACCTGCTCGCGCCGCGCGGCGGGAGCGTCCTGCTCGGCCATGCCGGGCAGCACCGCCGCGAAGCACCGGGCCAGCCGGATGTCCAGGTCACGCATGGGTCAGCACCTCCAGCTTGTGATAAACGGCCGGGCATTGCTTCCGGAAGTCCTCGCGCGAAATCGCCACCACGCCCTCCGGGCGGGCGCCGGTAAGCGAGGCGAAGAAATCCGCCGATGGGCCGTTGCGCTCGGTCGGCCGGAAGTCGCATTCCACGCGATCCGCATCCAGCGTGTCGAACAGGTAAGCCAGACACTGGTGTTCGATACGGCGGGAAAAAGCGCGGCAACTCATCACCCAGGTGTGGACCCGGCACGCCGAGCCTTCCCGCACGCCCGCCAGCACCGCGATCCGGCCCAGCGGTCCGAACCGGTCCTGATACGACACGGTAAGCAGAAACGCTCCCGGGCTTTGCAACACCGCGTTCCATTCGCCTTCGGTGAAGCGCCTGCCGTTGATGTTGAACTGGTTGGTTTTGTTCACCAGCTCGAACGCTCGGGCATCGGGCGGAGGGTTGGCGGCATCGATGGTGATCGCGCCCGCGGCCCCGGCCAGGAATTCGTCCAAGGCCGCGCCCGGCTCGGGCAATTCCGCCTGCTCCACCGGGGTCCGCAGGCTCTGCGACCGAAGCTTGTCTTCCTCCAGAATCGTTTCCTTGCCGAACCGCTCCCGCAGCGACCACAGCAGCGAGATCACCGCGGCGGGGTCGGATTTGGGGAACAGAATGGTCTCGATTCCCGGATGCGCCCGCTCCACTTCGGCAAGTTCCATCGGGCTGTCGTCGATCAACACGACATCGCCCGCGCCGATATTCCAGGCCGCCAGGATCTTGCGCACGGACTCGGACTTGGGTCCCCAGTTCGCCTCCACCGGGAACAGCGAACCCCGGGCGATTCCGATATCGGTCCGCGACAGCGCCTGCTCCACCAGCGCCGGATCGTTCTTGCTGGCCACCCCCACCAGCACTCCTGATTCGGCCAGCGCCGCCAGCGCCTGTTGATACAGGCCGTGGACTTGGGCCTTGTTCTCCAGGTCCCAATAGACGCCGGCAACGCCAGTTTCACCCAGGATCCCCAGCCACAGCGTATCGTCGAGATCGGAAATCAGACCCTTTTTCGCTGGTTTGGGCGCAGCCAGCGCGGCCAGCAGCTCGCCCAGGCGGTCCGCATGAGCACCGCGATAAGGAAATCCGGAATTCAGGTCCGACTTCGCGTCGTAGCGATCCGCCGCCGGAGAGACGCGGTCGAGTTCGGCGCGGCTCAACACCCGCACACGCGGCAAATGCGACCAGGATCGCGCGGCGTCAAGCAGCGCCGCCTCCAGCTCCCATTCGAGCGCGCCTGCCTGCGCGGGCGTGGTCCAGAACAGCGGCGCCGGGCGGAGCGAGGGAAGCGCCACCGCCACCGGAACCTGCCCCGAAACCCGCTTGAGAGCAGCGCCGAGACGTTGCAGCGATGCGGCGGCTGTCTTCACGATGTCGGCAACCGCGTCCGGACGCCAACCTCCCAACGCGCGATATCCAAGCCGGGCATCCAGGTCCGGCCATTCCAGCACCACCGCGGCGGCATCGAAATCGCCCGGCGACAACCGCTCCAGGCTCCCGCACAAATCCCCGAACAGCCCGCCGGAGACACGCACCGGTCGCATCGAGGTCCGCTGCCGCAGGTGCGCGGTGAAGTACGTCTGCAGGTCGAGCGGCGTGAATCCGCAGCCCAGAAAAACACGGAATGGCGCGGCGCCTTCCGGCGCTGGTTTCCGAGCAATCTCCAGAGCTTCCAAAAGCTTCATGTTGCTGTAACCCTTCGGGCGCTCAGGCCAGCTCGGGCGACTTGCGCACCGCGTCCGGCCACTTCTTCGGATCGGATCCATGCTGCATCAGGAACGCGTAAATCCAGCGTTCCAGCCCGAAGGCCACGCAGACGCTGTGCACCGGACCCGCCCCTTCCACCACCGTGTCGAAGGCGCGTCCGAAGAAGTCGGAATGATAGTTGTGCGATCCCACGGCGACCCGTTCGTCGTCCGGCAGCATCAGCGACACTTCGAACTTCGAGTCCGAACTCAACTGGAAATACGTCTTCGAGACCGCGTCCGGCGCGATGAAAAACGGATCACTGGCGGTGCGGATCTCGCCGGCCAGGCGATGCTCTTCCAGAAAGTCGGACATCATCGTGATCGTCTTCTCGCGCTCCGTCAGCACGTATTCGCGAGTGCCCAGGAACACCACCTCGCGCATGGTGAAGTCCCACAGCCGGCGCAAGTCTTTCAGGTTCGAGCTTTCATAGCGGAAGCACTTGCCGCAAATGCCGTACACCAGCCCCGTCGCCGGCAGCGTCTGCTTCTCGTGCAGATGATAGACGTGGTAGCACACCGCCGGCGACAGGCACGCCTCCGGACGCTCCATGTCCGCCAGCGCCCCATCATCCACATCTTCCGCGGTCTGATGCCGCGCCCGGAAATCGTCGATCACCTTGCTCTCTTCCCGCAGATGGCTGGCGAAAGTCACGTTGTGCGGAAAGGAGCGGAAATAATCGCAACTCGACAACGTGTGCGACGGAATCAGCGTCGGCGTGCGCAACGGCTCCGCCTTCCAGGGATCGCCGAACGCGGTAAACACGCGATCAAAGTAGTTGAACAGCTTCAGCGGAACACCGGACAAAGCCACCTGCCCGGTTCCCAGGAAGTGTACGCCGTCCATGCGGACATCGGGGTTGAACACCGGCGCCGTGGACGCCGAGCTCGCGAACACCATCTTGCGCTGCAGGGTGCGCAGCGCCCGGGTGACGCGATTGCCTAACTGCGCCACCGCCGCTTCCATCTCCGCCGCCTCGGCGTCCGGGGCGTCGAACTGGATTCCCGCCCCGTCATCGCTGAACTGAATGTTCGATATGTTCTTCGAAAGAAAGGCGATCTGCTTGCGGATCTCCTCCTGGGCCATGTCGCTGGGCGCGCTTTGTAAACGTACCGACCGGGTTGTCGTCATCAGGCCTGTTTCACTCCCGCGATCACGGCGCAAATGTCCCGCGGCGTGCGGGCCGAAATGAACTGGTCATCGGCGATCGACACTCCGAATCGCTCCTCCAGCTCCATCAGCAGTGGCAACGCCTGCAGCGATGTCACCCCAGCCTCGTAAATGTCCTGATCCTCCGCCAGGCCGCTGACGCCGCCTACGCCCTGGATCACTTCCAGCACCTGCGGCAGGTAATCGGAATCCACCATTCAGAGTAATCCCTCCGATCTAATCTTCGGCTTCATTGTCGCAAACCTGGAGGTCTGCCAGCACCGATTCGCGGTGTTGCTAGGTCACCTCAAGGAGCATTCCTGTACATCCGGGGAACGGATCGGCCCCGTCGCTATAGGCGAATCCCTTGAATTTGCTTGCACTTGCCCGCGCTCCGGCGGCTCGCAGCAACTCCGGACTCAGGTGCGAGACGCTGGGCAGAACCACCACCGGCTCGGTGCAATCCCCCACCGGACGGGTGGCGCACAGATTCACCAGAGCCCGCAGCGCATCCGGGTCCGGCCTCCGGAGACGGACATGATGCAAGGAATAGACCGACTGCCCGCCATTCCGCCCCAGCATCTCCGTCCGCGCGACCATCGCCGCCGCCGCGATCGCGCCATCTTCATCCCGCACCACCGCGAAGCCTCGGCCCCACGGGTCCGCCGCGAAGTGACGCAACTCCTCCGCACCCAGGCGCGCGTCCAGCAGCGCATCGTCAGCCGGCTTTAGCGACTGATAGGCCCCGCCCCACTCCTGCTCCGGGATCAGGATCGCCGGGCGTGGCGTTTCCCCGCGCGGCAGCGCGGAATACACCGCATACTGGCCCAACGGATACTGCTTCAACCCCGCCCTGTACAGCACCGCCAGCATCTTCTCGCCCGGCGAGTCCGCCTGCGCGAACAGCACAAACGGCCGATTCTGACTCCGCAGCCAGCGCCCTTCCGTCAAGTTCAACTGGTAGGAAACCGTCGATCGCCCCTGCCCGGGAAGAACCGAGAGAAACGAGGACTGATACACCTCCCGCGTCTCGCTTCCGATCTGAATCCGCCGTCCCGCCGCCGCCACGAACCCGATCCGCTGCCCGTCCTCGGAGGCGAAAAGCAACAGCGGCGGAAGCTGGGAGGGGAAGCCGAGGCTCCATTCCAGATACTCCCGGCTGAAGTGCAGGCAGGGGCGGGGCCAGGACGCGCACATGATCGCACTGGCCTCGCCCAGTTGCGATAAATCGTGTACTTCCTCTATCTCGAGGCTCACAAACGCCAGTGTAGCGGATGCGCCGCCGCTTACCCGGAAACTGGTTGGCCGCGCCGCTTCAGGAGCTTCGCCGCCAGGCTCAGGAACAGCGTACGGTGCTCCCGCTCCACCACGACGAAGAACGCCCCGGCGTAATAAATGGCGGCCAGCGCGCCCAATGCGAGAAGCAGCTCAAACCAGGTGCCGCCCGGGATCTGCTGCTTCAAGAGCAGGCCTCCGGCCGTCACCGGGACCGCCAGCAGCAGCGGGCGAACGTAGATCGCCCCCATGAATCGCGCATAACTGATGTCAAGATAGCGGCACAGCAGGAACGGCGTCACCAGCCCGCGATTCAGCACCGCCAGCCCGGCGATCGCCCATGCCGCGCCGACAATCCCATACCGCGGCAGCACCACGAGAAAGCCGGCGAACGCCAGCAATCCTTCCAGCACCAGCGTCCGCGAGTAAACCTGGTGCCTCGCCATCCCAAACAGCATGCCGATGCTGTTGTACTGCCCGGCGATCGCTAGCGTGGTCGAGAACACGAATGCGGGAAGCAGCGGCGCGGCATTTTCCGCGAAGCTCGCCCCCACCCACTTGGCGATCAGCTCCCGCCCCCAGATCAGCAGGAAGATCGAGAACGGCAGAATCAGCATCAGCGAATAGCGATTCAGCGCGGTACCCAGCCGCGCGAGTTGGCTCCACATCCCCTTCGCGGTCAATTCCGCCGAGCTCGGCATGGTGACCGTTGCCACCCTCGTGACGATCTCCACCACGTACTGCAGCAGCCGTGTCGGCAGCGCCCAGTACCCGACAAAAGCCTCCGACAGCGTTCTGCCGATCAGCACCGGCGGCGCCTGATTGAGGAAGGACAGTCCCACGTACGCGACGAAGGAATGCGCGCCGTAGCCCGCCATTTCCTTCAAGGTCGAACGGCGCATCAGCGACGGACCCAGTCGCAGTTCCGGGAATCCTCGCCGCACGGCGAGAAACGAGAGCCCGAACACAATCACCTGGCTCACCGCCACCATCGCCGCCATCTCCACCAGACCGTATCCAAAAGCCAGCACCAGCGCGCTGCCGCCGGTGCGCACCGTCAGCCCCAGAATGCTGATGCGATTCTGCGTCTTGAACTGCTGAAAGCCTTCGAGCGCCGCCGGGAAAGTGTTCAAGGCAAAGGCAAACGCCCAGCCCAACGCCATTACCCGGATCAGCCACACGAATTCCTGCTCATGCCCGGGGGTGATCCGGAAGAAGCGGGGGAGAAAACCGGAAACCGCCCACGCCGAAATCAGCAGAAACGAGCCCTGCGCCGCGAAGTAGGCGAACGAGGTGTTCAGAATCTCATTCAGCTTCTCCGCATCACCGGAGGCGCGCGCCCGCGACACCAGGTTCACCACCGCACCCCGGATGCCGATATCGAAGATCTGGTAGTAGTCGACGAAGGCGAACGCCAGCGCCCACATCCCGTAGCGCAGGTCACCCAGGGTGCGGATGATGTACGGGTTCAGCAGGAACCCGGCGGCGAAAGTCGCCGCAACCCCAATCCAGGTCCAGAGAACGTTCGTCAGAAACTCGCTGGTGCGCGAGCGTGGGGCTTGAGGCTGTGTTTCCAAGATATACGGAGCGCGAATTCTGATTGTATCCCGGAGCCGCCGCTTGGGACGTGCGTTCCGGTACCTTCGCTCCTTGGCGATACAGGAATACGCCTTATAATCACGACTGGGGGAGCTATGCGCGACAAAGTCCTGCTACTGGAATTCAACGAACTGACTCCGCGGCTGATGGAACAGTTCATCGATCGCGGACTTTTGCCGAACTTCCGGCGGCTGCGCGACGAATCGCACGCCTTCATCACCGACGCCAATGAGAAACAGGAGCATCTGGAGCCTTGGATCCAATGGGTTACGGTGCATACCGGGTTGTCCTTCGCGGAGCACGGCGTATACCTGCTGAATGAGGGTCAGAAACTGCAGTATCCCTCGCTATGGGACCTCGCCTCGCGCGCCGGACGGTCCGTGTGGGTCTGCGGCAGCATGAACGCCAAGTACGACGACGGCATCAACGGTTGGGTCCTGCCCGACCCATGGACCGAATCCGGCGCTTACCCCAAGGAACTGAATCGCTTCTACAATTTCGTGCGCAGTCAGGTCCAGGAACATAGTAACGAGCACAAGGGCTTGTCCGCCTCCGACGCGGCCGACTTCCTGGCATTCCTGGCCACCCACGGGCTCTCCACCTCCACCATCGCGGCTCTCTCCGCGCAACTGCTCAACGAGCGCTTTTCCGACTCCCGCTGGAAACGCGCCGTGCTGCTGGATCGCATGCAGTGGGATCTGTTCAAGTGGAGGTTCCGCCGCGCCAAGCCGGACTTCTCCACGTTCTTCCTGAATAGCACCGCCCACTTCCAGCACGTCTACTGGCGGAATTTCGAACCTGAGCAGTTCGAGCTGAAGCCCAGCGAGGAAGATCGCAAGCGCACCGGCGACTCCATTCCGTTCGGATACCAGCAAATGGATCGCATCGTCGGCGAGGCGTTGGACCTGGCGGGTGACGACACGATTGTCATCCTGGCCACCGCGCTCAGCCAGCAGCCCTATTTACGCATGGAATCCACCGGGGGCAAGATCCTCAACCGGCCCATCGATGTGCACGAGTTCCCCCGCTTGATGGGGCTAAAGGGCAACCATCGCGTGGTGCCGGTGATGGCCGAACAATTCCACATCTACTTCGATCAGGAACAGGACGCCATCGCCGCGCAGGCGTTCCTTAGCGAAATTAAGGTGGGCGATCGCAAGGTGTTCGGCAATCCGGAGCGGCATGGCAACGAAGTCTTCGTCGGCTGCATGTTGTTCGAGGAACTGCCGGCCGACACTCGCTTTACCACCCCCAGCGGAGCCGACATGCGCTTCTACGACGTTTTCTATGTGGTGAAGGACAGCTTGAAGAGCGGCATGCATCATCCCGACGGGCTGCTGTGGATCCGCGGGCTGGATCGCGCCCACTCCCGGGGCGAGCGAAAGGTCCCGCTGACCGCCGTCGCGCCCACCGTGCTTCGCCTGATGGGCCTGGATGTGCCCCAATTCATGAAGACGCCGCCGGCGCAGCTCCCCGAACTGCGGCAACCGGTCGCGGCCCGCTAAGGCACAAGGAGCTTCCCCGGAATGTGCGGCATAGCGGGCTTCGCCAGCGTACGCGAGAGTCACCATGGCACGGAGACGGTCCGGTCCATGGTCAGCGCCCTTGCCCGCCGCGGTCCCGATTCCGAGGGTCTCGATCGATGGCCGCGCGCGGTTCTCGGCCATCGCCGCCTGGCCATCATCGACCTCAGCGACGCCGGCCGCCAGCCCATGCTCTCGGAGGACGGCCGCATCGGGCTGGTTTTCAACGGCTGCATTTACAACTTCCAGGAGCTGCGGAAGGAACTTGAGAAAAGCGGCCGCCGCTTCCGCTCCAACACCGACACCGAAGTGCTCCTGCAGGGTTACGAAGAGTGGGGCATCGACCAGCTCGTATCGCGCCTGCGCGGGATGTACGCCTTCGCTTTTTGGGATGACCGCGCCGGCCGTCTGACCCTGGTTCGCGATCGCCTCGGCGTGAAGCCCCTGATTTACGCCGAACGCGGCGGCGAGATCGCCTTCGCCTCCACCGTCCGCGCGCTCCATGATGCCGGGTTCGCCCAGGACCTGAACCCCGACGCCATGCTCGAGTTCTTCGAGTTCGGCTGGGTCAGCGACGACCACGCCATCTATTCCGGGCTGTGCAAGGTCCCCGCCGCGACCATTGTCGAATGGGAGAACGGCCAGTCTCGCCAGCGTTGCTATTGGAATCCGGCGGAGGCGGGCGCCCGCAAGCTGTCCTTCGACGATGCCGTGGAGCAGACCGAGCAACTGCTGCTCGAAGCGGTGCGCCTCCGGCTCATCGCCGATGTTCCGGTGGGCTCCCTGCTCAGCGGCGGCATCGATTCCGCGCTGATCGCCTGGGCCTTGTCGCGAATCGGCGCGGACGTGACGCTGTTCACGGTAAGCACCCCCGGCGATCCCGCGGACGAGTCGCCCGCGGCCGCGGAAACGGCCCGCCTGCTCGGAGTGCCGCATCAGGTCGTCGCGCTTGACCCCCGCCGCCAGCCCGCCCTCGACGACGTGGTCGAAGCGTACGGCGAGCCCTTCGCCTGCTCGTCCGCGCTCGGAATGCTGCAGGTCAGCCAGGCGGTGAAGCCCAAGGCCACCGTGCTGCTGACCGGGGATGGCGGCGATGACGTCTTCCTCGGCTACACCCACCATGCCAAGTACCTGCAGGCGCAACGGCTGGCGAAAATGCTGCCCGATGCCGCCGCTTCGCTGTGGCCGGCGATGCGCCGGCCGCTCTCCCGGATTTCCGCGATGCGCCGCCCGGTGCACCTGATGGATTTCGCGATGCTCGGGCTGGCAGGCGTCGCGCGCGCCCACGAAGGGCTTCAGTACCACCAGCAGCGCGGCATCCTTGGCGACCGCCTGCGCCGGTTGCAACTGTCCCATCGCAATCTGGAGCGAACATCCGGCCGCACCCTGATGCGCGACTTCCTGGCATACGAACGCCGCACCCGCTTCGTCGCCGAATACATGACTAAGGTGGACGGCGCGGCCATGCATTACGCGCTGGAGGCTCGCTCACCGTTCCTCGACCAGGAGTTGTGGAACTTCGCCGCGTCCCTGCCCCACGAGCTCCGATTGCGCGGCGGTGAACTGAAAGCCATTCTGCGGGAAATTGTCCGCCGCCGCGTCGGACCGCAAGTCGCCTCCCGGCGCAAGCAGGGCTTCACCGTTCCGGTCTCCAATTGGCTGGCGGGAAGCTGGCGTCCCCAGTTGGAGATGGCGGCATCGGAATCGCTGCTCGAAAGCGAAGGCTGGCTGGTGAAGGGCTCTTTCGAGCGAGCACTTCAGGAAGTTCGGCGGGAGAATCGCGCCGCACAGCAACTTTGGTCGCTGGTGGTGTTGGAAGGTTGGATGCGAGCCATGCGTGCCCAGAAGGTGGCCTCGCCCGCGTAGTCTATTTGCACACCTTCATGCGCCTGGCCTTGGCTTTGTTCACCACGCGCCCGCCGCTGTCCAGGTACTCGACCCGAACCATGTGGTCGCCCTGGCGGGCATCCACCGGAAGCGCGCAGGGCGAGGCCGCGCAGTTCACCACTTGGGACTTGCCGCTCGGCTGAATCACCGTCACCCGCGCCCGGTCCGCCGGCGCGAAATCCGCCAATTGGAAAGCAAACTGCGCCGTGGTGTTGGATGGGGCATCCACGCCGCCCAGCCGGTGTCCCAGGTGCGTGCCGGCCCCCGCCGCTCCCGTGCCCTGCGCCCAATCCTTCGCGCCTTTGGGTGAGGGACCGGTATCGCCTCCGCATGGCGGAGCGGCACTGGCGCAGGAGGGCAGTGCGTTGCCCAGTTCGCCGTGCTTGCCGTCGGCCAGCGGCCCCGTGGCTTTGGTCATGCTGTTGGAGCCGCCATCCGGACCGCCGAAGTTCGCGGCGAACCACTCCTCCGCGTAATCCCGGTACACCGGGTTGCCGGTGATCCGGTACAGCCAGCTCACGGGTCCGATCACCGTGTTGAGCAGCGAGCGGTTGCATACCGCGATGTCGCCGCAACCCGAGTCACAGGAGCGGAAACCGCGGATCGGGTCGATCAGAATGTCGCCCGGCGCGCTGCAGTAGTTGTAGTGCACCGTGTAGTACAGCCCGCGGCGCCGCTGATCCCGCGTGTTCCACAGAAACTGCGCCGCACGCTCCACCGCCGCCTGCACCTGCCCCGCCTCCGCGGTGTCGCCGCGCTCCAGCATCACCTCTCGGGTGTACAGCAGCCCGAGCATCGGCCAGGCGTGCATGAACGGCTGCGATCCCTGCCCATACGCGGGATTTTGCGTGTAGAACGTCCAGAACTCGCCGTTCTGAAGCTCATCGTCGGAGATGCGCTGCTTCGGCAGCCAGTAATTCATCACCGCGTTCTTGACCTTCGTGTACGACTCATCACGCACCGCGGCATCCGGATGCAGCTTCGCCAAAAGCGCCATGTACAGCGTGGCGTACCCGCTCTCGCGCGGTTCATACACATTGCGTGCGGGCACCGCGCAATCGCTGCAACTTTGAAACAGCACCCAGCCGTTGAACTGCGTGTCCACGTACCTCTTGATTCCCGGCCACCACTCCGGACGGCCGTCGATCGCCCGCAGCATGATCCCCATTGCCGCGCCAACGCGGGGCACAATGCCCGCCATTCCGTGGTCCAGCGGCATCAGCCACCACGTGTCCGCGAGCGCTCGCGCCCAGTCGCGATACTTGGTCAGCCCCGTCCGGTAATACATCCGGTAGTAGGAGACGACGTTGTCGTAGTAGTTCCAGTTGTAGGTTCCGCCGGGACCGGCGTAGCCGTAGTTGTAAATATTGAGAATCTCCGCTCCCGCAACCCGCGAGTAAGTCAGCCCGCTTTGCGCCGGATGAGGATAGTAATACTCAGAAAGGTAAAGCCGCGTATCGGTGCAGTTCTGGCTGCGGGAGACCTCGACAAACAGCTTGCCCGAGCCTTCCGGTTCTCCCGGCGGATTCCAGTGCACGAACACGTTTGCCACCGCCCGCACCGGATCGCCCGCTGCGTGCGCCGCCGCGGCGGTGCCGCCCCGTCCCCGCTCCACCGTCAGCGTGTCGCCCGCAATCGCGGTTATATACAGGAACTCACTGCCAATCTGAATCGACTGGTTCACCTGGTAGGCCGAGCCATAGTCCGCTTGCACCGTGATCGCGGTCTCGCTCGCGGTGATCGCGTTCTGCAGCACGCCCGCGCACCCGAACTCCCGCGTAAACTGCGTTCCGGTTCCTTCAATGTAAGCGGGGCCGGTCCACGCCGGATTGATCGCCACCGTCCCTGGCCTCACCTGTCCCTGCGCCAGCGGAGGCACTGCCGGACCGAGCGTGTCCGCCACCTTTCGATCCGTCACATCGAAGAATTGCCACGGCGACTTGCCCCACATGGTCATTGGACCCAACAGGAATGCCGTGCCCTCGTCGGGGTAAATCACCACGCCCTTGTTATCCGTAGCCACCGCGCCGATCTCGATCTCGCCCTCGGCCGCGCCCACGCTGTCCTTCACCGTCACCCGGAATTTGTATGTTCCCGCGAGCGGCAGCGCAACTTCCGTCGTGCCCGTTTCCGACTCGCGAAACTCAACCCCCTCGGGACCCGAGACC